>NZ_CP073754.1:306137-612275 GCF_018734325.1 Methylomonas paludis | reverse complement strand
GCTGGTCGGGGCCTTTACTGTGGCCGCCGCCGGCGCAAGCTACGGTCTTATCCCGCATAAGACTTTTGAAGAAACCAAAAACCTGGAACAAGACCGTTTAATCTCAGCCAAGATCAACCAATACACCAACTATAAAGAACCTGCTCCACAACCCCAAATAGCGGATATTGCCGCAGACGATATTTCGGAAGATTTGGAGCATACGGTTAAATCAGGCGAAAACCTGTCCAGCATTTTCTCCCAACTGGATTTAAGCCGGGAAGATTTGCACAAAATTATCCATGCCAACGCAACCGGCAAAATGTTTGCCGATGTTGAGCCAGGCCGCGATGTAGTGGCCACCGTTAACGCCTCCGGCGAACTGGAGCAGTTGACCTATATTAAAAACCCTTTTGAAACCCTGATCGCCACCCGTCATGATCAGGATTTTGACGTACAGCTATTAAGCAAAAAAATCGACACCCAAATTGCCAGCGTTAAAACCAATATTAAATCATCACTGTTTGAAGACGGCAAACAAGCCGGCTTACCGGAAAAACTGATCTTAAAACTGGCCGACATCTTTGCCTGGGATATTGATTTTGCCCTGAACTTAAAAACCGACGACCAATTTACCGTGGTTTACGAAAAACTGTTTGTAGAAGGCAAAGAATTCGATACCGGCGATATTTTGGCAGTGGAATTCATCAACCAGGGTAAAGCCTACACCGCCATCCGCTTTGAAGACGGCCAAGGTGGTTCCGGTTACTACACACCGGAAGGCAATAGTTTGCGTAAAGCCTTTTTACAAACCCCGATGGATTTTGCCGTGATCAGCTCTCATTTTGATTTGCATCGCGAACACCCGATTTTGCATACCATCCGCGCTCACAAAGGCGTGGATTATTCAGCACCGACCGGCACACCGGTTAAAACCACAGGTGACGGCAAAATTGTGTTTCATGGCCAGAAAAACGGCTACGGCAATGTGGTAGAAATTGAACATGGCGACAAATACTCTACTCTGTATGCTCACTTATCCGGGTTTAAAGCCGGGCATAAAGTCGGCAGCCAGATTAAGCAGGGTGATGTGGTTGGCTATGTCGGCTGCACCGGTCTGGCTACTGGCCCGCATCTGCACTATGAGTTCAGAATCGGTGGCCAGCACGTTAACCCTGTCACAGTAAAATTGCCGCATTCCATGCCGATGGATAAAAACCTGCTGGCCAAGTTTAAAGTGCAAAGCCAGAACCTGTTGGCACAGTTACAGCAAGCCAAAGGCACAGTACAAGTCGCTCAGCAATAATATTTATGGTGGCCTTAATAGCTGATTCAGCAAAAATCCAATGGGCTTTTCAACTATTAATGCATAAACAGGTAAGCCGCCCATGCCCGAACTCTATATAGGTTTAATATCCGGCACCAGCATGGATGGCATTGATGCGGCTCTGGTGGATTTCCAGAGCGGCCAACCGCAACTGGTGGATTTTTTCTATCAAGCTTTCGACAACACCCTAAAAGCCAACATTCAGGCTATCAGCCGCCCCGATACCTTGGTCAGTTTATTGGCTTACGGCCAGTTAGACAGCCAGTTGGGCCGGTTGTTCGGCGAAACTGCTCTGGCACTGCTGGCTAAAGCCGGTATTTCGGCCAGCAACATCCAAGCAATTGGCAGCCACGGCCAAACCGTTTATCACGCACCAGCAGCACCTGACGGCTTTTCCCTGCAAATCGGCGATCCAAACCGCATTGCCCAACTTACCGGCATTACCACAATTGCCGACTTGCGCCGCCGCGACATAGCGGTGGGCGGCGAAGGTGCACCACTGGTTCCGGCTTTTCATCAGGCGGTATTTGCCGATGCCGGGCAGGCCCGCACCCTGATCAATATCGGCGGCATTGCCAATATTACCGTGCTGGACGGCAAATCGATCAGCGGTTTTGATACCGGACCCGGCAATGTATTTCTGGATTACTGGTGTCAACGCCACTTGCAACAGCCTTATGATCAGGCCGGCGCCTGGGGAGCTGGCGGCCAGGTTCAGACCGATCTGCTGGCTGTGCTGCATGATGATGCCTATTTCCAATTGCCGCCACCCAAAAGTACCGGTAAAGAATATTTCTGCGCAGACTGGCTGGAACGCAAACTGATTGGCTTTTCCGGAGTTAAGCCGGTCGATGTGCAAGCCACTTTAGTCCAATTAACCGCCGACAGCATCAGCAACGCGATCCGCCGCTATGCGCCGCAAACCGAATTAAGCCTGGTGTGCGGCGGCGGCGCTTACAATCAGGGCTTGATGACAGCACTGGGGCAAAATCTGGATGGGGCGGTGACAACGACTGCCGGCCTGGGTATAGCGGCTGATCATGTCGAAGCGATGGCTTTTGCCTGGCTGGCCAGACAAAGCCTGCATCAATCAGCCGGCAATATTTGTAGCGTCACGGGCGCAACTGCACCCGTGATATTAGGCGGGATTTATCCCGGCAACAGCCCCTTATCAGGCTGAAAAAGATGATCCGCAACCACAAGTCGTGCTTGCGTTTGGATTACGAATCACGAATTGCGAACCAGAAATATCTTCTTTGTAATCAATCTCCGCACCATTCAGATACTGAATACTCATCGCGTCAATCAATACGGTAACACCACCATTTTCGATCAGGGTATCGTCTTCGTTAACCTCTTCATCAAAGGTAAATCCATATTGAAAGCCGGAGCAACCGCCCCCGGAAATATAGACCCTAAGTTTGAGGTTATCATTGCCCTCTTCCTGAATTAAACCCGCCACTTTATGAGCGGCACTATCGGAAAAAACAATAGGTTGTGACATAGCTATCTCTTCATACAACTGTTAGGAATCATGATTATGACTAAACCTAGTAATTTGGTCAAGAATTATACGCCCCTGCTTGAGACAGCTGCGCCAACTGCAACAGCGCCAGGGTTTGCGCCTGGATTTGCGTTACAACTTGCTGATCCAATTGTTGCAACCAACGCTGTGGAATTGCTGACAATCCGTATTTAGCACCTGCCAACATGCCCGCCAAAGCACCAGTGGTGTCTGCATCCTCACCCTGATTGACTGTGGCAATGACACAGCTTTCAAAACTATCCGTGCTAAAAAAGTAATGCAGTACGGATTGCACGGTATGGACGATATAGGCTGAGGCCCGGCCCGGATAAGGCTGATAGGCAAATTCCGGATATTGACCCAGCAACTGGTCAACATGGGCCAGACACACTGCCGGACTCGCGCCTTGCAACAAAGCTTGCAGCATATACCCCAAACATAAAGTAGCAGCATCCGCAGCCGGGTGATGGTGAGTAATATGACTCTGCTGGATAGTGTAATCAATAAAATTTTGCGGCTGCTGCAGGGTAAACAGCACCACCGGCAGATTGCGCATACAAGCCCCATTACCGGCATCGTCAGCCCGCAACACTCCAAAAAGTTCGCCGCTGTCCCGATAACGGCAGATGCCACGCCGGGTCGTATTACCAATATCCGGCGGATTGCTGTTCATCCAGTTCAAAAAATAGTCGGCAACAGTGGCAATATGCCAGCCCTGCCGATCTATGATGGCCTGACCCAGCGCCAGCGCCATTTGAGTATCGTCAGTCACCTGCCCGGCTGCCAAACCCAGCCAGCCACCACCAATAATATCCTGATGCACCCCATAACGGGTTTGAATTTGAGCCGGCTTTAAAAACTCTACCGTTGCGCCCAGAGCATCACCACAGGCAAACCCCAGATACGCAGCCAAAGCTCTATCCCATAACGGCTGTTTCAGCATAATACTCCTGTCAGAGCAGCACTTTAACCCGGTAATCACCACCGATAACCAGATATTCGGATTCACCGCGTAAAGCATGATGCGGCAACAAGTCATTAAAAAACACCAACTTTACCATCGGCACTTCAACCGCCAAAATATAACTGCCAAATTCACTGGCAATGCTGGGCCTATCGGTAAACGACACCAGACTATTAAAACGCAGGACTTTGTCTGGCCCGGCGGCCTGGATAATATCATCCTCAGCCAGACTATTAACGCCGCGAAACAGGGTCTTATGCCTGGCTGCCGGATAATGAAAATGCTCAATAAACCACTGGCAAAATTCATAAAGCAAATCCAGTTGCATATAAATGCAATTATTGTGATAGCGGCTATGCATTTTTTCGGCGATATAGCTGGTCCAGTAAACATTATTAAAACTGGTCAAGCGCTGTTTATGATAACTGGGAAACAAGCCAAAGCGGCTTTCCACCCAGCCTTTAAAAACAGCGCCCTGAGCATTATTGGAATCCAAACCCCAATCCTGGATCAACCTTAAATAGCTATTACGATAACGATGCGGGCCGGATCGGCCAGCCGGCAACGCCGGATCAGCTTCACAGCCAAACACATCATACATATAGTCCTGAAAAATTCGCCCACAATCCAGACGACTGGTTTGCTTATTTAAATACTCAAACAAACCGGATGCGGATTCGCGGGTACCGGCAATATGCAGCGGCAGCGGATTTTCATTAAACACCTGACTAGCCAGACAGTGGGTAGCAATGCCGATCAGATTAGTACTGTGACCATAGCGGGAAATATCGGGCATCGCAGGCAAATAATTATCAGGCAGTCTGTTTAAAGTGGCTTAAGCCGGGATAAGCTGAATTCAGTCTATCCAGCCCACCTGACCATTATAACCCACTCTAAAATTGTGCCTATTATAAAGCTCAGCCGGATACCAGCCTTTCAGCTGCGGATGCGACAATTTTGTGATTGAACCGATGAACTGCAGAGCATTATTTGCTTACTCAGCCCAAAGCGTATGGGCTTATGACAGACCAACCAACAGCCATTGCCGAGCTGCTGTACCCACAGTTAACAGCAATTTTATGCACTTGAGCGAAATTATTTGTAAAATGAATGCTTGAAAAGTTCGTCCAGCGTGGTAACTTTATTGTTCCTGCATAATAATAACTAGTTTAAGAGGATAAATCGCATGAGTATTGATGAAAATAACAACGAAACAGGAACATCCGATCAGCCAGAGGCAGTGAAACCCGTTGAGCCAACCCCACCTACCGAGCCAGTAGCGCCTGCTGCCAGCAGCACACCGCCAGCAGCTGAAGCCGTCACGGCTGGTGCCGGTGGCGCTTTAGCCGGATTTTTGGCACTGCAACAATCGAATCCTAAAGTATTCTACGGCGCGATAGGCGGCGTAGTGTTATTGATTCTGATTTTTGTATTTAGCGGTGGCTCAGATGCAAAATTACCGGTTCACCAAGCCAAACCAGTCGTTATCGGCCAAAACTATGTCTTGAAAAGCCCCAATGCTTACGACAATAATGCCACCATTCGTCTGGTCGCAGTACCTGGCTCAATGGCGGCTTATGACGATACCGAAGAAAATGATCGTGAAGGCGGCTGCAAACATATTCTGCAAGGCACACCGGTAAAAGTAACCCAATCTCAAGATGCTTACGGCAAAAAAGATGTGTTTGTTGAAGTAGAAATGCTGGGTGGCGAGTGTGAAGGCAAAAAAGGCTGGGCGCTGGCAATTAATTTGCAATAACTGTTGACAAAAAGATTTCAGGACGTATAATAGTCGAATAATCAGCAACGCGGGAATAGCTCAGTGGTAGAGCACAACCTTGCCAAGGTTGGGGTCGCGAGTTCGAATCTCGTTTCCCGCTCCAAAATTTAAAAAAGCCGCGTAGTATCGCGGCTTTTTTATTTATCCGCGATGGCTGCGTAGCAAAATGGTTATGCAGCGGCCTGCAAAGCCGTATATACCGGTTCGATTCCGGTCGCAGCCTCCATGGAAAGCCATCAAAAACAACCGCTTACAATAGCGGTTTTTTTATGCCCAAAAAATAAACATTGTAAAAATAGCCAAAAAATATTAAAAAATACCTAAAAAACACCGCCTAAAATGGTTAAAACCCATTTACAACGGCCTAATTGTGGGTATACATAATGGCAAGCATCAGACAACACCCTTCCAGATTATAAGAAATCATCATCCAAAAATGGCATCCAGCTTCCATGCCGCAACGAATTAACCTACCGGATGAACTTGAATATGACGATCTTTATGCCTCAGCTTTTTGCTTACGCAATAACTGCAAACACGCTCGATTCGCCGCCAAATCCAGCGCACTAAAATCATCCTGAGTGGTTAATAAAGGATTGGCACCCGCTTGCAGCAAGTGAGCTACCACCTGGTGTTTACCGCTTGATGCCGAATAGATCAACGCTGTCGCGCCACTGGGGTTTTGGAAATCTATGCCGATACCGGCCTGGAGCAGGATGTCGATACAAGCCAGAGCATCAGCGAAACAAGCGGCCCACAGAGCGTTATTGCCATAGGGGTCAATAACATCCAGTTCAGCCCCCTGCGCCAATAAATAACAAAGCACATCGGCTCGACTGCAACGGGCAGCCAGAATCAAGGCATAGTCACCCTGGCTATTAGGTATTAAGGCTTGATCAGCCGAAAATCCATTGCTCACTAACCAGGCTGAAACTTGCTGAGCATCGTACATAATGACACCGCTTAATACAGAGATGGCCGATGCAGATAGGAAACATATCCGTAACCCGCCGATATGAGTTGTTCAGCAAGTATCTGCCTGCCACTGGAACCCTTACCGCGCAAGAATCTAAGCTCGGCCACGGTCAGCAAGGTAGCCGGCACCAACCGGACTGAACCACAGGGTAAATCCAAATGCTGGGCATAATTACCAGGCAAATTCAGTAATGCCCCGACCCGGCCTCGGCCATCCTTGATATGTTCGATATTAAACTCCAAAGACAGCAACTCGCCGGCCAGCAGCTTCTCGCCCAGACGCGGATAACCGGCCAGGGTATGGCTAATTTCCGCCAGCAACGGAAACATCCAGGTATCGGCCAACTTGGCTGCCGAAGCCTGGGCGGGAATATCGACATCCGGGCTTTCCACAAAAACTTCCATGCCCAGGCCGATTTCAGGTTTGTCACGCTCAACAAAAGGATCGGATAAACCATCGGAAATAATACAGGGTACACCATGACGACGAGCAGCCAGCCAGGCGGCACCCGCCGGCCATTCCGGACCATCGCTCATCGGCCCCATCAATGAGGTCAACGAAATTGGTTCGGAATTGAGCCAGACAGTCAAGGCTTGATGGCGAGCCTCGGTAACCAGGCGTAAGCGGTCGGCATAGGTTAAGCCGACGATATAATCAGTTTCCATGACTGGCCTCCTCCGCCATCAAACTTAATTTACGTTCTGCTGCTAACAAACGCACATCCTCTTCAGAGTCGTTGAGCAACTCATCCAGCAAAGCCATACCCGCCCGCAACGCCACCTCGTAACGCACAGTCCAGTCACTATCCTGACTCAATAAGGCCAAATCTTCGATTTCCATACGCTGGGCCACAATACGGCGGATACCCACTTCGGCATCATGCACCATCAGCCCCAAACTAACGCTAGGGATACGCTCCACCACGGCGCGGCGCACCTGATTATCGGGATCAGCCACCAGCCGGAATAACCGGCCTTGCGGCAAGCGTTTGGCAACATATACCCGCACCAGATAATCAGAGTCGTTAGCCATCAATTCCAGCTGTTCAGCCGGGAGCCGGTCAGCTACAGTAATACGCACTTCACGGTCGCTATCCTGACTTAAGCTCAGCAACCATTCCAAGGGTACCCGATACGCCAATACCCGGCGTACCGCCTCATCCGGATCGTTAAGCATGGCTTGCAGCCGATTGGTAGGCAAATAACGCGCAGCGATAGCCCGGCGTTCCCAGAATGGATCCTGAACATAATCCACAGCAAAACCCGGATTGTTGCGAAAAAAGCGGTCTATTTGTCGGCCACTTTGCGCTGACACACAGTAATCACCCGGCAGGCACTTACCCTGGGCCAACAAAGTGTCCTGAAACCGGCACGCACTGCAATCGGCCAGCGGGGTTAAGTCCGTTTCAACTGGATTTTCCGCTATCATCAGGCAGCCTGGGCTAATTGCGGCAATAGTTGTGGCGTAATCTGGCTTAACCAGCTTTCAATACGGCCATCGGTTAATGCTGGTTGACTACGCTGGTCAATAACCAAACCAACAAACTGCTGATCAACGATGGCTGCTGAATGCTTAAACTCATAACCATCCGTACTCCAGCGCCCGATGATTTTGGCACCATTACCATAAAACAAGGCATACAGATGAATCAAGGAACTGGCAAACCGATCAGCATAGCGCTCCTGGTGACCTAAACCGAATAGCGCCACCCGCTTGCCGCTTAAATCCACACCATCCAGATAAGGGGCAAATTCGGCCCAGCCGGCTTCCTGACAACCAGTGACCAACCCCGGTAAATCACCGATGCCATAACTAGGGGTACCTAAGATCAAGGCATCATATTGCAATAATTCGGCAGGACTGGTGCGATTGATGTTTTTGGGTTTATCCGCCAGTTCCTCACCCAACTGGCTGAAAATTTTTTTAGCCACCAGCCGCGTGGTTCCGGTATCTGTGCCGAAAAATATGCCGATTTTGCTCATAATTCACCTATGATAGAAATTGCCGGATCAGACTAGACAGTCTTGTTGTTTTGTAACTATTAAGCGTCCAAGTATCCTTTTAAAAAACAGCTAGTTGTAGGATGTGCTAAACGCAGTGCAGCACATCATTCAAAGCTAACTATTGATTTTAAAAAGGATCAGCAACATAACGCTGAGTCATTACTTTATTTTTAAGCAAATTTCAATCCAGATCCAAATTACAAAAAAATTACATATATATCAATATGATATATATGTAATTTATTATTCAATCACAACAAAATCCGACACGGACATCGACAATTAGCCAGGGTTTGGGAGGGCTTATGACATTTTTAATACCATCATAGGGCTCAACAGAACAATGCAAACCGATTCCAGACAAACTACAAATCATTCATGTGGCAAGAAGCCTAAGATTTATTGTTAGCACGGCTATTTGAGTGGTTTCCACGGCTTATCGCCAACATAGCCTATAATAAACAGCTCCTCCCCCCAACCATACCAATATGCTGCACTGGAACGAATATCTACAGCTTTCAGCGGGTTTAATTTCCGTAGTTAATCCCATCGGCGTGATTCCTACCTTTATCGCCCTGACCGAAAACCGCCCAGCCCTGGAACGTAAACACATTGCTTTTATCTGCGCGGCATCGGTGGCAACTGTATTGCTCTTTGCGCTAGTGGTTGGCGAACCGATTCTGCATTTACTGGGTATCAGTCTGGCCTCTTTCCGGGTGGCAGGCGGTATTCTGGTGTTATTGATGGGTATTTCCATGATGTATGCCACTCATGACCGTTCCCGGCATACCCCCGAAGAACTGGCCGAATCATATGAGCGAGATTCAGTAGCCGTGGTGCCGTTAGCCATTCCTCTATTGAGCGGACCGGGAGCAATCAGCACGATTATTGTCTACGCCCATTCCCAGCAATCCTGGTCTCATTACCTGCTGGTTACCGCAGTGATTTTCTCGGTAGCCAGTCTGGTATTGGCTGTCTTACTCACTGCCCCGAAAATTGCCGGCGTAATGGGCCACACCGGCATGAATGTGGTGACACGGGTCATGGGCTTGTTGTTGGCTTCAATTGCGGTGGAGTTTATTGCCAAAGGCCTACAGGCGCTGTTTCCGGGACTTTGCGGTATCTGACACATTACGCCTTAAATAACGACTGCTCCGCCCGGTCGGGCGATAAAACCACATCTGATAAATGCTCAGCATAATCTGAATACTCATCGAAATCCCCATTAAGGCGCCGCTTAACACCACAACATAGGCAAAACCGGCAAACCACTTAGTGATGAACCAGGACATCACATCAAACAACATGGCCAAAAACGGGATCACTACCGCAATCCGCTTGACATAGATATTAATGTCACACAGTAGAAATATCTTACCAATAAAATACAAGATAAAAGCGATACCAAACAAATGGATATGTGAAACCCGCACCAAGGCCGGCACCGATGCACCGCCGGCATGGGCAACAGCGGCAACCCCTTGATAGCTGGTTAAATCCGGCAACGCCGGATTAACGGCCGGGGTATGGCAAACAATACAATCGCGATTTAAAATAGGCGCAATCGTTTGCTGATACCCGGATTCATCAGCACCCTCATGTATCCATTTTAAAATCACTTCCTTATCGGACTTAAAACTTAAATTCGGCTCCATGATACCGTTAATGGCAGAACCTAACCGGGTCTGATGGGCCGAACCGTGATAGAGGATCATAATATCTTCTATGGACACCCCCGGTTTGCCGTCTCGGCCCTGATGGGTGTAATACATATTGATCAAGGCCATCAGATAACCCAGGCCTATGGTTAGCAAAAAAACAGTATTGAGTATTTTTTCACTCACAGAAATATCGCTAAAGCGGGTATAGCGCTTGATCATGTTGATGTACCTGCATAGATTAAAAGTAGTAATAACGGCCAGCCTAACCGTCAATATCCTTTCCTAGACAATCATTGTTGCTGAAGTTTCCAAAACTGAAAAAACGGCTGCTTATGGTGCTGTTTTATCGGTAGGTGTCGCTAATAGACAGCCGTGCAAAAACAATTGGGTGGCTTGCTCCGCCAGATCACAAATCTTGGCGTCACAGGGCGGTAATTCCAGACCCAGCTGCAAACGGTAATATTGTTCACCGCGCAGCAAACTTAGATATTGTTCGGCCAGAAATTCAGCATCAAAAGGAGCAATTCGGCCGGCAGCCTGCTGAAATTTGAAGAACTCAGCTAGATAATTCAGCGTACGCCTGGGCCCTTGTTCATAAAACTGTAGCGCCAATTCGGGAAAGCGAGGCGATTCTGCAATCAGAATAGCCCGAATCCGAATAATCTCGGGCAGAGTCATACTTTGCAAAAATTGCCTGGCAAAAGTCAGCAAAGCTTCCTCCAGAGGTTTATCCCGAGCCAGAGTACCGACAAACTGATCGCTATAGCGTCTGATGACCGCCCCAAACAAACCGGCCTTGCCGCCAAACTGACTATAAATAGTTCTTAAAGATACATGGGCATCTTTGGCTATGGTTTCCATAGTCAGATTGCCGTAACTGTATTCCAAAAATAATTGCCGGGCGGAATCCAGTAAACGATCTCTACTCAATTGCTCGTCACCTTTGCATGGGCGTCCGCATTTAACCATGTTGAAATACTCTCAAAACTTGTTGACTTAACTATTAATAATAACGTAGACTCAACGGTAATTCATATTACCATTTTAACCAACAGCCTGAGGTGCTAATAAAATGGCAAAACCGCTCGCTCTCCCCGTATTATCCAAAATCAATCTGTTTGCAAAATCCGCCTCCCGGTTCACGGCTTACGCCTGGCCAAGTCTGCTGGTAATCAGCTTGTCTGCAGGTTTAACAGCCTGCGACAAAGCCGGCTCAGCCAATCCCGCCCCGGGCAAAGCCCCCGAACCACTGGTAAAAATTGCTCAACCACTAAGCCGCGATACCATCGAATGGGATGAGTATACCGGCAGAGTGGAAGCGGTCAATGCCGTGGATGTCCGCGCCAGAATTGGCGGGCACCTGGAGCAGGTAAACTTTACTGCCGGTGCCAAAGTCAAAAAAGGCGATCTGTTGTTTGAAATTGACCCCAAACCCTATAAAGCTCAGCTGAACTTTGCCGCATCAGAACTGGAGCGTGCCAAATCAAAATACGAATTGGCCAAAAACGATTTACAGCGTGCTGATACCCTGTACCGGGAAAAAGCCATTTCAACTGAAGAGTTTGATGGTCGCAGCAAAGGCTTACGCGAAGCAGCTGCATCAGTGGCCTCCGCCGAAGCCAATGTCTATAGTGCCAAAATCAATCTGGATTATTGTGAAATAAGGGCGCCCATCAGCGGCCGTATTGGCCGGGAACAGATCACCGCCGGCAATTTGGTTACTGGCGGCGATACGACAGTGTTAACCAATATCGTTTCTATTGACCCGGTTTATGTGTATGTGGATGCCGACGAGCAATCCGTACTGAAGTATCGTCGCCAGGCGGTAAAATCTGCCCACAATGCTGAACTTAAGGGTACGCCGGTAGAATTGCAGGTTGTTGATGAGCAAAATTATCCGCATCACGGTTTTATTGATTATGTCGCACCACGGGAAAATACCGCCACCGGTACTGTCACCTTACGCGCCGTATTCACCAATCCCGACGAATTACTCAGCCCCGGCTTTTTTGCCCGGTTACGGGTAAGAGCCAGTGCGCCCTATCCGGCATTACTGATTCCTGATCGAGCCATTAGTGCCGATCAGGCGCAAAGCTTTGTCTGGGTCAGCAATCAGGATAATCAGGTGGAGTACCGCAAAATTTCTGCAGGTGCACATATCGGCGACTTGCGGGTCATCAGTGCCGGACTGCAGGCCAATGATTGGGTGGTGATAGACGGTCTGCAAAAGCTTAAACCCGGCAGCAAGGTCAATCCCGAAAAAATCACGCTTGGCAAATAGCTGGGAGTCTGACAGGCATGGATAAATTTACCAATTTTTTCATTGATAGACCGATCTTCGCAGCGGTACTGTCTATTCTTATTGTACTGGTCGGCGGACTAGCGCTGCTGGGCTTACCGATCGCCCAATATCCAGAGATAGCCCCGCCTACGGTAGTGGTTACCACTACCTATCCGGGGGCAAATGCTCAAGTGGTGGCGGAAACAGTTGCCACCCCAATCGAGCAGGAAGTAAATGGGGTGGAAGATATGCTGTACATGTCTTCGCAATCCACTAATAGCGGGGTAATGGCGCTAACGATTACTTTTAAACCCGGCACTAACCTGGACAAATCTCAAGTCTTGGTGCAAAACCGGGTGGCTCTGGCCGAACCGCGTTTGCCGGATGAGGTGAAACGTCAGGGTATCAGCGTTAAAAAACGCAGCCCGGATTTAAGTCTGGTGGTAAACCTGATTTCTCCCGACAAACGCTACGACAGCATTTATTTAAGCAATTACGCTTTACTGCAAATTAAGGACACTTTAGCCAGATTACCGGGTGTCGGCGATATTTTAGTATTTGGTGCCCGCGATTACAGTATGCGGCTGTGGCTGAATCCAGAAAAAATCGCCGCCCGCAATCTCACAGCTTCAGAGGTGGTGCAGGCAGTGCGGGAACAGAACGTTCAGGTGGCCGCCGGCGTGGTGGGTCAACAACCCACCCAGGGCAATGTCGAATTCCAGTATACAGTCAGCACCTTGGGCCGCTTGACCAGCCCAGAACAATTTGCCGATATTGTCATTAAGCAAGGCGGTAATGGCGAAATTACCCGCCTGAAAGACGTGGCTCGCATTGAACTGGGTGCCAAAGATTATAACTCCGGCTTATATCTGGACGGTGAACCCACGGTAGGTCTGGCCTTATTCCAATTGCCCGGCTCTAATGCGCTGGATACCAAAAAAGCCGTCATTGCCGCAATGGAAAAACTGAAAACCCATTTTCCGGACGGTATGGACTATAAAGCGGTGTATGACACCGTAATGTTTGTCGAGCAATCCACCGATGCGGTAATAGAAACCTTGTTTGAAGCACTGCTGTTGGTTGTATTAGTGGTTATCGTTTTCCTGCAAAACTGGCGGGCAGCGGTGATTCCACTACTGGCAGTTCCGGTATCGCTGATCGGCACTTTTGCGGTGATGGCTGCATTGGGTTTGTCATTAAATACTTTGTCATTATTCGGTCTGGTGCTGGCAATAGGCATTGTGGTGGATGACGCCATCGTGGTGGTGGAAAATGTCGAGCGCCATATAGCCGAAGGTTTGAGCGCGCGCGAAGCCACCCGCTTGGCTATGCACGAGGTGGTTGGCCCCATCATCGCCACGGCCCTGGTATTGGTGGCGGTATTTTTACCCACGGCATTTATTACCGGGGTATCCGGGGCGTTTTACAAGCAATTTGCCTTGACCATCGCGGTTTCCACCATCATATCGGCTTTCAACTCATTAACCTTAAGCCCGGCCTTATGCGCTTTGCTGCTGGATAGAGCGCATGGCGACCAGGATATTTTCAGCCGCTGGATTGATAAGCTGTTCGGCTGGTTTTTCAGACGCTTTAACCGTTTTTTTGACCGACTGAGTCAAGGTTATTCTCAATTGGTCAGTCGACTGATACGCATGACAGTATCTGTGCTGGTAATTTATGCCGGCCTGGTCGGCCTGAACTTTCTGGCTTTTGAAAAAGTGCCGACCGGATTTATTCCTGATCAGGATCAAGGCTATCTGATTTTATACGCCCAATTACCGGATGCGGCCTCTTTAAGCCGTACTCAACAAGTGGTACAGCAAACCAATCAGATCTTGATGTCTACACCCGGTGTTGCTCATGGCAACGAATATGCCGGCTGGTCGGTGCTGACTGGCGCCAGTCAATCCAATGTGGCCACCATGTTTGCGGTTTTGAGTCCGTTTGCAGAACGGTCTGGGCATCCGGAATTGTCCGCCAATGCGATTATCAAAACGCTGAATCAACGCCTGGCTGCCATTCCCGAAGCCAGAATTGCCGTGTTTGCGCCGCCGCCGATCAGAGGCATGAGTTCAGTGGGTGGTTTTAAACTGCAAATTCAGGACCGCACCAATGCCGGGATAGGCGAATTGCAAAAAGTCACTGCCGAAATGATAGCCAAGGGTAATCAGCAGCCGGGTCTGGTCGGTTTGTTCACCACCTTTAGAGCGGGAGTGCCGCAATTATTTGTGGATGTGGATCGTACTCGCACCAAATCCATGAATGTGCCTTTGCAACAGGTTTTCGATACCTTACAAGTCTATTTGGGTTCATTGTATATCAATGACTTTAATACATTTGGCCGCAGTTATCAGGTGGTAGCGCAGGCAGATGCCGAGTTTCGGATGCAAAGCGAAGATATTGCCAAACTGAAAACCAAAAACCTGCAAGGCGGCATGGTGCCGCTGGAAGCCATTGCCGATGTCCGGGAAATCAGCGGCCCGGATAAAATCACCCGCTACAATATGTATCCGGCAGCGGAAATTAATGGTGCTACCCTGCCCGGCTTCAGCTCAGGTTATGCCATTGAGACCATGAATAAATTGTTGAGCGCAGAACTGCCGCCTGGCTTCGATTTTGAATGGACTGAAATCACCCTGCAGCAGGTGCTGGCCGGTAATGTCGCCTTTCTGATATTTCCGCTAAGTGTGATTTTTGTGTTTCTGGCCCTGGCAGCTCAATACGAAAGCTGGGCTTTGCCGTTTGCGGTCATTTTGATTGTGCCTATGTGTATTCTGTCGTCCATGACCGGCATTTGGATACGTGGTTTGGATAATAATATCTTTACCCAGATCGGTTTTATTGTGTTGGTGGGTCTGGCCAGTAAAAACGCGATTTTGATCGTCGAATTTGCCAAACGCCGTCATGAAACCGGCATCAGTGCCGGAGCTGCTGCTGTGGAAGCCGCCAAAATCCGGTTACGGCCCATCCTGATGACCTCGTTTGCTTTTATCATGGGCGTGTTTCCCTTGGTCATTGCCAGCGGGGCCGGCTCGGAATCCCGCCAGGTATTGGGTACAGCTGTGTTCAGCGGCATGATAGGTGTTACCGTATTCGGCCTGCTGTTAACCCCGGTATTTTTTGTCACCATAGAATCCCTGGCTAAACGTCTGAGCAGCAAACGCCGCATCCAACCCAATATCGCCGAAGCACCTTCTGCAGGGGATAATCATTTATGAGCGTTATCACTACCAAACCAATAACCGGCATTAGCGGAAGTCGGCCTTTGAGCTTAAGCTTATCAATATTGTTTAGCAGTCTGCTGCTAAACGCCTGTGCCGTCGGCCCGGACTATAAACAACCGGAAAACCATTTGCCGGACAGTTTTGCCAACAGCAACCATGCTGAATTTTCCAGTACCGATACAGCACTGGACTGGTGGAAATTGTTCAATGACAATCAACTGACTGAGTTAATCAATCAAACGACACAGCATAATTATGAGATAAAAGCCGCGCGCGCTAATCTGGCTGAAGCCCGGGCTTTGTACCTGGAAGCCGGCTTAAATCTGTTGCCGCAAATCAGCTCTCACGCTAATTACACCGAAACCACCCGCAGCTCGTCCGCCTTGAACAACCGATCTTATGTACCGCGCGGCTTGGAGTTATACAACACCGGTTTTGATGCCTTTTGGGAAGTGGATTTCTTCGGCAGAGTCCGGCGTAATGTGGAAGCCACCAAAGATGATACCGACCAATTGGATGCCGGACTGCGGGATGTGGTGGTCAGCCTGATTGCAGAGACAGCCCGTAATTATTTTGAATTGCGTGGCCTGCAACGCCAACTTGAAGTAGCGGAAAGAAATGCCCAGAATCAGGCCGAAACCTTGTCTTTAACCAAGGTAAAACTGGATAATGGCCGCGGCACCGAGCTGGACACCTCTCGAGCCCTGGCCCAATTGGAAACCACCCGCGCCACCATTCCGGATCTGAAAACCGCAATTGCCCGCAACATTCATCGGCTTAGCGTATTGTGCGGAGAAATCCCGACCGCCTTGTCTGATAAACTTGCCCCTCCCATGCCTTTGCCCAAAGCACCAGACCATATCCAGATCGGCAATCCCGCACAATTATTGCAACGCCGTCCAGATATACGCAGCGCCGAACGGGCTTTGGCGGCGGCCACTGCCCGCATAGGCGTGGCAACTGCAGACCTGTTTCCGCGCGTGACCTTCGTCGGAGCGCTATCGTTGGAATCCAACAGTTTGGGCAATATGACCGGCCCCGGTACCAATACCGATACTTTTGGCCCTAAAATCAGTTGGGCGTTTCTGGATATGGGCAGGGTTTATGCCCGCATCAAGGCCGCCGATGCCCGCGCCGAATCCAGCCTGGCCCAGTATCAGCAAACCGTACTGAGTGCGCTGGAAGAAACCGAAAATGCCCTGGTTAATTATAATCAGGCCCGGATTCGCCGCTCATCACTAGCCATAGCCGCTCAAGCCAGCGAAAAAGCCAATCAACTGGCCCACTTGCGCTATCAGGCCGGTATCACCGACTTCTTAACAGTACTGGACACCGAATTACGTTTATTGCAGGATCAAAGCGAATTGGCACAAAGCGAAACATCCACCGCCACCGCACTAACAGCAGTTTATAAAGCCTTAGGCGGCGGCTGGAGCGAAAACTAAAGAAAACATCCTAGGAAAATACCATAGCCTCGATGCAACGCAGTCGAATCGAGGCTCATCGCAGCCAATAAACTAAAACACACAGATAAGCGGCTTCGCAGCCACTTGCCCAAATCACTTAAAAAGCCACCCTGTGTAGCGGGCACCAGCCTGTGATCGCGACCCGTAGCCTCGATGCAACGCAGTGGAATCGAGGATCATCGCAGCCAATAAACTAAAACACACGATAAGCGGCTTCGCAGCCACTTGCCCAAATCACTTAAAAAGCCACCCTGTGAGCGAGCAGCAGCCTGTGATCGCACCCCGTAGCCTCGATGCAACGCAGTGGAATCGAGGATCATCGCAGCCGATAAACTTAAACACACAGATAAGCGGCTTCGCAGCCACTTGCCCAAATCACTTAAAAAGCCACCCTGTGTAGCGGGCACCAGCCTGTGATCGCGACCCGTAGCCTCGATGCAACGCAGTGGAATCGAGGATCATCGCAGCCGATAAACTTAAACACACAGATAAGCGGCTTCGCAGCCACTTGCCCAAATCACTTAAAAAGCCACCCTGTGTAGCGGGCACCAGCCTGTGATCGCGACCCGTAGCCTCGATGCAACGCAGTGGAATCGAGGATCATCGCAGCCGATAAACTTAAACACACAGATAAGCGGCTTCGCAGCCACTTGCCCAAATCACTTAAAAAGCCACCCTGTGTAGCGGGCACCAGCCTGTGATCGCACCCCGTAGCCTCGATGCAACGCAGTGGAATCGAGGATCATCGCAGCCAATAAACTAAAACACACAGATAAGCGGCTTCGCAGCCACTTGCCCAAATCACTTAAAAAGCCACCCTGTGAGCGAGCAGCAGCCTGTGATCGCGACCCGTAGCCTCGATGCAACGCAGTGGAATCGAGGATCATCGCAGCCAATAAACTAAAACACACGATAAGCTGCTTCGCAGCCAAATTCAACTCAAAAGCCAAAAGCTAACCTTCCAACCAATGATTAATCTCCAACAAATTATCCTCACTGATGGTACCAATGGCTCTTAAAAACCGCACCCGGTTAATAATATAATTATATTTAGCTCTAGCCAGATCACGCTTAGCTTTGAGTTCGGCCTGTTGAGCCTCCAGCACTTCCCGTATGGTTTTAACCCCATAATTAAACCCACTTTGCATGGCTTCCCGCGATTTTGCTGCCGAACTCACAGCTCTGTGCGCCGCGGCAATACGTTTGGCATTGGCATTGGATAAGGTATAGGCTTCGCTGGTTTCTTTAATCAAAGCCCGTAATTTCGCTTCGTTTTCTTCTTTTACAATGGCCAGCTTACTTTGCGATTCAGACACCGCCTCACTCAATACACCACCGGAAAAAATCGGCACGTTAACATTTAATGCCGCCACCTGGGTCTGCATGTGATTAGTTCTCACGCTTTGATAACCGGTATCGGTGTCGTAATAATACAATTGCAAATCGACAACCGGCAGGTGTTTGGCTTTTCTAACTGCCACATCGTTTTGGGCGGCCTGCACAGCGCTATGGTGGGCCGACAGGGTGGGATTTTCGCTTTTTGCTACTTCCAGCCAATCCTCCAGCTTGCCATCCAGTTCTTTATATTCGATAGCCTCGCGCAAATGCCGCAACTCGCCGCTAGCACTATTAGTCAATTCCATCAAAGACTGACGCGCCGTCAATAACAGACTTTCCGCTTCAATTTCATCAGCCTTGATCTGATCCAGCCGGGCCTCCACTTCATAGACCTCGGTGATTTTAGTCATCTGCTTGGCAAACAGCTTATTGATCTGCTGCTGATAGATTTCGGTAGACTGTTTTTCAGTTTTGATAAAGCCCAGTTGTTCCTCGGCATCAAGAATCAAAAAATAGCGTTTTACCACCTCAAACAACAGAGATTGCTGAGCCGTTAACTGTTCGGCATCAAACTGGCGCTGCTGTTCCCGGCTGCGTTGCCATTCCCAGTATTTGGCAAAATCCATCAGACTTTGAGTCAACGAAACATAATACCGAGTACCATTATAAGTCTGACCAAAATTGCCTTGGTGAAAATCGTTCCCCGACCAGTTTGCCACACCATTAACCTGCGGCAACATCTGCCCAAAAGCTTCGCCTTTTTGTGCCTCACCCACAGCCACCTTCAAACCGGCAGCTTTCAGTTCCGGGGCAGACACTAAAGCCTGCTGATAAATACTCAGCAAATCTTCGCCGCAAACTGGTCGGCTCAAGCCCAACACCAACATTAGCACCCACCCGCTGCGCTGTAGTGATAACCATAGTCGTGCAGTGTTCATGCCGATCAATCCTCTACAAATGCACGGGCAAAAGCATTTGTGATTGGTTTAGCCAGATACTGAAACAGGGTTCTCTCCCCGGTTTTGATCATCACTTCAACCGGCATCCCCGGCAGCAGTTCCAGATGCTGCATTTTCTCAATACTTTCCGGAGTCAGTTCCACCAAAGCCTGGTAATAAGTATTGCCGGTTTTCTCATCCAGAATCCGGTCAGCGGACAGATTAATCACTTTACCTTCGATGATAGGAGTCAAGGCTTGCTTGAACACCGGAAATCGCACTTCAGCAACCATGCCGATACTTACCCGGTCGATATCCAGTGTCGCCACCTGAGCATCAATGACCAGTTCTTCCTGTTGCGGAACGATTTCCAATATCGGATAACCCGGCGCAATTACCCCACCCAGAGTATGTACCGCCAAGCCCATGACTCTGCCGGCCACCGGAGCCTTGATTTCAACCCTATTCACCTTGTCCTGAGACGTCAACAGGCGTTGATTGATGTCATACAGATTAGCCTGTACCTCACTGTATTTGGTCGTGACTTCTTCCTGGAATCTTTTTTCCAGTTGCAGAATTTTCAGCCGGGTTTCACCTATCTGTATTTCGCTGCCGGCTATTTCGGCATTAATCGAAGCGATATCACCCAGATTGCTGGCATGGTTACGTTCCAGTTCCCGTAAACGCAGTTTATCGGCAAAGCCTTCGCTTAATAATTCCCGTAAATCCTTAACTTCTTCAGCATAAGAATCAGCCAAAGTCTGTTTACTGGTACGCATGCCTTTCAATCCCTCGATCTTGGATTGCAACTGACTGACTTGCTGCTTCAGCACGGCAATTTCACCATCGTGGGCATTTTTCCGGGCTGCAAAAATGTGCTCTTCGCTCTGCCTGGCTTCCAGAACCCGAGCATCGCTCTGGTCGATAAATTGTTCCGGGAAATTAATGGTTTTTTTGCCGTCACGCTCGGCTTCCAGTCGCGCCAATTGCGCCGCCAGGGTAATATACTGCCCTCGCGCCATCTCCAGCAGCGCTCTGTTTTCAGTGGCATCCAGCACCAGCAAGGCATCTCCTTCCTTGACCACATCGCCATCTTTGACCAGTAACTGGCTGACTATGCCGCCTTCGCGGTGTTGCACGGTCTTTTTATGGGATTTGACCACCACATAACCCGGTGCCACCGCTGCACTATCAATAGGGGCCAGACAGGCCCAAGCGCCAAACACCCCTAACGTCAAAAACAGCACCACATAACCGATTACACGGATGGGTCTATCATCAGTTAATAAGGTAATGGCTGGGGGCTTTTGCTGAGACTGATCTTGCTTAGACATAGTTAAAAAATATGGAGTTGACTAACGCTTAAGCAGGTGCGGCAGCGGGTGTGGGGGCATTTTTTTGCAGATGGGCAATCACCAGATCTTTCTTGCCGTAAACCACCAGCTCACCATCATTCAGAATCAGCAATTTATCGACCTGAGCCAAAATATTATTGCGATGCGTCACCACAATCACGGTGGCTAGGCTGGCTTTCAGGGCCAGCATAGCGTTGGCCAGAGCAATTTCACCCTGTTCATCCAGATTGGAGTTGGGCTCGTCAAGCACCACCAGCACCGGATTACCGTACAAAGCCCGTGCCAAACCGATACGCTGGCGCTGACCGCCGGACAATACCCCACTGTTGGCGCCTATCACAGTATCATAGCCTTCCGGCAGCCGTAAAATCAGTTCATGGACATCGGCCATTTTCGCGGCACTAACCACTTTTTCGGCGTCAATTTCGCCAAAACGGGCAATATTTTCGCTGATACTGCCTTCAAACAACTCAATGTCCTGGGGTAGATAACCGATATACGGGCCTAGTTCATCCCGATTCCAGGCAAAAACGTCTACCCCATCCAGCCTGATTTTACCGGCACTGGTCGGCCAAATACCCAATAAGGCTCTGGACAAGGTTGATTTGCCGGCGCCGCTGGGGCCCAAAACCCCAACAATATCACCGCGCTCTATCAGCATGCTCAAATTCTTGATGGCCGGCAGTTTGGCACCGGGCGGGATAACTTGCACCTGTTCCAACAGCACAGTACCGAGTGGGGCCGGTAAAGGCATTTTGTCAGCTTCGGCCGGAACCCGCACCAACAATTCCTGCAAACGATGGTATTGGCCTCTGGCATTAATAAAGCCTTTCCAGGTACCGATCAGCATATCGATAGGGGCCAACGCCCGGCCCAGCAGAATGGAACCTGCTATCATCATACCCGGCGAAATTTCCCGTTCAATAACCAGATAGGCTCCCAAGGCCAAAATTAAAGATTGCGAGGTCAACCGAAAAATTTTAGAAACGGCGGCGATCAAACCCGCTCTGGAGCTAACCTGAGACTGCAGCTCCAGCACTTTATAAGCCGTACTCAACCAGCGCTGCCGAACACTGCGCAACATGCCCATGGCTTCTATAACCTCGGCATTACGCAAATTGCGGTTGACTTGAGCCCGCCCCGCTGCGGCCACCTTATTGGCATCTTCCAGCATTTTGGCAGTGGCGCGTTCGTTGATATAGGCTATCGCTACCAAACTTAACGCAGTCAACACCGAAAACCAGCCATACCAGGCATGAAACGCAAACATTAAAGCGATGTAAAACGGCAGCCAGGGGGCATCAAAAAAGGCAAACAAACCGCTGCCGGTTAAAAACTGCCGCAAACCGGTCAAATCATCCAAAGCTTGCGAGGTGACCCGGCCACCACTATATAAAGACTGCTGATAAGCGATACCAAATACTCTTTCGTTGAGTAAAGTCTCCAGCTTGGCGCTGACCCGCACCAGAATTTGTGAACGTACCCATTCCAGCATGGCCATGGTGACGAACAAACCAAACATGATCAGGGTTAACATCAACAAGGTGGCTTGATTACCGGTTGATACTACCCTATCATAAATCTGTAACATATAGATTGATGGCACCAGCATCAGCAGATTAATCACCATGCTGAAAGCGGCAGCAGAGATGAAGGCGCCTTTACATAAAGCTAAAGCTCTCTCCAAATCTGACTTGCTAAAGTTTTTCATTTCGGCTTTTCCCTGTTTAGCCTTGCATTTTTTAAATTCATGTCACTTTTCAGCCTATTGAAAAGTAAACCCTGTAGCCTCGATCAATCGCAGTGGCATCGAGGCACATCGAAGCAGAGTTACCTAAAAATGCCACAGGATGCTGCAAAGCCGTTTGCTAAATAATGCCTCGATTCGGCAATGCACCATTGAGGCTACCCTGAATAGTTACCGATTCATGCCCTCATTTTAGGGCTTATTCTGCCATATTGCCATAATCTTTGCAGAAACAGGTATGATAAGGAATGGACTTAAGCCCGCATAGACCATGCCTTGCAACCACCATAGCCTAAATAGGATGTGCCGATGGCCAACAGGCGCATCGCTCGCGATTTAAGTCCAATGCTTTATGTTTTTAGCCACAATCCAGATGAGAAACCACCTAGATGGAAGATAAATTTCAGCTATTTCCTTATTTTCAACCTATCGTCAGTGTCGCTAGCGGCCGCATCATTGGCTACGAAGCCCAGGCCCGGCAACGCGATAAAAATAATCGCATCATCTCTGCCGGCCGGCTGTTTGCTTCACCCAAATTGGAAGCCAAACAGCGCATGGAGCTGGATCGCCAAGTACGCCGTCAGGCTCTGGAAAAATTTGCCGAACTGGATGACAACAGCTTTTTGGCTATCAATATCTCGGCATCCTGGATAGACAATGTGCGCAAGATCAATGCCCTGCCCACCCTGAAAATACTGGATCAAATCAATATCGACCGCCAACGTATCATCGTCGAAATCAATGAAGCCCATGCCGATTTGAGCCGATTGCGGGAAATTGTCAAACGCTACCGGCATCACGGGTTGCGGGTGGCACTGGATGACTTCGGCTCGGGTTCTTCGCAACTGGAGCGGGTGCTGGCGATTCATCCCGATATCATTAAAATTGATATGCAATTATTTAAAAAAGCCAATAAAGGCGGTATTGCCAGCGATATTATGCACATGCTCACCCGACTGGGCACCCGCACCGGCTGCCAGATTATTTGCGAAGGCGTGGAAACCGACGATGAGTTTTTATTCGGCCTGACCTGCGGCGCGCAATATATGCAAGGCTATCTATTCTCAGCCGCCGAAGCCGAATTCAAACCGGCCACACTTTATGAACAACACATCAATTCCTTAACAGGCAAGTTTTTCCGTAATTCGGTAGCCAAAGCCGAAAAAAACATTGCAAACGTTAACGCCACTAAAAATCTGATCTATAAGCTCAAGGATGCCTTACAAGGCGACTTTAATCTGAATGAATTGGCCAAGTGGAATTTCACCCAAAGTAATATTACCCGCTTTTACATGTGCGACAACGAGGGCCGCCAAATCTCGCCCAACTTCAATTTCACCGAAAATCGCTGGTTTACCGATCCACGCAAAATCGGCTTCAACTGGTCATGGCGGCCTTATTTCTTTCAGTTATTCGCCCGCGAAAACAACGGTGACAGCAACCGCATCATCACTTCCGAGCGCTACCGCGACTTCGATACCAATTTATATTGCAAAACCTTGGCCTTACGCCTGGATAGAGACAGGATATTACTAACTGACATTATCGTCGAAGATATTTAGCCTTTCTGGCTAGTCCCGTAGCCTCGATGTAACAAAGTGGAATCGAGGGCTTCGCAGCTTGGCTTCAACTAATCGATGCCATCGCCATATAGACAACCGCCATCCTCAATTCCACGCCGCTGTATCACAGTTACCTTAGGCTTTTTACATAGGATGGCCTTACGCGCATATGACTAACTCACATTATCGCCGAAGATATTCAGCAAAAGGCGATCCCGTAGCCTCGATGTAACGAAGTGGAATCGAGGGCTTCGCAGCTTGGCTTCAATTAATCGATGCCATCGCCATATAGACAACCGCCATCCTCAATTCCACGCCTAGGATGACCTTACCCGCATATGACTAACTCACATTATCGCCGAAGATATTCAGCAAAAGGCGATCCCGTAGCCTCGATGTAACAAAGTGGAATCGAGGGCTTCGCAGCTTGGCTTCAACTAATCGATGTCATCGCCATATAGACAACCGCCATCCTCAATTCCACGCCGCTGCATCACAATTACCTTAGGCTTTTTACATAGGATGGCCTTACCGCGCATATGACTAACTGACATTATCGCCGAAGATATTCAGCAAAAGGCGATCCCCGTAGCCTCGATGTAACGAAGTGGAATCGAGGGTTTCGCAGCCTGGCTTCAATTAATCGATGTCATCGCCATATAGACAACCGCCATCCTCAATTCCACGCCGCTGCATCACAGTTACCTTAGGCTTTTTAAGTAGGATGACCTTACGCGCATATGACTAACTCACATTATCGCCGAAGATATTCAGCAAAAGGTAGTCCCGTAGCCTCGATGTAACAAAGTGGAATCGAGGGCTTCGCAGCCTGGCTTCAATTAATCGATGTCATCGCCATATAGACAACCGCCATCCTCAATTCCACGCCGCTGCATCACAATTACCTTAGGCTTTTTAAGTAGGCTGAGGCATCAATCACGCACTATGCGCTTCCAGAGTCGGCAGATCCTTTGGTGATTCCGTCAAAGTAATATTGGTCAACCACTTGCTTAAAAAGGTATTCTAAAATTTACACTTAATAATAATTACTGTTCGTGTTAATAATTGATACGGCTTTTAGGTTAACAAATATCCTCTGCGTAAGCAAACCAACCAGTTCACCCTTTAAAAAGGCTACGGGGCGTACGCCTCAATAACTAAACACCAAACACCCGCGCTGTTTTGGTGGCGAAGCCACCCGACATGGCTAAATTAAAACCAATGTCCCCCTTACCAAATTCACCAGCCAAAACCTTGGCAATCTCAGCCTGAAAACCACTTAAACTTAAACTTGCTAAAAAAATAATTGCCAAGTTCAGCTGCCTAATGTTATAAACGAACACAACTGTAAACCAAAATATTGGCCACACATATCAATAATTATCATATAGATATGTGTAATACAGAACTGGAATTTTTTATTGTGTTGATAGGGTATATAACCACATTTAACGCAGCTGATTAATTATTACAAAAACATGTCATAAAAATAATAATACCTCATTATGAGCCAAATAAGGGAAATATCGGCACTGTTCGATACACCAGCGCTTGAAAATCAACACAGGGATATCCAAAAGCCTGAGTTACCAGCTATTGCCTTGGCCAGTCTGTCCCGCAAACAAAACCTCACACCCAATCCAAAATTACCTAGCCGATACCCCAAGCAGTGCTGCCATAGCCAGAGTTATGCGATAGGGCTGCGTTTTAAACGCCAAGATTTTTTCTGGCCATTACCCCATCAACACCCACGGCGCCAGTTTACATGTCCCCGGCTGATCAGCCTTGCTCGCGTCAAAACCAAGATACAACCGATAGCCGGATTCGCACAACCCTTAACGCCAAGCATCGCCAATATCAATTAATTTTCGCCTCAAGGAGCTGTACCATGACTATTTATAAACTGCCTTATGTTTCATCTGGCGTCACCATTACCACTTAATGGCACCGTGCTAAACAGCGGCGATCAGGAATTAATTACCAGTGGTGGTACGGCGTACAACACGGCAATCAACAGCGGCGGCAAAGAAATAGTTTCCAGCGGAGGTATTGATAGTGGCAGCACTGTTTACAGCGGTGGCACAGAAACCGTTTCCAGCGGCGGCATGGCGAATAACGTGACCATAAATGCCGGCGGCAGCGAAACAGTCTACGGTGTCAATAACACAGCCGCTATTTACGGAACTGAAACTGTTTCCAGCGGTGGTGTCGATAATGGTACATATGTTTACGGTGGTATTGAAACCGTAACTAGCGGCGGTCTGGCAATCAATACTTTCAACTATGGCGCTTATTATTCCGGCAACGGCAGCGTCTTAATCAATAATGGCGGTAAAGAATTAGTCAGTGCCGGTAATGCCTATTATGTTACCGTCAACAGTGGTGGTACTGAGCTGGTCAGCAGTGGTGGTACAGCCTATTACTCCATTATCAATTCTGGTGGTAGCGAGCAGATCGTCAGCGGAGGTATCAGCAATTACACCTCAGTCAATAAAGGCGGTACCGAGGTGATTTCCAATGGCGGTAATGCCAATTACACCACCTTGAACAGCGGCGGTACTGAGCAGGTTATCAGCGGGGGTGCTAGCAATTACGCCATAGTCAATAAAGGCGGCAGCGAGATCGTCTCCAAGGGTGGCGTGGAAAATTACGCAACAATTAACAGCGGCGGTACCGAACTGGTCAGCAGTGGCGGCATTAGCTATTCCCCCATCATCAATTCCGGTGGTAACGAATCGATTAACAATGGCGGTGTCGTTAACAACGCCACGGTTAACAGCGGTGGCAGCGAGATCGTCTCCAGTGGTGGCTTAGCCAATACTCTTTATATCAGCAGCGGTGGCAGTGAAACGGTTTCCAGCGGTGGTGTCGATAGTGGCAGCTATGTTTACAGTGGCGGCACAGAAACTGTCTCCAGCGGCGGCTTGGCCATCAATACTTATGGTCAGGGCGGCAACGTCCTGATTAATAATGGTGCAAAGGAACTGGTTAGTGCCGGGACGGCCTATTATGTTACCGTCAACAGTGGTGGTACTGAAGTGATTTCCAATGGCGGTAATGCCCAGTACACCACCTTGAACAGCGGCGGTACCGAAGTGGTTTCCAATGGCGGTAATGCCAATTACACCACCTTGAACAGCGGCGGTACTGAGCAGGTTATCAGCGGGGGTGTTAGCTATTACGCCATAGTCAATAAAGGTGGCAGCGAGATCGTCTCCAAGGGTGGCGTGGAAAATTACGCAACAATTAACAGCGGCGGTACCGAACTGGTCAGCAGTGGCGGCATTAGCTATTCCCCCATCATCAATTCCGGTGGTAACGAATCGATTAACAATGGCGGCATCGTTAACAACGCCACGGTTAACAGCGGCGGCAGCGAGATCGTCTCCAGTGGTGGCTTAGCCAATACTCTTTATATCAGCAGCGGTGGCAGTGAAACGGTTTCCAGCGGTGGTGTCGATAGTGGCAGCTATGTTTACAGTGGCGGCACAGAAACTGTCTCCAGCGGCGGCTTGGCCATCAATACTTATGGTCAGGGCGGCAACGTCCTGATTAATAATGGTGCAAAGGAACTGGTTAGTGCCGGGACGGCCTATTATGTTACCGTCAACAGTGGTGGTACTGAAGTGATTTCCAATGGCGGTAATGCCCAGTACACCACCTTGAACAGCGGCGGTACCGAAGTGGTTTCCAATGGCGGTAATGCCAATTACACCACATTGAACAGCGGCGGTACTGAGCAGGTTATCAGCGGGGGTGTTAGCTATTACGCCATAGTCAATAAAGGTGGCAGCGAGATCGTCTCCAAGGGTGGCGTGGAATATTACGCAACAATTAACAGCGGCGGTACCGAACTGGTCAGCAGTGGCGGCATTAGCTATTCCCCCACCATCAATTCCGGTGGTAACGAATCGATTAACAATGGCGGCATCGTTAACAACGCCACGGTTAACAGCGGTGGCAGTGAAACGGTTTCCAGCGGTGGTGTTGATAATGACAGCACTGTTTACGGCGGCGGCACAGAAACCGTTTCCAGCGGCGGCGTGGCGAATAACGTGACCATAAATGCCGGCGGCAGCGAAACAGTCTACGGTGTGAATAACGGCGCATCTATTTACGGAACTGAAACTGTTTCCAGCGGTGGTGTCGATAGTGGTACATATGTTTACAGTGGTGGTATTGAAACCGTAACTAGCGGCGGTCTGGCCATCAATACCTTCAACCAAGGTGCTTATTATTACGGCAGCGGCAGCGTCTTAATCAATAATGGCGGCAAAGAACTCGTCAGTGCAGGGGCAGTCTATTATGTCACTGTCAACAGTGGTGGTACTGAGGTAGTTTCCTACGGCGGTAATGCCCAGTACACCACCTTGAACAGCGGCGGTACCGAAGTGGTTTCCAATGGCGGTAATGCCAATTACACCACATTGAACAGCGGCGGTACTGAGCAGGTTATCAGCGGGGGTGCTAGCAATTACGCCATAGTCAATAAAGGCGGCAGCGAGATCGTCTCCAAGGGTGGCGTGGAAAATTACGCAACAATTAACAGCGGCGGTACCGAACTGGTCAGCAGTGGCGGCATTAGCTATTCCCCCATCATCAATTCCGGTGGTAACGAATCGATTAACAATGGCGGTGTCGTTAACAACGCCACGGTTAACAGCGGTGGCAGCGAGATCGTCTCCAGTGGTGGCTTAGCCAATACTCTTTTTATCAGCAGCGGTGGCAGTGAAACGGTTTCCAGCGGTGGTGTTGATAATGGCAGCACTGTTTACGGCGGCGGCACAGAAACCGTTTCCAGCGGCGGCGTGGCGAATAACGTGACCATAAATGCCGGCGGCAGCGAAACAGTCTACGGCGTCAATAACACAGCCGCTATTTACGGAACTGAAACTGTTTCCAGCGGTGGTGTCGATAGTGGCAGCACTGTTTACAGTGGTGGTATTGAAACCGTAACTAGCGGCGGTCTGGCAATCAATACTTTCAACTATTATGGTGCTTATTATTACGGCAGTGGCAGTGGCAGTGTCTTGATCAATAATGGTGGCAAAGAACTGGTCAGTGCAGGGGCAGTCTATTATGTCACTGTCAACAGTGGTGGTACTGAGGTAGTTTCCAACGGCGGTAATGCCACTTACACCATTATCAACTCAGGCGGCACCGGGCAGATAGTCAGTGGAGGTATCAGCAATTACACATCAGTCAATAAAGGCGGCAGCGAGATCGTCTCCAGCGGAGGGGTGGAAAATTACGCAACAATTAACAGCGGCGGCACCGAACTGGTCAGCAGTGGCGGCATTAGTTATTACGCTACCATAAACTCAGGTGGTAACGAATCGATTAACAATGGCGGTATCGTTAACAACGCCACGGTTAACAGCGGCGGCAGCGAGATCGTCTCCAGTGGTGGCGTGGCGAATAACGTGACCATAAATGCCGGCGGCAGCGAAACAGTCTACGGCGTCAATAACACAGCCGCTATTTACGGAACTGAAACTGTTTCCAGCGGTGGTGTCGATAGTGGCAGCACTGTTTACAGTGGTGGTATTGAAACCGTAACTAGCGGCGGTCTGGCAATCAATACTTTCAACTATGGTGCTTATTATTACGGCAGTGGCAGTGGCAGTGTCTTGATCAATAATGGTGGCAAAGAACTGGTCAGTGCAGGGGCAGTCTATTATGTCACTGTCAACAGTGGTGGTACTGAGGTAGTTTCCAACGGCGGTAATGCCACTTACACCATTATCAACTCAGGCGGCACCGGGCAGATAGTCAGTGGAGGTATCAGCAATTACACATCAGTCAATAAAGGCGGCAGCGAGATCGTCTCCAGCGGAGGGGTGGAAAATTACGCAACAATTAACAGCGGCGGCACCGAACTGGTCAGCAGTGGTGGTACAGCCTATTACTCCATTGTTAATTCTGGTGGTAGCGAGCAGATCGTCAGTGGTGGCATAAGCTATTACACGGCTATCAACTCAGGTGGTAACGAATTGATTAGCAATGGCGGTGTGGCTAACAACGACACCGTTTACAGCGGTGGTACTGAAACCATATCCAGCGGCGGCATCGCTTACTACCCGGTCAATAGCGGTGGCGCGGAAAACGTGTTGAGCGGCGGCGAACTGGTGGTTAACAACACGACCACCGGCATCAGCCTGAATGGCGGCGCGATTCTGGATTTGGCGGGTGTGGTGGCTACAGCCGGCAGTGTCAATGCCAGCAATCAGTTAGTGCTGACCAGCGGCGGTAGCGTGGTCGAAACCCTGGGCTTAGTCGGTGATAACAGCAATTTTAGTTTTAGCACCAAAACCGATGGCAGCGGCGGTACCTTGGTCACAGTGGCGGTGATTCCACCCACCTTGACTAAAGCGGTGTATAACGCTGCCAATGGTCAATTAAGCCTGACCGGCACTCATTTAACCAGTCTGGCCAGTAACTTTATTGTGACCGATCTGACGCTGAAAGGTGATGGTGCCACCGCTTATACCTTAACCAGTGGCAGTGTGGTGAGCGGCACTCCTAGCAACAGCGGGGCTGTGATTCAACTGTCTGCGGCCGATCAGTTAGCCATCAACGGCTTGCTGAATAAAATCGGTACCCAAGCCAATGATGGCCTGACCAATTACAATCTGAGTGCGATAGCCGGTTGGGATGCCTATGCCGGGGCGATTACCACCTTGCCGATCACCGTCAGCAATGTCACTGCGCCGACCATCAGCAGCGTTAGCTATAATGCGGCAACCGGTGTGTTCAGCGTCACCGGTGCCAATCTGGACAACCACGGCAGTGCCAACGGCATTAACCTGCCGGGCCTGACCTTTAGCGGCGGCAGCGGCACTTACACCTTTAGCGCCACCAATGACAGCGTCAGCAATCTCAGTGCCACTGGTTTTACCATTACCTTAAGTGCAGCTGATAAAACCAGCATCAACAGCTTCATCACCGATAACGGCACGGCACCGGTGAGTGGCGCAGCCTACAATCTGGCAGCGACTGTTAACTGGGACAGCGACAGCGGGGCGAAAATTATCACCCAACCGGTCACGGTCAGCGGTTTGCCGACTGCTTTGACTGGCGTGGCCTATAACGCCGGTACCGGCGTATTAACCCTAAGCGGTCACAATCTGGCCACCACAGCAGCGGGTTATCTGGTCAGTGATCTGACTTTGAAAGGTGACGGCAATACCAGCTATACCTTGACCGGCGGCAGTGTGGTCAGCGGCACCCCGGCCAGCAACGGCACAGGGGTCAGCATCCAATTGTCCACAGTTGATCAATTGGCTATCAACGGTTTGCTCAACAAAGCCGGCACCCAGGCTAATGACGGTGTCACCACTTATAATCTCAGCGCAATCAGTGGTTGGGATACCGGCGCAGCCGCTGTTACCACCCAGGGTGTCACGGTCGGCAATGTTACTGCGCCGACTATCAGCAGTGTGGCTTACAACGCCGCCACCGGCGTATTCACCGTTACCGGCGCCAACCTCGACAACCACGGCAGCAGCAACGGCATTAACCTGCCGGGCCTGACCTTAACCGGCGGCAGCGGTACTTATACCTTTAGCGCCACCACTGACAGCGTCAGCAATCTCAGCGCCACCGGCTTTACCTTGACCTTAAGCAGTGCCGACCAAGCACTGGTAAACGCCTTCGTCACTGATAACGGCACCGCACCGGCTAACGGTGCTGTCTACAATTTGGCGGCTGCGCTGAATTGGGATAGCGACAGTGGTGCCAAGATTACCACCCAAGCGGTGACAGTCAGCGGTTTATCACCATCCCTGAGCGGGGTGAGCTATAACGCCGGCAGCGGTATATTAACCCTGAGCGGCCATAACCTGGCTACTACCGCAGCGGGTTATGTGGTCAGTGATCTGACTTTGAAAGGTGACGGCAATACCAGCTATACCCTGACCGGCGGCAGTGTGGTCAGCGGCACCCCGGCCGGCAACGGCACCGGGGTCAGCATCCAATTGTCCACAGTTGATCAATTGGCTATCAACGGTTTGCTCAACAAAGCCGGCACCCAGGCTAATGACGGTGTCACCACTTATAATCTCAGCGCAATCAGTGGCTGGGATACCGGCGCAGCCGCTGTTACCACCCAGAGCGTCACGGTCGGCAATGTTACTGCGCCGACTATCAGCGGTGTGGCTTACAACGCCGCCACCGGCGTATTCACCGTTACCGGCGCCAATCTGGACAACCACGGCAGCAGCAACGGCATTAACCTGCCGGGCCTGACCTTAACCGGCGGCAGCGGTACTTATACCTTTAGCGCCACCACTGACAGCGTCAGCAATCTCAGCGCCACCGGCTTTACCCTGACCTTAAGCAGTGCCGATAAAACCAGCGTTAACAGTTTTGTCAATGCCAACGGCACCGCACCCACCAGCGGCAAAGCCTACAATCTGGCGGCCAGCGTGAATTGGGACAGCGACAGCGGTGCGCAAATTACAACTCAGTCCGTCACCGTCAGCGGCCTCAGCTCCAGCTTACCAACCCTGAGCCAGGTGGCCTACAACGCCGGCACCGGTGTGCTGAGCCTGAGCGGTACCAATTTCACCACCACGGCGGCAGGCTATGTGGTCGGCGATCTGACCTTGAAAGGTGATGGCAATACCAGCTATACCTTGACCAGCGGCAGTGTGGTGAAAGGTACGCCAACCGCCACCGGGGTCAGCATACAATTGTCGGCAGCCGATCAGCTTGCCATCAACGGCTTGTTGAACAAAGCCGGCACCCAGGCTAATGACAGCATTAGCAACTACAGTTTGACGGCTACCAGCGGCTGGGATACCGGGGCGGGAGCCACCAACCTGGGTGTCACCGTCAGCAATGTCACTGCACCCACCATCAGCAGCGTGGCTTATAACGCTACCACCGGTGTGTTCACCGTGACTGGGGCTAATCTGGACAATCACGGCAGTGCCAACGGCATAGCTTTGGGTAACTTCACCCTAAGCGCCGGCAGCAGCAGTTATACCTTCAGTGCCGTCAATGACACGATTAGCAATTTGACCGCCACCGGCTTTAAGATCAGCTTAAGCAGTGCCGACGAGGCAGTGGTGAATAACTTTGTCACCACCAATGGCACCAGCACCACGGGTGGCGCAGTTTACAATCTGGCGGCGACAGCGAACTGGGATAGCGATAGTGGTGCCGCTATTACCACTCAGGGCGTCAGCGTTAGTGGTGCCGCACTCAGTGTGGTCAACTCAGGCAGCTTTACCAATCCGCAAGGCGTGGCGCTGGATAGTGCCGGCAATATCTATGTTACCGATTTTGCCGTCAATACCATCGTCAAAATTGCGGCCGGCACTTATGCTGCCAGCACTTTCTTGAATGTCAACCAGCCTTCGGGATTGGTGATCGATAAAGCCGGCAATTTCTATGTCAGTGAATACGGCAATAATACCGTGCAGGAATTTACGGCCGGCAGCCTGGCACCTACCACTATCGCAACGGGTTTGAATAAACCGACCGGCTTGTCGCTGGATAGTGCCGGTAATGTCTATGTCGTCAACAGCGGTAATGCCAGTCTGACGGAAATCAATCATGCCCTTTACCTGCCGACAGCGACGGCTGTGACCCCTACCCCGGTCAACAACCTGTGGGAAAACACCGGGCAAATCGAGTTGTCAAAAGCCCTGTTTACCGCCTTTGCCGGTGCCAGTGGCGTGACCGCCGCCAACTTCAGTAATGCCGCAGCAGCCACTACCCCAACGGATTATCTGTACTACAACGCCACTAATGGCGGCTTGTATTACGATGCCAATGGTTCAGTGAGCGGCCCGGCCACGGAAATTGCGGTGATAGGTTTAAGCAGTCACCCAACCGCCTTGAGTGCAGGCGATTTTACCTTGATTCCATAATGTGGAGATTTATTTAGATACAGGCAGGGGACTGGCAGAGTTGTTCTGACAGCCCCTGCTTTTTGTGTACTTCCGTAGCCTCGATGTAACGCAGTGGAATCGAGGAATTCGCAGCTTTGCCTTAATTGATCAATGTCATCACAATTTTGGCAGTCTGCATCCTCGATTCCGCCTTCCTGCTTCGCAGTTGTAAGATGAGCTAAACACAGTGCATCGCCTCATTCGAAGCTAACCACTTGTTTAAAATAGGATCATGCAACCTTACACTGAATAATTACAAAACTAAAACATTGAACTGATGAACCAAGCAATTGATAAACCAGCCATTCCCGAATCCCCATCCCTTGACACCCAATCGGGAGACGATCAACAAAATCCTCAGTCTTCTGCCCCAACCGAACCACCCAAACAAAACTTCGTCCCCGCCCCGGAATTACCCACCCAGCTTGGCCCTCACGGCATTCGTTACGATTTCAACGATGGTTGCCGGCTTTTACTGCCGGAAGGCAACTGGCGGGTGCGCATTTCAGACCTCGATACCGGCAATATCGTCTTCGAAACCAATATCCAGGCTGGCCGCGTCAATACCGCCAAACGTTATTTTGTCCGCAACCGTTTGCAAATTTGGTCAGGTGAAGAGCTGATCCTCAGCCACGACTTTGCGGCAAACGATCAACATGTCTTGATTCAACTACCGGTCGGCACCCTGGGCGATACTCTGGGCTGGTTGCCTTATCTGGTTAAATTTCAGCAGCAGCACGGCTGCCGCTTGACTTGCGCATTGGCCGAACGGCTGATTCCTTTATTCCGCGATGCTTATCCCGACATCGAATTGCTTAGTCACGAAGCTGTCAGTGCCGAGCGCTATTACGCCACTTATCGCATCGGTCTGTTTTTTGACGACGAGCAGAATATTCATCAGCCCTGTGATTTTCGGCTGGTGGGCTTACACCGCACTGCCGGCTATATTCTGGGTGTAGACCCCACCGAACAGCCGCCGCGTATCCAGCTAAAAAACAGTAGTCGGCCTATCCCTGAGCCGTATATCTGCATTGCCAGCCAAAGCACCACCCAATGCAAATACTGGAACAACCCCAACGGCTGGCGGGAACTGGTCGGTTATCTCAAAGCCCAGGGCTATCGGGTAATCTGCATCGACCAAAAACCGGTACACGGCACCGGCATCGTCTGGAATCATATTCCCTATGGCGCCGAAGACCAGACCGGCGACCAGGATTTGCTGGAACGGGCCCGCTGGCTGCAACATGCCGAATTCTTTATTGGTTTGAGCAGCGGCTTAAGCTGGCTGGCCTGGGCCATGCAAATCCCGGTGGTCATGATCAGCGGTTTTACTCATCCGACCAACGAATTTGCCACCCCTTACCGGGTCATCAACTACCACACTTGCAACAGTTGCTGGAACGATGTCCGGCATCGCTTTGACCATAAAGACTTTTTCTGGTGTCCGCGTCATAAAGACACGCCACGCCAGTTTGAATGTACCCGGCTGATTACAGTTGACAATGTCAAAGCCGTCATTCAAGACTTAATACCGCCTAGACCTGAGATATCGACAACTACAGCATGACTCCCATACTGTATAGCTTCCGCCGCTGCCCGTATGCCATGCGGGCCAGACTGGCACTGGCAGTTGCCCAAATTAGTGTGGAATTGCGTGAAGTGGCGTTGCGTAATAAACCGGCTGAATTGCTGAATATTTCCCCCAAAGCCACCGTACCGGTATTACAACTTGATAACGGCAAGGTATTGGAGCAGAGTCTGGATATTATGGACTGGGCCTTAGCCCAAAACGACCCTGAACATTGGCTGGAAAGCGCTAGCCACAGTCAGGCAAGACAGTTGATCAGCGAAAACGACGGTCAGTTTAAATATTATCTGGATCGTTATAAATACCCAGACCGCTATCCGCAACACAGCCAACAGTTTTACCGGCAGCAAGCCGAAATATTTATTCAAACCCTGGAAAATTGCCTGCAAAAACAAGCGTTTTTATGCGGTGGGCATTTTGCACTGGCAGATGCAGCCATATTGCCGTTTATTCGCCAATTTGCCGCAGTGGATAGCGATTGGTTTAACAATGCGCCCTACCCCTCTGTTCAGCAATGGCTGGCTAACTTTATCGACTCGGGGATATTTGCCGCTATCATGCCGGCTTATCCGGTTTGGCAGCCCAATTCGCCTGTATTGTATTTCCCTGCGACATAGCAGAACTGTATATTGATAAGTAGACCCCGTAGCCTCGATGCAACGCCGTGGAATCGAGGAACATCGAAGCAAATTTACCTAAAAACGCGATAACATGCTTTAAAGCCGTTTGCTAAAACCACTCAAAAGCCAAGTATACCTTTAAAAAACAGCCCAGTTGTAGGATAAGTAGACCCCGTAGCCTCGATGCAACGCAGTGGAATCGAGGAACATCGAAGCAAATTTACCTAAAAACGCGATAACATGCTTTAAAGACGTTTGCTAAAACCACTCAAAAGCCAAGTATACCTTTAAAAAACAGCCCAGTTGTAGGATAAGTAGACCCCGTAGCCTCGATGCAACGCAGTGGAATCGAGGAACATCGAAGCAAATTTACCTAAAAACGCGATAACATGCTTTAAAGACGTTTGCTAAAACCACTCAAAAGCCAAGTATACCTTTAAAAAACAGCCCAGTTGTAGGATAAGTAGACCCCGTAGCCTCGATGCAACGCAGTGGAATCGAGGAACATCGAAGCAAATTTACCTAAAAACGCGATAACATGCTTTAAAGACGTTTGCTAAAACCACTCAAAAGCCAAGTATACCTTTAAAAAACAGCCCAGTTGTAGGATAAGTAGACCCCGTAGCCTCGATGCAACGCAGTGGAATCGAGGAACATCGAAGCAAATTTACCTAAAAACGCGATAACATGCTTTAAAGACGTTTGCTAAAACCACTCAAAAGCCAAGTATACCTTTAAAAAACAGCCCAGTTGTAGGATGTGCTAAACGCAGTACACCGCATCAATCGCGATCAATGCGCCTCCTGACATCCGCACACCCTCTAACTCTTCCGTCAAACCAACGTTAGTCAACGACTAATGGCTAACATCCACTTTTTCACCTTTGCTTTGACCAACTTCAGTCAGTAATTGCTCAAACCAAGCGGTATCAATGTTAAACGGTTTACCGCCTTTGATGCGTGGAAACTCGATGGCACGCAAGATGTTGTTTTGATCTTCATCATGACCGATGACGCCGGATTCACGGCGGAATGCGCATTCCACGGCCAGATCAGCACAGGATTTGATTAAACGCATATCATCGACATTAGCCGCTGCTGCCCGAGCAAAATAGCCGGATTTTTGCACCAGGGTTTTTTCTGCACCTATCATTTGGGCAAACTGTTCGCCAAACCATTTTCCAGGATTAACCGCATCCAGTTTGATGTGACCAAACGCATCGCGCGGTACTTCCTGACCTTTGGCTTGCAGTTCGGCGACAATGGCCTCAACACCCGCACCTTCAGAAACAAAGATGTTGACGCAATCAACGGTATCCAATACTTGACGCAAACGCGCTGCCTCGGCTGCCAGGTCAATGGCCATTTCCGGTACGAATACAGCGTGAACTTCATAAGACTCACGTGACAAACCCAACTCAGGCAACCAGTCGCTTTGATCCAGCAGTTTGCGGTATTCCAGCGCGGTGGCCGCAGTCAACCAACCGCAGTTCCGGCCCATCACTTCATGGATAATCAACATACGCGGATTGGAATTATTTTCAGCGACCACGTTTTTAAAGTAACGCGCACCTTCTTCAGCGGCTGTCCAGGCTCCCAGAGACTGTTTGATTGGATAGACATCGTTATCCACGGTTTTCGGCAGACCGATTACCGACAGGCCATAGTTATTTCTGGCCAAAAAAGCCGCCAGATCGGCTGCCGCAGTATTGGTATCATCACCGCCGATGGTGTGCAGAATTTCCACACCGTCTTTGATTAACTGATCAGCAGCCACTTTTTGCGGATCTTCGCCTTCTTTGACCAAGCCACGTTTCACGCAATCTTTGACATTGGTCAGTTTTACCCGGCTATTGCCGATCACTGAACCGCCGAATTTTTGCAACAAGCTGGCTTTGGCGCGAACTTCCGCAGTAACCGGATAGGAATCACCCAATAACAAGCCTTTGTATCCGCCACGATAGCAGATGATTTCGATACTAGGGTCGATCTCGGTATAGCGTTCAATCAGACTGCCAATAGCAGAATTCAGACAAGGTGCCAAACCGCCTGCAGTGAGAATTGCAACTTTTTTAGGTTTATTCATGAGCGTGTCAAATATAGCAGTTAAGAAAAAATGGATTATTCGGTTAAATCAAGGCAATACTTATAGCTCTAATTTTAGCACAGGGCTTTCCTGTATCGCCAATTCAAGCATGACCATTCAGCAAATGAAAAGTGATCAGCCGCCTCTGTCCACTATCAGACTTAATCTGTATACTTTAAACAAAGCGATGTTTGCGTTACTAGTTGATGCCGGCATCGAGGCTGCGCAGCTGTTTTATGTTATTTAGCATCAACATCGACTATTTAGCAGCCCGTAGCCTCGATGCAGCAACGCGGAATCGAGGAATTCGCAGCGTAACCTTTATAAAAGCAAGGCTAGGGGGCTCTAACAAGCCTCAACCACTAATACAAACCGAGTAACCCACCAATTCATATTTTGCCGGATAGGGCGTAGGATGTGCTGAACGCAGTGAAGCGCATCAACCGCGCACGATGCGCCTGCAGAATCGGCACATCCCTAACGCTGCCGTCAAAGTAATATTGGTCAACCGCTAGTCTTAAATAATGTCTATTATTAATTCCGAAAACGAGGTAAATCAGGTGTTAGGCTGTTTGGATAAGATGAGTACAGAACTGCAAAATCCGGTACGCTACCGCCTGCCGTTGGGCGACAGCGGCGTGGATCTCAATCCATTAATCGGCCAAACGCTGCAACTACATTATACCGGGCAGATTTTTTGTACACATTGCCAGAAAAAAACCCGGAAAAGTTTTAATCAGGGCTATTGCTATCCTTGTTTTATCCGGCTGGCACAATGCGATATGTGCATTATGAAACCGGAAACCTGCCATTATGCTGCCGGAACCTGTCGTGAACCGGAATGGGGCGAGAGCTTCTGCTTCCAGCCGCACATCGTTTATCTGGCTAATTCATCCGGCATAAAAGTGGGCATTACCCGGCACTCCCAAATACCGACACGCTGGATAGATCAAGGTGCGATACAGGCCTTGCCGATTTTTCAGGTCAGCTCCCGGCATATTTCCGGGCTGGTCGAAGTCAGTCTGGCTAAACATGTCAGCGACAAAACCAGTTGGCAGCAGATGTTGAAAAACAACACCACCGCATTGGATTTAAAAACCATCCGCGACAATTTATTGGCTGATTGCAGCCCAGATTTAGCCGATATTGCTAAGCAGTTTGGCGCAGACAGTTTAAGCTTACTGGATCAAGCCGAACCGGTAGATATCCATTATCCGGTGCAGCAATACCCAAGCAAAATCAAATCGCTGGATTTCGAAAAAACCCCAACAGTTACCGGCATTTTACAGGGCATTAAAGGTCAATACCTGTTACTGGATACAGGTGTCATCAACATCCGTAAATTTACCGGCTATGAAATAGAAGTTAATGCGTCATAAAGGCTTTACTACTTTCTAAACGCATAGACAAAATACTGCAAGGCATTGACTCGGCTTAAAAACTCCACAGACAATATAGCAGATACCATACTAATGCCTTGTTTAAGCGATATCTTTAACCCCGCCGGCTGTTTCGCCAAAGACCGTAAATAGGGATAAGTCGGCAAAGTATTTAGGGTGATATCTTTTTCCAGTGCCAGGGAAAAACCGCTATTGTCAGCCAATGCCTGGTAATCCTGCCGGGTAAATTGCACATTGCATTTACCAAAAAAACCATCAGTTAAGTATCCGGAAAAACTAAAATCAGATAATTTGGCCAGTTTTGGACTCAATAAAAAATCCGACAAAGCCAAGTAACCGCCAGGTTTAAGCACACGATTTGCTTCTTTAAAAAATTGTTCACGACTGGGAAAATGAAAAATACACTCCACCGCCAGCACCACATCGAAGCTGTGGTCGGCAAACGGCAAGGCACAGGCATCGCCCTGCTGAAACCGGATACGGTTAGTGCCGGACGGCAACACCTGCTCTCTGGCACGCAGTAACTGACGTTCATCAATATTCAGCCCTACCAGATCCATATCTTGATACCGCTGGTTCAATGCGGCGATAGTACCGCCAAAACCACAGCCGACATCAAGTACGGCCTGACTATTGGTCACTTTTGCCGAATGATATATCAATTCGCTCAGTTGCTCGGCTGCGGCAACAAAATCTGTACTGTCGCCCTTGGCCTGTGCCGGAAACGGCCAGTATCCCCAATGGACATGGTGTCCAAAACTCTGTTCCAAACCTGAATGACCTTTAGCAAAAGCATCCATTAAATAATCAAAATACGGTAATTTAATAGTCATGTCGGCACCTTTTAGCAAAGATTAATTCAGGCCAGCCAAGCGCTGACCAATTGTAAAAACAAAGCTGGGGCATCCACATGTAACCAATGTCCTGCCCCTGGAATTTCTTTGATTTCGGCATTGGGGAAACGTTGATAAATACTGTCAGGACGAATATAAAACGAATTTTCACCCGCCAGAAACAGCACAGGCAAGGGGTAAATCTGAGCCGATAATTGTGCCGGAAACGCCACAATGTTGGCGGCATTGTCTGCAAAAAAATCCAGATTGACCCGCCAGCTATATTGACCTGCCTCAAATACCAGATTTTGCAGTAGAAACTGCCGGTAATTAAGATCGGGAATCAATGCCGCCAGATGTTGCTCAGCCTGTTTACGATTACCCAACTCATGCAAGGGCAGATTTTTCAGCGCGGCGACCGTGGTGGCAAAACTGTGTTGATAGCTGACCGGAGAAATATCCACCACAATCAATTTGCCCAGACGTTGCGGATAATGCAGGGCAAACCACATGGCGATTTTTCCACCCATGCTATGACCAATGATATCGGCGGTATCGATCTGCTGATTGTCCATAAACAATCGTACGTCTTCGGCCATGGCAGGATAATCCATATGCACATGATGGTCAGAACTGCCGTGATTACGCATATCCAGCACAAATACCTGACGCTGTTGCGCCAGCTGTTTGGCTATAGAGCGCCAATTACGTGCCGATGCAAAAAAACCGTGTAATATCAGTAAGGGGGTCCCCGACTGAGATTCACCAAAACTTTCAAAAGCCAGTGCTATAGCTTGCATGATGTGCGGAAACAATAAGGTTATTTTATTAAGGGCTGCAAATATTGCCAGACCTTAGCGGCAATGGCAGGTTGCGCCAATGCGTTGGGGTGTAATCCGTCAGCTTGCATTAAATCCGGCTGCAATGCCACATCTTCCAGCAAAAACGGCAGCAGCGGAATATGCAGAGTCTCGGCCAATTGCGGATAAATGCTGTAAAACATTTCGATATAACGTTTGCCGTAATTTGGCGGAATTTTCATACCCAATAATAATACCTTGGCCCCGGCAGTTTGGCTGCGCTTAATCATTTCAGTCAAATTGGTTTTCATGGCCGCTGCAGACAAACCACGCAAACCATCATTCGCACCAAGCTCCAGAACCACTATATCCGGTTTGTACTGACTCAAGGCGGCATCAATTCTGCTTAAACCACCGGCAGTGGTTTCGCCGCTGATGCTGGCATTACTGATAAGATAGTTGTTATGTTCAGCGGCCAGTTTTTTTTGCAGCAGCGTCACCCAACCTTGCTGAACTTCCATACCGTATGCCGCACTAATACTATCTCCAAACACCAGAATTGATTTCGCCATAACCGTGGTGAATGGTATAAAACTTAACGCCAGTAACAGAACCCAATTAGACATAATGCCTTCCCATAATGATAAATTCGCTCCAGCCATGATCGTCACGCAAAATCTCGGTAAAACAGTGCCAACCTCGGCAGGCGTACTGCATATATTGTCATCTGTCGATTTAATCATCAAGCCCGGCGAGAGTGCCGCCATTATCGGCGAGTCCGGTTCCGGCAAATCGACGCTGTTGAGCTTGCTGGCAGGCCTGGATACACCCAGCAGCGGCACCATAGTGGTCAATGGCTTGAATATCAGCAAGCTGGATGAGGATGGCCGCGCCAAACTCCGCCATGATTTGATTGGCTTTGTATTCCAGTCATTTTATTTATTGCCGGCCTTGACCGCCCTGGAAAATGTGATGCTGCCGCTGGAACTGCGCGGAGCAGCTCACGCTCAAGCAGCGGCTGCAGCCCTACTGGAGCGGGTGGGTTTAGCGCATCGATTAAACCACCTGCCCAAACAATTATCCGGCGGTGAACAACAGCGGGTGGCACTGGCACGGGCTTTTGTGACCCGCCCGGCCATTCTGTTTGCCGACGAACCAACCGGCAATCTTGACAGCAAAACCGGTGCCCAAGTCGCCGAACTGTTGTTTGAACTTAATCAGGAACAACACACCACCCTGGTGTTAGTGACCCATGATGCCGCCCTGGCTGCACGTTGTGAGCGGACTATTCGACTGGATAGCGGGAAGGTGATATGCAACAACTGAAGCTGGCGCTGAAATTATTACGGCGTGATTTACGCGCCGGGGAACTGAGTTTGTTGATTTTTGCCTTGCTGATTGCGGTGGGCAGTACAGCGGCCATCACCCTGTTCAGCGACCGTATGACTCGGAGTATGAGCAATCAGGCCAGTGAATTTCTAGCGGCGGATCTGGCCATTGCCGGTGCCAACCCAATACCGCCTGCCTGGCTTGATCAGGCAGGCACACTGGGTTTAAAACAGGCACAAGTGACAGAATTCAACAGCATGTTGCTGGAAAACAATGAAATGCTGCTGGCCTCGGTGAAAGCTGTCAGCGCCTATTATCCCTTACGCGGCAGTTTAAAAATTGCCGGTGCCGATGGCTTGAGCCAAATCAAGATTCAACATGGCCCGGAACCCGGTAGCGTTTGGGTAGAACAACGGGTGTTAACAGCGCTCGGACTTGAATTGGGCGCCAGCCTGACCATAGGTGAGCAAACCCTGCGCATCAGCCGGATATTGCTTTACGAGCCGGACAAACGCAGCACTTTTTATAATTTTGCCCCTCGGGTTTTAATGCATCAGCAGGATTTGGCCGCGACCGCAGTCATTCAACCCGGCAGCCATGTGCAGTATGTATTCCAATTCAGTGGTGAACCACTGGCTCTGTCTAGCTTCGAGGACAGTTTAAAAACTCAGCTAAAACCCGGCCAGCGTCTGATGGATATCCATACCGACCGTCCGGAACTGGGTGCCGCCTTACAGCGCACGTCCCAATATCTGGGCTTGTCCAGTGTGGTCGTGGTGTTAATCGCCGGGGTAGCCATTGCCATGAGCGCTCAACGTTATAGCGAACGGCATTTTAATACCGCCGCTTTATGGCGCTGTATGGGCTACCCGCAAAACGCCATGTTAAGGTTGTTTGTTTATCAGTTTCTGTTGCTGGGCATATTGTGTAGCGTAGCAGGTTGTGGTTTGGGCTGGCTGGCACAACAAGGCCTGTTTTGGGTGCTGGCCGATTTATTGCCGGCCGAACTGGCCGCGCCAGGTTTAATGGCCTATGCCGCCGGCTTTATCACCGGCATGGTTATTTTACTGGGCTTTGCCTTACCGCCCTTGTTAAGACTGGGACGGGTACCACCTTTGCGGGTACTGCGCCGGGAACTGTCGCCCTTGCCCAATAGCGCTCGCCTGGTTTACGGCTTGGCTCTCAGCCTGATGGCGGCCTTGATTTGGCGTTACACCGCCGATCTAAAGTTGACGGCATTAATTCTCGGTAGCGGCGCTTTGGCGCTTTTGGTGTTAAGCGGCCTGATTTGGGTTTTTTTAAGCTTGGTAAGTCGTTTATTCCTTCGCATGAATCTGCAATGGCGGTTTGGCTTAAGGGGTTTGCTACGTAACCGCCAGGGTAGTATCAGCCAAATTCTGGCTTTTGGCATTACTCTGACTGCGCTGGCACTCAGTTCGGTAGTGCGCAATGATATGCTGAATAACTGGCTGAAACAGTTACCCGCTGATGCCCCCAATTACTTTGCGCTAAATATTTTTCCTGAGCAAGTTAATCAGGTGCAGGATTATTTGCAGCAAGCCGGCATCAACAGCAATCGGTTTTATCCGGTGGTACGTGGTCGCCTTACTGCTATCAATACTGAACCGGTGCAACAACGGGTGGTCAAGGACAGCCAGGGTGAGGCCGCTACCCAACGCGAACTCAGCTTAACCTGGTCGGACAGCCTGCCGGCGGATAATCAAGTCGTGGCAGGCGGCGTTTGGCAAGCCGACCAACCCGGCCAGGTTTCAATTGAACAAAAACTGGCGGAAAGTCTGAAAATTCTGCCCGGTGACCGGCTCAGCTTTAGCATCGGCGGCAGCGAAGTATCAGCAATAGTGGTAAATATCCGCACGGTACAGTGGGACACGATGCGGCCCAATTTTTATATGATATTTTCCCCCGGCACTCTGACTGATTTTCCCAGCACATTTATCACCAGTTTTTATGTTGCCGAACACCTTAAACCAGCGTTAAACGGGCTGCTGAAACAATTTCCGGCCACCACCCTGCTGGAACTGGATATGATCTTGGCCCAATTTAAAACCATGCTCCATCAGGTCACCACCGCAATTAACCTATTGCTGTGTTTTGCTGTGTTGGCCGGCTTAATGGTATTGTTCGCCACAGTTTACGCCAGCCTGGATCAACGGCTTTACGAAGCGGCATTGCTGCGTACCTTGGGCGCAAGCAGGCGTTTTTTAAGACGCGCTCAGCTCATCGAATTCCTGTTACTGGGCAGTTTGGCCGGCCTGCTGGCAGCACTGGCCAGCGAACTTATTATCTATGCTTTATACAGTCAGTTGCTGCACATGGCTTATCAACCCAATTTCCGGCTCTGGGCAAGCTTGCCGGCCATCGGTGCCGTACTTGTCAGCCTGCCGGGCCTGTGGGGAGCGCGCGAGGCGGTCAACCAGTCTCCGCTGGCCGTCTTAAAACGGCAATGATTATGGTATACAAACCCAATGCTACTATCGCCACCTTGAATTGGTAATTGATCATGCTTGAAGTCGTAACTCTGCCGGTATTGACCGACAACTATATATATCTGCTCCACGATACGCTCTGCAATACGACAGCAGTAGTGGATCCAGCCTTGGCCGAACCAGTGCTGGCCGCCTTGCACAGCCGGGGTTGGCAACTTGATTATATTTTTAACACCCATCACCATAACGATCATGTCGGCGGAAATCTGACTTTAAAACAGCTAACCGGCTGCCGAATTGCCGGAGCAGCGGCGGACAGCTTAAGGATTCCAGGTCTGGATATTGGTCTGCATGATGGCGACAGTCTGAGTCTGGGACAACACCACTGGCAGATTATTGCTACGCCTGGTCATACCAGCGGCCATATCGTGTTTTATTGTGCAGAGCAAAACTTGCTGTTTTGTGGTGATACCTTGTTCTCGCTGGGTTGCGGACGGCTGTTTGAAGGTAGTCCGGCGCAAATGTGGCAATCTCTGCAACGCTTAAAAACCCTGCCGGAAAACACCCAGGTGTATTGCACCCATGAATACAGCCAAAGTAATGCCCGTTTTGCCTTGACTCTGGAGCCGGACAACCCGGATTTGCAGCAGCGCGCCAGCCAGATAGCGGCATTACGCAACGAAAACTTGAGCACCCTGCCCAGCAGCATCGGCTTGGAACGGGCCACCAATCCGTTTTTGCGCGAACATAGCCCTAGTATTCGCCGAGCTGTCGGCGCTACCACCACTGAAACTGCCGTGGACGTGTTTAGCCGCACCCGCGCCTTAAAAGACCAATTTAGCTGATCAGTCTAATAAATTAAACCGGCTTTTGGGTAAATGCCGGCAGTAAGGTACAATTACACTAAGCTAAGCGAGCTTAAATCTGCTTAAGCAGTGATGATACGCTACCGTTTATAACTGAGCTAAACCAAACAAGAGGTATAAAAATGAAAAAAAGCTTGTTTCTGGCGATTGCCATGCTGGTTTCCGGCACTGCTATGGCCGCAACTGATCACTATATTTTACGTGACGGCAATCATGTCCAGCACCTGAAGATTACCAAAGTGGGTAATGATATTAGTGTCAGTGCTGATGTGGATTTTGAACCCAACGCAGCCGAAACCGGTCGGCATCCTTGCTCAGCCCAGGTTTCTGGTGAAGCTAAAAGTACTGGCGAAAACGAATTGGTGATGAAAAAGCATATTGAGGGTGAAGCCCGCAGTTGCTTATTGAAAGTGCGCGTCTCGCCGAATGGCGCCAAAGTTGAGCAATCCGAAGAATGCGGTTATTTTGCCGCCGGGATCTGCCGCTTTTCTTCAGATGGCAAAGAATTGGTTAAAATTCAATAAATCATTCGCAGACTAAAACCTGGCTATGCAGGTTTTAATGGTTATCGGCGTGGGCGCAGCAGCGTACCCACGCCATAAAGCGACAAGTTTAACCCACATGGTGCGGCTTAAACTTTGCGTTTTACTTCCAAAATATTCGGCAACTGATTAATTCTGGCCAATACCAAGCTTAATTGTTCGGTGTTTTGAACCAGGATAGACAAATTCAGTATCGCCGACAAATCATCATGGGTCTTCAGGTTGGCCTCACTGATATGCACTCTGGCAGCCGCCAGCAGTTGCGAAACATCGCTGAGTAAATTCTGAGCATTAAAAGCATGAATTACAATCGGCACGGTATGGCGGCTAAGCTGGTTGGCACTCCACTCTGCGGGCAACACTTGCGCTTGTTGTTCGGTTGGTAATTGCTGAATATTTTCACAATCCCGGCGGTGAATCACAATTCCGCGCTTGTGGGAAATAAAACCAACGATGTCTTCACCTGTCACCGGTATGCAGCAAGATGCCAGAGTAGTCACTACGTTATCAATACCAGCTACTGTCACCAGCGATTTGGGACTGGCTTGGGCTGCCACCAGTTTTACCGGTAATGGCTCCAGTTCCGGTATTTTTAATGCTGCAGCCAATTGCCGATTATTGACGTCGCCACGCCCTAGAGCTTCGTATAACTGTTCGACATTCAGCATTTTGAAATGTTTGAGCAGATCTGCGGTCTCAATATGCTTTAAACCCAAACGCCGAATTTCTTTATCCAGTAACTGTTTGCCGGCATTAATGTTCTCGGCCAGTTTCTGCTGTTTATACCAGCTTTTTACTTTGCCGATTGCCCTTGGGGTTTTTAAATAACCCAAATTGGGATCCAGCCAATTATGATTGGGCTGTCCATTCTTGACGACGATAATCTCAACCTGTTCACCGGAACGCAGTTTATAGGTTAAGGGTTTGATCTGACCATTGACTTTGGCCCCACGGCAACCGTGACCTATATCGGTATGGATAGCGTAAGCAAAGTCCAGCGGTGTTGCGCCTTTAATCAGATCTATCAATTTACCGGCTGGTGTCAACACAAATACCCGATCCGAAAACAATTCTGTACGGAAGTTTTCAATCAAATTATCGCCATTCTCCCGGTCTTCCAGCAATTGCCGCAATGAGGCGATATTTTTTTCGGTAGCGGCATTGTATTTACGGCCTTCCTTATATCGCCAATGCGCTGCCACTCCTAATTCAGCAAATTCATGCATGGCACGGGTGCGGATCTGCACTTCTATCCGGTTGCCCTGCTCATCCACAACCACGGTATGTAATGATTGATAGCCGTTTTCTTTTGGATTAGCGATATAGTCGTCAAACTCTTTGGGAATATACTGCCAGCAACTATGCGCGATGCCCAATACCGTATAACAGGTGGAGGTGGTATCGACGATGGCACGTACTGCCAGTAAATCGTACAGATCATTAATTCCCAGCTGTTTACGCCGCATTTTGCAGAAAATACTGTAAATATGCTTGGGGCGACCGTAGACTTTGGCCGGAATATCGACTTCAGTTAATTTCTGGCGGAATTTTTGCAAAAACGTTTCGATCGCCGCTTCACGCTGAATGCGTTTTTCTGCCAGGGCCTTGGCTATCGTAAAATAATTTTCTGGATCAAGATAACGGAAAGCCAGATCTTCCAATTCCCATTTGAATTGATTGATACCCAGACGATTGGCCAGGGGCGCATAGATATCCAGGGTTTCCTGGGCAATAAAGCGCTGGATTTCCGGTGCTTCGACCGATAGATTTCTTAAGCGTTGAATGCGAAAAGCCAGTTTGATAAGCACGGCCCTGACATCGTGGGTCATTGCCAGCAACATGCGGCGCAAAATTTCGGATTGGTTAGGCTGGTTAGCCATCTCCAGGCTGTAGATATTGACTTTGTTCAACCACAGCACATCTTCCACCAAGGTCGCCACCGCTGCGCCGAATTCAGCTTTGATTTCAGCCAGAGAAAAAATCGCCGCCACCCGCGAATCACTTAGCAGCGCCGCTAAAATAGCTTCCAGATCGATATGTACAGCCATCAGCACCGCAGCGACATCCTGACCATAAGGACGAAAATTAAATCCGGCTGGTGCTGCATGAACTTTTGCCTGAGTAACTATATTCAGTGCCTTGACGATTTTGGCTTCGTCTTCGACAGAAAAACCTGAAAATAAGTCTTGAATGCGCTTTAACACTTGATCCATAAAGTTAATTGATAGAAAGCTGATGAGCCGCCTTGCTTGTCGACAGATAGGCGAGTTGTGCGAGCTAAATAAGCATCATAAGCTGCATTGCCATCTCTGGGCCAGCATTTTGCGACTTAGACTTTTGGAAATTTTTGACCTTGCTCAACCCATAAAAGTTGCAGATGAATTGAGGTTTGGTTAGGGAAGATTTGTTTTGGAGGGTAGCAGAAAAAAAACACTTTTCCTGAATGACTGGTATCAACCTAGTCAGTCATTCAGGTTAAGGCATAATCTGAACAGCTAAATCAATGAACCAGACTCAGTAATACACCCGCAGCAACAGCTGAGCCGATAACCCCGGCAACATTTGGCCCCATGGCATGCATCAGCAAAAAATTGTGGGGATTACTTTCCAGACCGATTTTATTGGCAACCCGCGCAGCCATAGGCACGGCGGAAACACCGGCCGCACCAATGAGCGGATTAATAGGCGTACTGCTAAACCGATTCATGATCTTGGCCATGATTACTCCGCTGGCTGTACCGATTGAGAAGGCAATGGCACCTAAACCCAGGATCCCCAAGGTTTCCATTTTCAAAAAGGCTTCAGCACTAAGTTTTGAGCCAACTGACAAACCCAGAAAGATGGTAATAATATTGATCAGTTCATTTTGGGCTGTCTTGCTAAGCCTGTCTACCACACCGGTAGCATTCATCAGATTACCCAAACAAAACATACCGATCAGCGGCGCTGCGGAAGGCAATAACAAGGCAGTCAGCACTACCAACATTAATGGAAAGATGACTTTTTCAGTATGACTGACCGCGCGCAGTTGCTGCATTTCAATACTGCGTTCCTCAACCGTGGTCAAAGCCCGCATGATAGGCGGCTGGATCAGCGGCACCAAGGCCATATATGAATAAGCGGCTACGGCGATGGCTCCTAATAATTCCGGGGCCAATTTGGAGGCTACGTAAATGGCAGTTGGGCCGTCTGCACCGCCAATAATGGCAATTGCGGCAGCCTGCTTCAAGGTAAAATCCATTCCGGGTACGGCATTTAAGGCCAAGGCACCAAATAAAGTGGCGAAAATACCAAATTGAGCAGCCGCCCCCAAAAACAGGGTTTTTGGATTTGCCAGCATGGGACCAAAATCAGTCATGGCCCCGACCCCCATGAAAATCAACAGGGGAAATACGCCAGCCTTGATACCGCCGTACATGTAATAAAGAATACCCCCCTCATCTATCATGCCTGCTATCGGAATATTACTGAGAATAGCCCCAAAACCTATAGGCAATAATAACAGCGGTTCGAACCCTTTTTTAATAGCGAGAAACAGCAGTAGGAAACCCACAGCCATCATAATAGCTTGTGGGCCTGTAAAGTTATACAGGCCGGTGCTTTCCCATAAAAGTCTGAGATTTTCCATTGAGTGTCTTAGTTTATGTCAGGCTTAGTTGGAATTAGTAATATGTCGGTTAACTTTTATAAAGTTACCAGAATATCGCCTACCGCTACTGAATCGCCCTGACGTACATTAACTGCACTGACGATTCCCGCCACCTTGGCGCGAATTTCCGTTTCCATTTTCATGGCTTCCATAACCAGTACCACTTCGCCTTCGGCGATGTGTGAACCTACATTGACATTTACCTTTAAAATCACACCGGCCAATGGCGAAATGACCACACCGCTACCACTAACGATAGGCGGTGTCACAACCAAATCAGGGCCAATCGGCGCTGCTGGTGCAGGCTGGATATCGAATTTAGCGTCAGCCGGGCCGACAGCAACATGAAAGTTTCGCCCATCAACATTTACGGTATAAGTTTCAACTTTACCTGGATCGCTTGCCACCGCTGGTGTAGCAGCTACTGCAGGTGCAGATTCTTTGCCCGGTGCCGGCTCGAATGCGGCTGGATTGCCGCGATTCTGGATAAATTTCCAGCCAATCTGGGCAAACATGCCGTCAATTAAAGCATCTTCCTCAATCGATGCCGACAATTTAACGTTTTCGGCAGCTGCTTTGCGCTGTACTTCAGCCAGGATATTGGCAAATTCCGGCGGTAACAGATCTGCCGGACGACAAGTTATTGGCTCCGCGCCATCAAGCACACGCAATTGCAGTTCTTTATTGACCGGTGCAGGAGTGGCACCGTATTCACCTTTCAAAACCCCAGCAGTTTCTTTACTGATGGTTTTGTAACGTTCGCCAGCCAAAACGTTTAATACTGCTTGAGTGCCGACAATTTGTGAAGTGGGCGTTACCAGAGGGATATGACCCAGATCTTCGCGGACTTTGGGAATTTCCAATAACACTGCATCGAATTTGTCTGCAGCACCTTGCTCTCTAAGCTGACTTTCCATGTTAGTCAGCATACCACCCGGAACTTGTGAAACCAGAATACGGGCATCCACACCTTTCAGGCTGCCTTCAAACTGGGCATATTTTTTCCGCACTTCGCGGAAATAAGCGGCAATTTTTTCCAGTTTAATCAAATCCAGACCGGTATCGTAAGGTTGTCCCTGAAAACTGGCGACAATGGATTCGGTTGGACTATGTCCATAAGTCATACTCAATGAGGAGATGGCGGTATCTGCATTATCCAGACCGGCTTCTACGGCTTTGATGTAGGTACCAACACTAAGGCCGGTAGTGGCATGACATTGCATATGAATAGGTATGGACACCGCTTTTTTAAGCTTACTGACCAGTTCGAAAGCATCATATGGTGTCAGCAATCCCGCCATATCTTTGATACAAATGGAATGAGCCCCCATATCTTCAATAACTCTACCCAATTCCACCCATTTCGGAATGGTATGCACTGGACTGGTGGTATAGGAAATAGTACCTTGAGCATGTGCATCGGTTTGCAAAACGGCTTTGACGGCACGCTCGATATTTCGCATATCATTCATGGCATCAAATATGCGGAATACGTCGATACCGTTGATGAAACAGCGCTCAACAAATTTATCCACCACATCATCGGCATAATGACGATAGCCCAGAATATTCTGGCCCCGGAACAGCATTTGTTGCGGAGTATTGGGCATGGCTTTTTTCAGGAGCCGTAAACGTTCCCAGGGGTCTTCGCCTAGATATCGAACACAGGCATCAAAAGTGGCACCACCCCAGGACTCGATGGACCAATAACCAATTTCATCAAGTTGCTGACAAATCGGCAGCATGTCTTCGATGCGTAGTCTGGTTGCCAGGATAGACTGGTGTGCGTCACGTAATACAACTTCTGTAATTCCTAAAGGTTTTTTTACCTTTGCCACTCGTGCTTCTCCTACTGAAACGTTTGGGGCCGATGATTTTTACCTTGCGGGTAACAAATTAAAATCGTAAATTTATACTCTTAATTTTTAGGGTATTTTTTTCGGTATTGATGGACTGCGGCGGTAATGGCTGCCAATACCCCGGCATCCTCAATTTGTCTGGCACTGATTTGCTGAGCAGACAAATCCGGAAAATAGCGTTGCACCACGGCTGACATTGCGGAAATTGCCAATACCAACATTGCCAAAAATCCATAGACGATGCCCATGCCCAACAGCATCAGCTCAATTCCTGAAGACAGCATCTCGTTCATGATACCTGACCGTTATTCCAAAAACTAAATATTTAGGTGTCGAAACCCTAGTTGCACAAATGTCTTGTACACAGACTTCGATATTCATTCAGACGGTTCCGGAAGGACTTTGGCCACGCCACATCCAAACCATGAACCTGCGAGTAAATTAAATACTGGATGGGTGACCGCTTATTGCCGGACTTGCCCAAGCCGGCTTATCCATTTACGGCATCTCATTATTACCAAAACTACAGAATTAAACAATCCCAAATTTGGGCCAATCTATACTGAGAAACCAATATTGATCAGGCTTAGTCACAAAATTTGCCTGTTTGCTTGAATTCATAGCAAAAATTGAACGTCTACGCTCAACATCAGCCACCTGCTGAGTAGCAGTCTATGCCAAACCCTGTAAAAATGCCAGCACTTCGGTCACATGGGTTTTGACCTGCACCTTGCGCCATTCTTTAAGCAGCACTCCACTTTCATCAATGATGAAGGTGCTACGCTCAATACCACGCACCTGTTTGCCATACATGGACTTCATTTTGATCACATCGAATAACTGACACAGGGTTTCATCAGTATCTGCCAGCAAATCAAACGGAAAACCTTGCTTGGATTTGAAGTTGTCATGAGATTTGCTGCTATCTCGGGAAACCCCAAGTATCACGGTCTGCAAGCCCTGAAACTGCTGAAAGTGATCTTTGAAAGACACACCCTCCAGCGTACAACCAGGTGTACTGTCTTTGGGATAAAAATACAGTACTATTTTTTTGCCACGGTAATCGCTCAACTGAATGGTTTTGCCGTCAGTTGCCGCTATTTGAAAATCCGGTACCGGCTTACCTAAGATCAATTCACTCATGTTGTTAACGTTTGATGGGTTCGAGAATGGCATCAATATTCAGGTTATCGCAGAAATCCAAAAACTCTTCCCGCAATGAAAGAATGCGGACATCATCGGGAACCAGCAGAATAAATTTACTGGAAAACACAGTATTGCTGAAAAAAGCAGTCTGATGGCTGCTGGCCGTAATTTCTTCTATGACTATACCACGCTCCACCAAAAAAGTAGTCACGGCAACCAGGATATCTTTTTTGTCCAGCGAGATGGTTTCCAAGGTATAAGGCACGCCGGATTCTGTCAGCTGATCTTTTTCCGGACGCATAAAATTGATATTGACACCATTGCGTTTAGCAATGGCATCCAGCAATCCTTCGAGTTTGGCAATATGATTCCAGTTGCCGTTAATCAGCACATAAAGCGCGGTGAGTTGAGTCAGATTGGAGGTACGCAACTCTAAAACATGACATTGACAAGCACTGACTGCGGCCAAGGTTTCAACAACCAAATCTTTAGTTTTATTTCCTAAAACCGAAATTGCGAGTTGCATAAGCGATAGTCCTTAAATTTCAGAGCAGTTTACCAGCTATCATAGCAAAATCCAGGTTTGCCCTGGATAATCTCTTAGTCAGTTTGGATTGAGGTAATTCCAGCAGTATCATCAAAATATACGGTGACTTTCTGAGCGGCCCTAACCACTTGCAAACAGGACTCATTGACATGAAAAGCAAGGCATAATTGTTGATCGCTGACTTGATTAACCCGTTTTGGTTGTATGCTGTCATGCAGCCAGGACAGGCAGAATGACCAAAGTAACCACAACAAAGCAATAACCAAAATAATCTCACCATACATTTCCAGAAGTTCCAGTAAGGTTTTATAGCCACCAAACCAGCGGATTTCATCAGAGAGATTTTTAACACCTAGTAACCAACCGCCCAAGGTGAACAATGGTAATAAAAAATACAGCCAGAGCAGCCAACTGCATATAGATAAAAAAATGGATCCGCATTTTTGACGAAAACTTTGTAAATGCGGCTGATTGATGATGATATCTTTCATTTTTGCCGCAAGCCTCTGTCCAAGGTAACCCATACTGCCCGCTGTCCGCGTTTTTTGCGCACGGCTTTGACGCAGCCGTGTACGGTAGTTCCGACATTAATCAGCCAATAGACGATGGGATACCAGATCATCCAGTAATAATGCCGGGCAGATCCGCCGCTTTTACGTTCATATCGAGAATCTATGCCCAGACTGACTGCAAATTGCACCAGACAAGTCACGCATAACAGCATACTAGTCCAGCGAGGTGACAAATCTTCCAGTGCTTCCTGAGCCTGTTCCGCAGCAATCCATTGCAAGGGTACCGCCAGCAGATAAGCCAGTATGGTAAACGCCCAGCTTAAACTGATACAGCATTCCAGATATAAAGGCCACATGCCGCGTGAACGCCAGCGCCATAAGGAACTGAAATAACGCAACAGGACTTCCACGCCGCCTTGTGCCCAACGCGAACGCTGCTTCCATAAACCGACCAAGGTTTCGGGCATTAATACCCAACACAAGGCATTGGGTTCGAAGCGGATAGTCCAACCAGCCAGTTGCAGTTTCCAGCTAATATCAATATCTTCGGTGACCATATCTGGGCTCCAGTAGCCGACATCATGCAGAGCGGTTTTACGGAAACCGGCAATCACACCCGACACCGTGAAGACATGACCATAAGCACGCTGGGCGCGTTTTATCATGCCGACGATAGCAGAAAACTCACCAACTTGTATCTTGCCCAATAAGGTAGAACGATTACGAATTCTGGGATTACCGGTCACAGCGCCGACACGCGGGTTATCAAGAAAGTGCCTGACTATCCAGGCGGTAGCCGTGGGTGCCAGCAGCGCATCACCATCAATACCTATCAGGATTTCACTGTTGGCCAATAAGGCTGCAGTACGTAAACCCACAGCTTTACCCTGATTTTGCGCCAGATTAATAACTCTGATGCATTCATGCTGGTCAGCCAGTTCGTGCAATATTTCCAGAGTATTGTCTTTGCTGCCGTCATTGATAGCAATAATTTCGTAATGTGGATATTGCTGATGCAGCAGGTATTCAATGGTTTCTCTGACGTTCTCACCTTCGTTGTAACACGGAATTAAAATTGACACTGGCGGATATTCGGACAAAACCGGCAAATCGTCCAGCACATTGCCGCGATTTTTCTCCCAACGCAGATAGTAAATGATGCCGCCCAGCATCCAAACATAAGCCATCAGTAAAGGATAGTAAAACATGAAGCGGGACAGTAATTCGTCGACCGTTTGCCAGGGCATTTCTTCCAAATATTCCTGCAGCATCAGCCGCCAATCAATCAGATGCTGAAACCACGGTTGCGCGATGATATTATCCATTGCCGGCTGTCGGATTTATATGATTTTTAATATTTTTTTTGGGTCGGAAAAAAGTTTTTCAACTCGTCCAACCGCGGCTGGTCGTGATAAACATTATCCGGATAGTAACCAATATGCTTAGCGCCGTTTTTTTTCAGCAACTGAAATTGTTCAATAAAAACCGGCATGGCAATATCCTGCTGCTTTGCCCAATCTACTGCTTGCAACTCGAAAACCATTTTATCCAAGCCATGCGGATAGGCCGCAGTTTTTTGTACCAACTCGGTCAACCAACGTTTGGGATCTGCCGCATTTTCCATAAAGGGCATTGCTTCTATGGCAACATAATCATAATGCATCAGGAAAGCCGGAAACGATTGGGCATACCATTCTTCGCTATAAGGTTTTAACAAAGGCAAAGCGTAAAAATTTCGGGCTGTTTTAATGTTGGGCCGGTAATATCGAACTTTATCGGCTAGATAATCCGTGAACTGCGCGATCAATTCGGTTTTTTGTTGAGCCCAACGCAGCCGTAAAGCACTACTGGCATGAATCTGCTCAAATTCGGCCGGTAACCCCCAAACATTGTGGGTATAATCCATTGCCAATTGCGAAACATCTTCAAAATCCGACAAAATACCGTCATCGTGAAATAAAATACCGTTAAAGTCGCAATATTTGGCCAAATCCTCATAAATTTCACCAACGAATTGTCGGGCTTCCGGATTGAAAGGCGATAAACGGGTATAGACATGCCGAGCCAGCTGGGGCTCACCATCGCGCCATTCCTTCACATACCATTTCAAGGGCACATCAGCTTTATAAGCCATAATCGGCATCCAGGCATAAACTTTGACCCCAGCCTTCGCCCGTAATTGCCAAGCAACATGATTAAACAAATCGCGCCTGACCGGTAAATGCCGATTGGGAAAATACAGTTGGTCGGCATTGCCGTCACCATCCGGATCAGAATAAGCTTGTAAATACACGGTATTGGCACCGCTGGTTTTGATGCGGTCCAGCAAAGCGGACAGATTTCGCTTGGTCTGTGCCTCATCTTCGTCATAGATATAGTCTAAATCCACATGAACAACCCGCAACTCCTGATCCAGACGCTGGTGTTTCAATATCTCGGCAAACTGTGCCACATTGGGATCATCGGCTATCATCAAGCGCTTCATTACCGCAAAATCGGCCAAGCTGTTAAGGCCGTCACTCAGCCCCATGGTCAGACTCATACCTGCTAGTTTGGCCGCTTCCAGTGCTACCGCATTATATTCACCGTAGGGCCAAACCAACACTCGTGGTCGTTTGCCTATCAATTGAAACAAGTGCTCCGAACTTTTGTCAATTTCTTGAAAAATACGTTTACGATAACTTTCATCGTTTTCATATTCCTCATATTCCGAACTATACAAGCGGGAAGTAACTGCGCTTTCCATATTGGCTTGAGGGTTGGCGGGAATACTGTGATGCAGATCATGGGTATGCGAAGCAATTTCCACCAGCCCGGTTTCCATTACTTCCCTGATTTGAGCTGTACTCATGATGGGTTTACTACCTTCATAACTGGCAGGTTGCTCCAACCAGCTACCCACGACTGCCAGGGTAGCCGAATAGTGATATTTTTTCAGCAACGGCATGGCTCGGGTAAAAAAACTTTGATACCCATCGTCGAAAGTGAGCATGACCGCTTTGTCCGGCAGGCTTTTTCCGGTTTGCCGGGCATCAAGAACATCCTGGACACTGATGACATGATAATTATTCTTTTTCAGCCAAGCGAAGTGCTGCTCTAAATGCTGCTTGTTGACACCTATTCGGTCAAACGGCGGCACACGCTCTTCTTCTTCAAGAATATCGTGGTAGTTCAACACCAGGAAACCGGCGAAGTTGGTATCGGCGCTAGCTGCTACGTTAACCAGCAGACAGGCAATAGTAAAGATAAGACGAGCAAAAATGCGCATAATCACTTAAGGTTAATCGAAAATACTACAGCTCAGCACCATTACCACTGGGCTAGCACACAAAATCGGGTTGGGCATTTTACCCGAAACCAGCTGTTTAGCCCGGATTATTTCCTGGAACCTGCAGTTGATTGAGGGGATTTCCGAGGGGCAGATTGATTAGCTGATTCAACTAGTTAAAGCCTTAACCTTGCAGAAAACACCGGTAGGCCGTTAAAAGCCAAATCCGTTTTTATTTGTAGCGGTATGGTTTTCTGAATCATGCTATGTCAGCATCTATACAGCAACTGTGCTGGGTTACACAGGTTACAAGAGTATACGCGGATTTGCTGTGGTTTTTTGCTAAAAAACGACTGACTGACCAGACCTCAGTTGATTGCAGTGTATTTAAAACCCGGCTAACAAACAATTTAGGTTTGATATCGATTCCGTGGTTTGCATTGAACCAGACTATAGTTGCCGAATTTAGTTAAAATAGCCGGTATGAGCACACCGATCGCTTCTCCACACACCCCAATGATGCAGCAATTTTTACGCATCAAATCACAGTATCCGGACACCTTACTGTTTTATCGGATGGGGGATTTTTATGAGCTGTTTTTTGACGATGCCAAAAAGGCTGCGCAACTGCTGGACATTACCCTGACAGCTCGCGGCCAATCAGCCGGCACACCAATTCCGATGGCCGGCATTCCCTATCATGCTGCCGAAAACTATATCGCCCGACTATTAAAACAGGGCGAATCTATCGCCATTTGCGAACAAATCGGTGACCCGGCCACATCCAAAGGCCCTGTTGATCGCAAAGTGGTAAGAGTGGTCACACCCGGTACCGTCACCGATGAAGCCTTACTGGATGATCGCAAGGACAATCTATTGGCGGCTTTTGTTCACTTCGATCAGGGCTATGGCTTGGCTAGCCTGGATGTGGGCAGCGGCAGATTTGTACTGCAACAGTTTGTCAATGAACAGCAATTGCTGAGCGAACTGGAGCGCTTAAGCCCGGTTGAACTGCTTTACAATGAAAATGAGGCGCTACCCGCATCCGTCAAGGAACGCCGCAGTTTGTGTAAACGTCCGCCCTGGCATTTTGATCTGGACAGTTGCCGGCTGTTGCTGCTGAAACAGTTTGGAGTACATGATTTAAAAGGTTATGGCTGTGAAGATTTAACGGCGGCTATTTGCGCCGCCGGTGCCTTACTGCAATATTTACGCGATACTCAGCAATGCGCTTTGCCGCATATCCAGGGTATCAGCGTAGAAAACGCCGATGACAGTATTAGCCTGGATGCCGCCAGTCGCCGCAATCTGGAATTGGACACCCATCCCAGCGGACAGATCCAATACACGCTGCTAGGTGTACTGGATAAAACCGCCACGGCAATGGGCGGACGTTGCTTACGGCGCTGGCTGCACCGGCCGTTGCGCGATCAAAGCCGGATCAATGACCGTTATGCCAGTATCGCCAGTTTATTGGAAAACCAGCGTTATGCCGATCTTCAACTCAGCCTGCGCCAAGTGGGCGACATTGAACGGATAAGTGCGCGCATTGCCTTAAAAACTGCCCGTCCCCGCGATTTGCTGGTATTACGGCATAGTTTGTCGGTATTACCGCAATTGCAGCAACAACTGGTAAACACGGATAATCAGTATTTAGAGGATTTGCGGCTGAAATTGCGTGAACAACCAGAGATGTTGGCATTGCTGCAACAAGCCATCGTCGATAATCCGCCGGTGCTGATTCGTGACGGCGGAGTCATTGCTGCCGGGTATCATTCTGAGCTGGATGCTTTACGCAATTTAAGCCAGAACGCCGACCAGTTTTTACTGGATATGGAGCTCAGCGAACGGCAAACCACCGGGATTAGCAATCTTAAAGTCAATTATAACCGGGTACATGGCTATTACATTGAGATTTCCAATGCCCAGGCCGACAAGGTACCGGCGCATTATCAGCGTAAACAGACTTTGAAAGGCGCGGAACGTTATATCACCCCGGAATTAAAAAATTTTGAATACAAAGTGTTGAGTGCCAGGGAAAAATCCCTAGCCTTTGAAAAAAATCTTTACGAAGAATTATTGACTACCCTGGCCAGTGAAATTCAAATGTTGCAGGCTGGTGCAGCCGCTATCGCGGAACTTGACGTACTAGTCAATTTTGCCGAACGTGCCGAAACCCTAAATTTGTGCCAACCGACACTGAATACCGAACCCGGCATAGAGATTGTGGCTGGACGCCATCTGGTGGTTGAGCAAATCTCACAGATTCCATTCATAGCCAATGATTTAAACTTTGCCGACACCAAGCGTATGTTAGTCATTACCGGCCCGAATATGGGTGGTAAATCCACGTTTATGCGGCAGGCTGCGCTAATTGTGCTGCTGGCGCATATCGGCTGTTACGTGCCGGCCCAAGCCATGCGCTGTGGCCCTATCGATAAAATTTTTACCCGCATCGGTGCTTCAGATGATTTGGCCAGCGGCCGCTCCACCTTTATGGTGGAAATGTCGGAAACGGCCAATATTCTGCATAATGCCACCAGCAATAGCCTGATTCTGATGGATGAAATCGGTCGCGGTACCAGCACCTTTGATGGTTTATCACTGGCCTGGGCCTGTGCTGATTATCTGGCCAGGCACACTCAAGCTTATACCCTGTTTGCCACCCATTATTTTGAATTAACAGCGCTGGCCGAAGAACTAAGCAGTATCCATAATATTCATTTGGATGCTATGGAACATGGCGACAAGATAGTATTTTTGCACGCGGTAAAAGATGGCCCGGCCAATCAGAGCTATGGTTTGCAAGTGGCTGCGCTGGCCGGGGTACCACAAACAGTGATTGCTCAAGCCAAATCCAAGCTGCTGCAGCTGGAAAATCAGGTTTATATTGAGCAACAAAGCCACCAGCCCGTAAATCAGTTTGATTTGTTTACCGCGCCTGATTGCCATCCGGCCGTATGTTTACTGGAAGAACTAGATCCTGATAGCCTGAGTCCACGTCAGGCTCTTGACATGTTGTACCGATTGAAAAAATTATTGAAGAATGCTTGAATGCCGCAGATAGGGATGGTCTAAAATCTCCCTAATTAAGCTTGATCAACTTTTCCGGGTAATTGCGGTATTGGTAGTTTGTGAGCAGAAACGTTGACGAGAGCGCCTTGCCAATCAAACCAGTATTGAAAAAACGCCTGACTGCCCATAGACTGAAGCCGATACCGGTTAAACCCTAGAACTATTTTCAGGAAAACCGGTCTTATGCTTGCCTAAAAACCCAATAGTACATAATACATATCATGGATGCCAACAGCCTTAGCCCTGCCCAAACCGCTCTAAATCAACTCAGCACCTATATCAATACCAAGATAATCGGCCAGGAAGTATTGGTGGAACGGATGCTGATCGCCTTATTGGCAGATGGTCATTTACTAGTGGAAGGCGCTCCAGGCTTAGCCAAAACCCGGGCCATTAATGTGCTTAGCCAAAGTATAGACGCAGACTTTCATCGAGTACAATTCACCCCGGATTTGTTGCCCTCCGATTTAACCGGTACCGAGATTTATCGTCCGCAGCTAGGCAGCTTTGATTTTCAAAAAGGCCCGTTGTTTCATAATCTGATCTTGGCCGACGAAATTAATCGTGCCCCCGCCAAAGTCCAAGCGGCCTTACTGGAGGCTATGGCCGAACGTCAAATTACCGTAGGTAAGGCTACTTATCCCCTACCACCCTTATTTCTGGTGATGGCGACCCAGAACCCAATCGAACAAGAGGGTACTTATCCATTACCGGAAGCCCAGTTGGACAGATTTTTACTGCATGTCAAAATTGATTATCCCAACGCTATCCATGAACGCAACATATTGCATTTGGCCCGTGCGGAAGCAAGAGGAACGGTTCAGCAACTGGCCGCCTACCAGCAAAAAATCAGCCAACATACGGTATTTGCCGCCCGCTACGAAGTCCTGGATATTTATATGGCGGAAAGTCTGGAGCAATATTTGCTGCAAATTGTGCTGGCAACCCGTAATCCCGGCGCATACGGTCAGGATTTGGCTAACTGGATAGAATATGGGGCCAGTCCGCGCGCCAGTATTGCCTTGGATCGCTGCGCACGCGCCAAGGCTTGGTTAAATCAGCGTGATTTTGTTGATCCCAGTGATATTCAGGATATGGCTTATGACGTATTGCGACATCGAATTATTTTATCTTATGAAGCGGAAGCGGAAGGCATCAGTACAGATGAGGTTATTAAACAATTGATAGCCCGCATCGCGGTACCTTAAACCTGTCTCCCTACTCCATAATGGATAAATACAATTCTCTAGCGGCAAATCATGATGAACGGGTCAAGGTCAGCTTAAAAAACCTGATTGATCTGGCTAAAGCGGCGGCGGCATTGCAACTGCGCTATGCTGGTATCCGTGCCGTAAACAATGGTGATTATTTATCGCCGCAGAAAGGCCGAGGCATGATTTTTGATGAAACCCGGCTCTATCAGCCTGGAGACGATGTACGCCGCATTGATTGGCGAGTGACGGCACGAACCGACAAAGTACATAGCAAGGTTTTTCGTGAAGAACGAGAGCGGCCACTGTTCATCTCTGTTGATTATAGATCTACCATGACATTTGCTACCCGCGGCGTTTTTAAATCAGTGCAAGCTGCCAAACTGGCTGGCTTATTGGCCTGGACGGCCTTACGCCAGCGCGACCGGATTGGTGGCCAGATTTTTAACGAAACCGGCTGTCAGGAATTAAAACCCTTGGCCGGCAAAGCTGCATTGCTGCATTTTTTTAATGCCTTGGTGAAACCCCGCTATACGCCAGTGGCCGATTTAAGTCTGGATAAAGTGCTGGCCAGATTATTGCAGCACGCCCGCCCCGGCAGTCAGGTGATTATTCTCAGCGATTTTCGCGGCCTGAATAGTAATGCTGAGCATCATTTGGCCAAATTGGCCCGCCATTGTGATGTGGCGCTAATCCAGATTAACGACCCACTTGAAGCCAAATTGCCCAGTAAAGGCCGCTACCGTTTTACCGACAGCCTGCGGGAATTATTAATAGATAGTAGCGACAAACGCTTTGCACTGAACTATCAGCAACGCTTTCAAAACCGGCAAACCTACTTGCAGCAACTGTGTCGCAAACTGCACCTGACTTGGCTATCATGCAGCACTACTCAGCAACCCGCTGAAGTTCTACAAACATTGAGATGATATTGAAGCTGCTATTCCCTGCAACCATGATGCACATCCATCACTATTCCGCTTAAATGCAACAATTGACTATGGAACCATTGCCTTTAAGAGATATTCATTTACCCGAGCCAATCAGCTGGTGGCCACCTGCTCCCGGCTGGTGGCTGGTGGCCATTTTAGTGCTCATATTAATTACTCTGGCCGGGTATCTATACCGCCGTGCCCAGCAGCGGATAGCATTACAAACTGCAGCTAAGTTATTGCTGGCTATTCGAAACAATCCGGATCGGGACAATCTGGAAACGCTGATCGCGCTATCGGCATGGTTACGCCGGGTAGCCATCAGCACTACACCACGCAGTGATGTAGCCAGTCTTAGCGGCCAGGACTGGCTGGCGTTTTTGGACAAATCCTTTACTGACGCACCATTTAGCCAAGGTGTAGGCCAATGTCTGGCAAATGCCCAATACCGGCAAAGCCCACCAGATACCGTGGAATTTGCCGAGTTATTCTCGCTTTGCGAGCGTTGGCTGAAGCGACAAAAACCAGCTGGCAACAGCACCGGCTTATTAAGCGGTGTGATATTCAGGAATAAACCATGATTAATTTATATTGGCCATGGCTATTGCTGTTATTACCATTCCCGCTATTGATCAGGTTATTGCTGCCGGCCCAAACAGAGGAGCAACAAGCCGCGTTAAAAGTTCCGTTTTTAGCCGATTTCGGCACCGGGGAAAACCGTGTCGTCCGTACCTACCGCCCCTGGTCATTATGGGTGGCCGCCCTGGCCTGGTGCTGTCTGGTCTTGGCGACAACGCGTCCGCAATGGTTAGGCGAGCCGCTGGAACTATCCGTCAGTGGCCGCGACCTGATGCTGGCAGTCGATGTATCTGGAAGTATGCATGAACAGGATTTTATTATTAACGGTAGTCCGGTGGACCGGCTAACCGCCATTAAACAAGTGGCCGGGGAGTTTATTCAGCGCCGTACCGGTGACCGCTTGGGCTTGATTTTGTTTGGCACCCAAGCTTATCTGCATGTACCACTCACTTTTGATCGCAAAACCGTGCGTACCTTGTTAAACGAAGCTTTTATCGGCATTACTGAGGACGAGCCACAAACATCAATAGGTGATGCTATTGGTCTGGCGGTTAAACGCCTGCAAAATCAGAAAACCGATAGCCGGGTACTGATTTTGTTGACGGATGGTGCGAATACCGCCGGTGAGCTGACACCTTTGAAAGCAGCAGAACTGGCAGCTAACCATCATCTGAAAATTTATACAATAGGCATTGGTGCCGATGAAATGCTGGTACGCAGTTTATTTGGTGCCCGCCGGGTAAATCCATCAGCCGATCTTGACGAAAAAACCCTGACAGCTATTGCCAATACTAGCGGCGGTCGTTATTTCCGAGCGCATAACAGTGAGGAACTGGCACAAATATATACCATACTGGATCAATTGGAACCTGTGGAAAAAGACAAGCAATATTTCCGTCCCCAAAGTGAATTGTTTTATTGGCCATTGACACTGGCGCTAATATTGGTGGCGGGACTGACGCTTTATGATTTGAGGCAATCATGAATTTTAACGAATTTCATTTTTTACGCCCAGAATGGCTACTGGCTTTGCTACCAGGTACGCTGATACTCTTGCTGTTGTTCCGGCGCAAACAGGCGCAGAACTATTGGCTGGAAGTCTGCGATGCAGAACTGCTGCCTTATCTTTTACAGACCACACCTTTGCGGCAACGCCGGAGTGGCCTGCTGGTCACTGCTTTGGTAGGATTAACAACGGTTCTGGCTCTGGCTGGACCAACTTGGCAGCGCTTACCTAGCCCGGCTTTCCGCAATGACTCGGCACTGGTAATAGCCCTTAATCTATCTGCGTCTATGGATGCTACCGATATTAAGCCCAGTCGTATTGCTAAAGCCCGTTACAAAATTGCCGACTTGCTGAACCAACGCAAAGATGGACAGACTGCATTACTGGTTTACGGCGGCACAGCCTTTACCGTCACACCACTGACCAGTGACACCGCGACTATTGCCAGCCAACTGGAGGCACTAAGTACCGATATTATGCCCAGTCCAGGCAGTAATGCCGACCGGGCGGTGCATAAAGCCGCTGACTTATTGCGCCAAGCCGGGGTGGCACAAGGCCATATATTGCTGATTAGCGACTCACTGGATACCAACAGTATCGACAAGGTACTGGCGGAACGCGGCGCTTATCATATCTCGGTATTAGCAATAGGTACTCAGGATGGTGCTCCGATTTCGCAACCGGGCGGGGGGTTTGTTAAAGACGACAGTGGCAATATCATCGTTGCTAAATTAGACTCGGCCAATTTGCAAATCTTGGCTGCAAAAGCTCAGGGTGTATATCAGACTGTGACCACGGATGATGCTGATGTGGAGACATTGGGCAAAACGTTTAACCGAATTAATCCACAGGATACTAAGGCACAACAAGACAATTTATTACTGCAGCAATGGGATGAAGCCGGCCCTTGGCTGGTATTGCTGATACTACCATGGGCGGCCCTGCGCTTCCGCAAAGGCTTGCTGGTATGGTTGGGACTGTGTTTACTATTACCCTACCCTCAGGATAGCTGGGCATTTGACTGGCAAAGCCTGTGGCACAACCCTAACCAGCGTGCACAACAGGCTTTTAGCCAACAAGATTATTCACAGGCTGCTGCCGAGTTTGCCAATCCAGACTGGCGTGCAGTTGCACAATACAAAGCCGGCGCATACCAACAGGCGGCAGAAACTTTGCAAGAAACCCAGAACGCCGATGGTTTTTACAATCGCGGCAACGCGCTGGCCAAAGCCGGACAGTTAGCCGAGGCAGTGAAAGCCTATCAGCAGGCTTTAGCTTTGAATCCGGATCATCAGGATGCCCAATACAATAAGGAGCTGGTGGAAAAGCGCTTGCAGGAACAAAAACAACAAGCCGATAATCAGCAACACTCCGATCAGCAACAGCCACAAAAAAAAGATCAGCCTGCCAAGCAATCCGATCAGTCGCAAAAAACTGATCAACAGGGCGACCAGGGTGAGCAGGGTGAGCAGCAAAACCAGCATGACCAAGACCAGACCGAGCGATCCAAACAGCCTGATCAGCCGGATAAACCCACTGAGCAGGCCCAACAGTCACCGGCAAACCAGACTAAACCCGCTGAAACCCAAACCGGCCAGCCGGATCAAACGGCTAACAGCGCAAAACCGCTTACAGCTGCCGAACAACAAGAAAAAAATGAACGTGATCGCGCTAACGAGCAATTGCTGAAACGCATACCTGATGAACCGACAGGTTTATTAAAACGTAAGTTCAAATATCAATACTCGCAGCAAGGCAGCAACCCTGCCGCTGACAGCAAATGGTAACACCGATGAGAATATTGCAAGCTCTACTTGTCCCCGTTTTATTATTGCTTAATCTGATTGCCCAGGCTGCCGAAATTCAGGTATCGGTGGATCGTAATCCGGTCAATCTGCATGATTCATTTCAAATTACTTTTTCCTCCACCGCCACCCCGGATGCCGATCCGGATTTTACCCCCTTGCAAGACAATTTTGAAATTTTGAATCAGCAGCGCAGCAGTAATGCCTCTTGGGTAAATGGCCACGGCAACCGGAGCGAACAATGGATCTTGACCTTGATGGCCAAGCAGCCAGGGGAATTGTTGATTCCACCGATTGCCTTCGGCAACGACAACAGCAAACCTTTGCGCCTGAATGTCACTGAAACCAGTACTGCACCTCAAAATGATGAGGAAATTTTCCTGGAAGTAAGCACCAGCACCGAAACGCCTTATGTGCAATCACAGGTGTTATATACCGTGCGTTTGTTCCGCCGCCTGCAAATTACTCAAGCCAGGCTGGATGAACCGCAACTGAAAGATGCGGTGATTGAAAAACTAGGCGAAGACAGTAATTACACGACGCAAATTAAAGGTGTTGATTATTGGGTCACTGAGCGCAAATACGCGATCTTTCCCCAACAAAGCGGGGTGTTTACAATTGCGCCGCTCTCGCTGACTGCCGACGTGCTAACGATGCGCAAACCGCGTTTCAACAGCTTTTTTAATCAGCAAACTTCCGAAACCCGCCGCATAGCATCCAAAGCCATTACGCTGACAGTGCAATCCGAACCAGCTGGCTTTAAAAATCAGGCCTGGCTAAGTGCCGAAGCTCTGGAATTAACGGAAAGTTGGTCGAATAATCGTCTGGAAACCAAAGTCGGAGAACCGTTAACCCGGACATTGCGTTTAACCGCACACGGCACTACGGTTGGTCAATTGCCGGAACTCGCCAGCACGCTTGCCGTGGATGGCATCAAAACCTATCCGGATCAACCACAACTAAGAGAGGACAAACAAAACGATGGCCTGGTAGCCTTCCGTGAAGAAAAGATTGCCTTTATCCCAGCCAAATCTGGTGACTATAACCTGCCGGCCATTGAGATTGTCTGGTTTAACACCAAAACCCAGCGCACTGAAACCGCAAGATTAGCGGCGATAACTATTAAAGCGCTGGCCGGAAATGAAGCAAATACCGGAGCACCAGCCGAAACGACCAAGGCTCCAACTGCTGTGGCAGCATACGATAAACACAGCATAACACAGCCTGCAAACGACAACAGCCAGGTATATTTTTGGCAGGTTTTGTCGGCCTGTCTTGCTATAGGCTGGCTGCTGACTGTTTGGAAACTGTACCAGCGCCCCAAACCACAAGTCGCCGAAAAACCATTACGGAATAGCGCGACACCAGCCGCCAATTCCACTATCGAAAAACGCCTACAACGCGCCTGTATGGATGATAATGCCGGTTTGGCTAAGCAACTATTGCTACAGTGGGGTAAAGCTGAATACGCGGCCGATAGCCTGGGTAGTTTGGCCGGCAATTGCAAAGCCCCGTTGCGCGATGAAATTGAACTGTTAAATCAGCATTTGTATGCCGGTTTGCAGGCAGACTGGACAGGCCTGCCTTTATGGCAGGCGTTTAGCCAACATCACAACATATCCAAGCCTAAACCCAGTGAAGAAAAAGGCCTGGAACCATTGTACAAGCTTTAATCATGGCCGATGTCGATACCATCTTTGCCGCATTGGCGAAATCGGCATTTCGCCAGCGTTTTCATTTGCCGGCCAAAGAGCAGGCATATTTGCGTGATAAAGGCCTGGACATCGTGCTAAGCCATGCCCGAGACTTTGTTCGGCTTAGGCTCGCGGCAGCTCAGCCCCATAACGACGGCAAACAAACCCCTTATCGCGGCCATCCGGTATTTATTGCCCAACATGCCACCGCCTGTTGTTGCCGGGGCTGTCTGGCAAAATGGCATGGTCTGCCGCAGAGCATGGCTTTGACTGACACACAAATAGCCTATGTGGTAGCCGTACTGGAGCGCTGGTTACGCCAAGAAATGCGCTGATACTTGCTGTACCGGCGTCTTTCAGCGCTAGCATTTGCGTAGATATTCGGCGGCCATGTATAAAGCAGCAATTGAGCGGGCTTCGCTGCATTCGCCAGTGGCCAGCAACTGATCAATTTGGTAAATGTTCCAGGGAACCACTTCCAGTTCTTCGGGTTCGTCGCCAAGCAGTTTTTCCGGATAGAGATCTTGCGCCAAAATGATGTCTATGGTGTGTTCCAGATAGGCCGGCGCCAATGAAACAGTGTGCAAGTGCGATAGGCGGTTGGCGCCGAAACCCACTTCTTCCTTGAGTTCGCGATTGGCGGCAGCCAGACTGTCTTCACCGGCATCAATTTTACCTTTCGGCAAACCCAGTTCGTAACGATGTAATCCGGCAGCATATTCTCTGACCAGTAACACCGTGTGCGAGTCAAGCATGGGTACTACCAGTACTGCCCCCATCGAAGCATTACGGGCCAGGCGCTCATATTGGCGAAACTGGCCACCGGAAAATTCGATTTCCAGCGCCTCTATCCGAAACAAACGGCTTTCGGCAACCACGGCAGTACTGTGAATGATAGGTATTTTTTTAGACATGGGCTGCTTCATATCTGGTTAATGATGCGGACTGTTGTTTTTTCCGGGCATATTCGATTTGAAAAACATCGTAACAGAGTCCAGCTAGTAAGAGCGCAGGTTTTTGGTTACCATGCCGTTTTTTAGTTACTGCATCTTTTAGGGATACCGCACAATGTTAGTCTGGCAGGAAATCGACACGGTAATGCTTGATATGGACGGCACTTTGCTGGACTTGAATTTTGATAACCATTTTTGGCAGGAGTTTGTGCCTTTACGGTATGCGCAGTTACACAATATTAGCCTGGAATCGGCCAAGCAGACGCTTGCCCCACGCTTTCGGGCCATGGAAGGCCAGTTGGAATGGTATTGTCTGGATTATTGGAGTGCTGATCTACAACTGGATATCGCTGGTTTAAAGCAGGAGTTGGCGGGATTGATTGCTGTACATCCACATGTTACCGAATTTCTGGATGCCGTGCGGCGTAGCGGCAAGCGTTTATTGCTGGTGACTAATGCGCACCGGCATAGTTTGAATTTGAAAATGGAAAAAACCTGTTTGCAGATTTTTTTCGACGCAATTATCTGTTCGCACGATTTTGGCCTGGCTAAAGAACAGCCTGGATTTTGGCAGGTGTTACAGGATACCCATGTTTATGATAAGCAACATACCCTGCTGGTGGATGACAGTGCGGCGGTGCTGCGTTCTGCACAAAACTTTGGCATTGCCCATCTGGTAGCGATTACCCGGCCGGATAGCCGGGGTGCTCTGAAACAGATTACGGAATTTGCGGCGATTGAGGACTTTCGGGCTCTGATGCCTGGCTTGGCGTAGTCTGCGCTGCCGGCCTTGGTTTGGGTCGTGGCGCGGAACGTGGCCCGGAAGGTGGGCGTTTACTGTGATTAACCACCCGTTCGCGTGGCTGTTTACGCTCGGGAATTAACACATTTTCCGCCAATAATTCCGGAGTAATGGCCTGGATGGCAACTTTTTCGCCGATATAGTCTTCAATATCCGGCATGGAATAGGCATATTCTTCACAGATAAAACTGATAGCTTCGCCGCTGGCACCAAAACGCGCGGTACGCCCGATACGATGCACATAATCCTCGACATCCTGGGGTAAATCGTAATTAATGACATGCGAAACATCGGGAATATGCAAACCGCGGGCTGCTACATCGGTGGCTATTAACAGATGAACCCGATTTTCCTGAAAGTCGTTGAGCAGACGTTGACGCTTTTCCTGCGGCACGTCGCCACTTAATAATGCCGTTTTATAGCCATTGGCCTGCAAATAATCATCCAATTGTTCGGCACTGCGTTTGGTATTGACGAAAACGATACTGCGAAACGGCTGATAATGGCGCAGCAAACCGATCAGCAAGGGAATTTTTTGTTCATTTGCCGGACAGAAAGCCAGCTGATTGATGGCTTTAGAAGTGACTTCCTCCGATTCAATCCTAATCAGCACCGGATTGTTCATATGTTCGTAAGCCAGTTCGGTGACCTTGTAAGATAAGGTGGCTGAGAACAGCAGATTGAGGCGTTTTTCAGCCGGCGGCATCCGCCGTAACAGAAAGCGGATGTCTTTGATAAAGCCTAGATCGAACATACGGTCGGCCTCATCCATGACAGTAACCTGGATATTATCCAGGGTAAACGCCCCCTGCCGGTAAAAATCAATAATACGTCCTGGGGTACCGATAATGATATCCACATTAGTTTTGATCTTGTCGAGCTGTTTCTGGTAATCAGTGCCACCGTAGATCAAAGCAAACTTGAGATCCAGGTATTGACTCATCAGCACGGCATCTTTATGAATCTGGATAGCCAGTTCGCGGGTGGGGGCAAGAATAATGGCACGCGGATTTTTGATTTTCTCGCTTTCGTCGTTAAGCAAATGCTGAAATGCCGCCAGTAAAAACGTAGCGGTTTTGCCGGTGCCGGTTTGAGCCTGACCGGCAATATCTTTGCCGCGTAAAGCCAAGGGCAAAGATTTGTCCTGTATCGGCGTGCAATGGATAAATCCAGCTTCCTTCAAACCCTTGATGATGGTATCGGACAGCTCCAGATTACTAAATTGTGTTTGCGTCAAATGTGTTTTTTTCATAGTCCTATAGGATAACTTAAAATCCGTTATGTTTGAAATTGATTGACAGTGGCTGGCCGGGAATCTATAGTTTTAACTTTGTAACCAATTGGAGAATGGCGTGAGCGACTTAGTCTTTCATGTATCGGATGCTGATTTTAATGAAACTGTGTTGAAAGCCGAAGTGCCGGTATTGCTGGATTACTGGGCAGAATGGTGTGGTCCGTGCAAAATGATTGCGCCGGTACTTGACGAAGTAGCCGGCGAATTTAACGGTAAATTGAAAGTTGCCAAACTGAATATCGACGAAAACCCAAAAACGCCGCAACTGTACGGTGTGCGCGGTATTCCGACCTTGATGATTTTCAAAAATGGCGAGATAGAAGCCACTAAAGTTGGGGCTTTGACTAAATCCCAATTAACGGCTTTCATAACCAGCAACATTTAAAGCGAATGTATAATCCGGATTTATCACAAAACATTTTGATAAGTCCGGGTATTGCGCTAGAATCTTCCGCTCTAACATCTTTGTTTCCATTTCATCTGTAGCTGATCCGCAACCAAGCTTCTTCCAGTAAACGGTTTTCTGCCGCTTTACGTATCTTTCATTTCTCTTAAAAAACATGAATCTAACCGAGTTAAAACTAAAACAAGTCAGCGAAATTATTAGCATAGCCGAAACCCTGGGCCTGGAAAATATCGACAGAGCCCGAAAGCAGGAGTTAATTTTCTGCATTCTGAAGAAACAGGCAAAAAGTGGTGAGGATATTTTTGGTGACGGTGTACTGGAAATTCTTCAGGACGGCTTTGGCTTTTTGCGCACTCCGGGCGCCTCTTATCTGGCCGGGCCAGATGATATTTACGTTTCCCCCAGTCAAATTCGCCGGTTTGGTTTACGCACCGGGGACACTGTCAGCGGCAAAATAAGACCCCCCAAAGAGGGTGAACGTTATTTTGCGATGCTGAAAGTAGAAAGCATCAATTTTGAATCGCCGGAAAATTCCAAAAACAAAATTTCTTTCTCCAATCTGACGCCATTATTTGCCAATAAGCGTTTCCGTCTGGAACAAGGCAACGGCACCAGTGAAGACTTGACTGCGCGTATCATTGACCTGATTGCGCCAATCGGCAAAGGCCAACGTGGCCTGATCGTGTCCCCGCCTAAAGCCGGTAAAACCATGATCATGCAAAGCATAGCCCATGCAATTGCCGAGAATAATCCTGAATGCTATCTGATCGTGTTGCTGATTGATGAACGTCCAGAAGAGGTAACCGAAATGGAACGCTGTGTGCGCGGTGAAGTGGTTTCCAGTACTTTTGACGAGCCGGCAACCCGCCATGTCCAGGTTGCAGATATGGTCATCGAAAAAGCCCGGCGCCTGGTGGAACACAAGCACGATGTGGTTATTCTGTTAGATTCAATTACGCGTTTGGCCAGAGCTTACAACATGGTGGTACCTTCCTCCGGTAAACTGTTGTCGGGTGGGGTGGATGCCAATGCTCTGGAAAAACCTAAACGCTTTTTCGGCGCGGCTCGCAATATTGAAGAAGGTGGCAGCTTGACGATTATTGCCACGGCTCTAGTTGAAACAGGCTCCCGTATGGATGAAGTGATCTTTGAAGAATTCAAAGGTACCGGTAATATGGAATTGCATCTAGAACGCAAAATTGCCGAAAAACGGGTTTATCCGGCCATCAACATCAACCGTTCCGGCACTCGCCGCGAAGAGTACCTGGTTGATCCGGACGAGTTACAAAAAACCTGGATTCTGCGTAAAATTCTGCAACCGATGGATGAACTGGCAGCTTCCGAGTTTTTACTGGGCAAATTAAAAGATTTTAAAACCAATGCCGAGTTTTTTAGTTCGATGAAACGCTAAGCCATTACTTTCTTGATGCACCTATCTTCATTAAGTTATTGGTGACATAGCGACGGCATCAAGACCGGCATAAATCCCCCTCGAGTTTTTGTAATAAAGAGGGGGTTTACTGCACTAAACCCAAAGCCATACATCTTAAAAAATTAAATAAAACCAGCAGCTTATAAAAAATCTGCTTTGACTGATCAGTCGTATCGCCCACCGACCACACAGTTATTGTGTTTTATGCGGTCAAGTTTGTTATATTGCGCGCCAACCTTTAACAGGAGAGTGGCTTGCAAAACTCCAACAGATTTTTTATTCAATTTATCCGCTTGGCCGGCCCCTTTTGGCAATCTGAAAACAAGGCGACAATCCGTAGCATCTCGTTCGCGTTGCTGGCACTGACTCTGGCGCAGATTGCGATATCGGTTTTGATCAATGAATGGAGTGCAAATCTGTTCGATGCCCTGGAACAGCGTTCCATGTCGCGGCTGTGGATCCAGATTTTTTTAATCCTACTGATATTCATCGCCAATATCGGTATTACCGCTACCCATCTGAATGTAAAACGGCGTTTGCAACTGGAATGGCGCGGTTGGTTGACCGATAAACTGATAGGTCAATGGATGCGTGATGGCCGCCATTATCTGGTGACCCATATAGCCGGACAACACGATAATCCAGATGGCAGGATCGCTGAAGATATTCGCATTGCCACCGAATACGCGATTGATTTATTACACACATTGTTGTTCTGTATTTTATTATTGGTCAGTTTTACCCAAATCCTCTGGTCACTTTCCGGGACGATTACCCTGGATTTAGGCTGGTTCAGCATCCCTTTTCACGGGCATCTAGTCTGGCTGGCACTGATTTTTGCCACCAGCGCTTCCATGCTGGGCTGGTGGATAGGTCGCCCTCTGACCAAAGCCACCGACCACAGACAAACCTATGAAGCTAATTTCCGTTTTGCCCTGGTAAAAGCCCGGGAAAACTCGCAAGCCATTGCCCTAATTCACGGCGAACGCCATGAAAATCCGCATTTTCATCATTTGTTTGGCGGAATTGTCGAAGCATGGAATCAGCAAACCAAAGCCTGGGCACAAATTATTATGTTCAGTTCCGGTTATTCGGTGCTATCGATGGCGTTTCCAATTCTGGTTTCTGCTCCACGGTACATTCTGGGTAGTATTTCCTTAGGCGCACTGATGCAATCTGCCCAAGCTTTTCAGCAATTAGTCTCCGCCTTATCCTGGCCGGTGGATAATATGGGTAAGGTTGCCGAATGGCGAGCTTCAGTTGAGCGTATATTAGGCCTAAGCAAAGCTCTGGAGGATTTGGAACGCGAAATCGCCAAACCGGCAGCGCATCGCATCCAGATAAGCAAAAATGCCGGCACCGTGCTGCGTTTTGAGAATTTATGCATTTCCAGGCTGGACGGTATCGTTTGCGTGTCGAGTTTAAACGCCGAAATTCGGGCTGGGGAGTGGGTATTAATCGACGGTAATGCTTTTACTGGTAATAAGCTATTCAAGGCAATTGCCGGCCTGTGGCCATGGGGTGAAGGGCGTATCGAATTACCTGACGATGAGCTGATGTTTTTTATGCCGCCCCACCCCTATTTGCCTACCGATACGCTGCGTACGGCGGTGTGTTATCCTTCTGAGAGAACAGCATTTGCACAGGATGCCCTGGAGGCTGCTTTTGCGCTGGCCGGAGTAACAGAATTGCTCGATCAACTGGAGCAAACCGGGGACTGGGAAAAAATTCTAGAACGCGAGCAACAACAACGTCTGGGACTAGTACGCTTGTTGCTGCAAAAACCCAAATGGATTTTAATGCAGGAAGCATTTGCCGCGTTAGATCCTGCTGACGAACTGGATGTCATGAAAATCATTCACAATGCCCTGCCCAATGCTGCAGTATTGACCATAAGCCGCCAACCGGGAGTAAAGGCTTTACATCAGCGCACTATTTTGATGTGCTGAACAAACTGTTGCCGCCTGAATCTCTGGAAGGGTTTGCCTATGCCATCTGCTGCTAAAAAATTGCGCGGGGTTAATCTGGGCGGCTGGCTGGTACTGGAAAAATGGATGACTCCCAGCCTGTTTGCGGGGCTGGCGGCTGAAGATGAAACCGCTTGGTGTCTGGAGATGGGAGCGGCGGCTGAGCCGCGCTTAAAACAGCATTGGCAAACATTCATCAAGCGTGAAGACTTTGACTGGCTGGCGCAACGTGGTATCAATGCGGTGCGCATTCCGGTTGGTCATTGGCTATTTGGCCCGGATTATCCATATCACCCCCGCTTTGCTGAACACCGCTACCCTTATGTAAACGACGGCCTGGAAGTGCTGGATCAGGCATTCGCTTGGGCGCAGGAATTCGGTTTGTTAATTATGCTGGATTTACATGCGGCCCCTGGTTGCCAAAATGGTTTTGATAACGGCGGCATAAAAGACGTGTGCGACTGGCATACCCAAGCCGCCTATTTGCAGCATTCATTGGCTGTACTGGAAAAACTGGCGGCCCGTTATCATCTGCACCCGGCTTTACACGGCATAGAAGTGTTGAATGAACCCCATCAGGATATAGCCAGTGCTTATTTGATGACCTTTACCCATCAGGCCTACCAGCGTATCCGTCAATATTGTTCAGCCGACCAAGTGGCTGTAGTATTTCATGATGGTTTTCGTTCTTACCAGCATTATACCGAGCTACTGCAAGCCAGCACTTACCAGAATCTGATTTTTGATATTCACCGTTATCAATGCTTTACTCTGGAAGACCTTAACAGTGATATTTATACTCATATCCGCAAAGCAGTGAGCGAGTGGAAAACTGAGGCCGACGATATTATCCGTCATGCCGGCCGTAATACCATCGTTGGTGAATGGAGCCTGGGCCTGGATCCGCGCATGTTGGAACTATGGCAGCAAGATTGGCATGATGTGGTGCAACCCACTATGGATAAATTTCAACAAAATGTGGCTTATCGCGGCTATGCTGCCAGTCAACTAGCCTGTTTTGAAAAATATCTGGGCTGGTTTTTCTGGAGTTACAAAACCGAAACCATGCCGCAATGGTCATTTCGGGATTGTGTTGAGAACGGTTGGCTGCCAACTCATTTTAGCTGACATCATCGGCAAGCTAAATTTTCATAAATTCAGCTACTTGGGCAACGCTGGGTAATATTTTGAATACGCCAGGCGAGGATGCCACCCAAGCGCCACAGGCATTAGCCAACTGCAAAGTTGCAGACCACGACTTTCCCGCGGCCAATCCAGCCAGTAATCCGGCACTGAACGCATCTCCTGCACCAGTGGCATCCAGCATATTAATGGGTCTGGCTGGACAATAAACAGCTTGCTCATCACGTGGTATGGCGATACTGCCTTGCGCACCCAAGGTAGTGACTAACAATTTGCCCTGCCAACCGGTCTGTTGCCGCCACTCAGCCCACCAGACCGGCCAGTCCGGGTTATGCCGGCTATCCGATCGATTTAGTAAGCGGATAGCTTCGGTTTGATTAACAATCAACACATCGGTGAGACCCAGCAATTCGGCACTCGGCTGCCGCCAAGGCGAGGGATTAAGTACCGTGCCAGCCCCCAACTTTCGCGCATATTCGAAAGCCGCCAATATCGGTGCGTCACCAATTTCAAACTGGGCATAAACATAACTGTGCGCATCTAATTGGGCCAGCGCGGCTGTTAGATGCGCCGGGGAAAGTTCGGCATTAGCCCCCGGATAAACGGCTAAAAAATTCTCGCCATGCCCGGCAATAAAACCGACCCCAAAACCAGAGCTGGAACCGACACTGACCACATATTGATCAGACACTCCCTCTTGCTTTAATACCTGCCGCAAGCCTTGACCGGCAGCATCTGCCCCTACGGCAAACACCCCCAGTACCGGCATATCAAGCCGGTGCAGCCCAATCGCCACATTAAAACCCTTACCACCATGATCACTATGCAATGCCGTTGCCAACAATGATTCGCCTGGGCCAGGTAAATACGCCACATCCAGACAAACCGCTTGCACATAGCTGCCAAGCACCAAAATATTCATACTGAAAAACCCTATCAGATACCAGTGTTATACTAAGTTTATTGGGTATCACGATTTAAACCAAGAACTTTGCAAACCAGAATTTTCTGTGCCCGGCATATTATGCTTGAATTGAATAGCCTGATTTATGGCATGAGATGATGTAACTATTCAGCCTAGTGGTTCGCCAATGTTATTAGGATGCACCAACTCGGGAAGCATATCGTGCGCGATTGATGCGCATCACTGCGTTCAGCACATCCTACCAGGTATCCGTCAAATTAATGTTGGTCAACCACTAGCCTCAAGGCTGCATACAGGAATCGAGCTGCCGGCTGTTAAGTGATTTGACAAAATGTCTTCGATACATGCTATCGGGTTTTTAAGGCCATCTGCGGCGATGAGCCTCGATTCCACTCCGTTGCATCGAGGCTACAGTCTCTACTTTTCAATAGGGTAAATAGTTACGAAACTACCACCAATATTTTGTTTTTGAAACAATTGGTTGTAGGATATGCCGGGTAACAATGCTAAAAAACGGCGGCAATCCGTTTCCTTTGCCAACGATGCGTCGATGACGCTATCTGGGCTTTGTGTCTGCCTATTTGCCAGACGATTAGCCTTTTTTACTGTATGGATAGTCATTCAAGATATACCACTATGACAAGAAAAACTTATACCAATTTAGACAGGGACTATAATCATGAACTTAAATTGTAAAAAAATACTATGCACCGGCTTAATGCTGGGAGTTGCACCAGCCAGCCATGCCGGACTGGCTGCGGTGGGCAGCAATCTGGTTAATGACAATGTGTTGAATGTCACCTGGACTGCAGATGCCAATTTATTAGGCACACTGGAAGCCGGAGATGCCGGGCTAACTGCTGCTATTATCAGCGATGTCGGCAGCATTACTGACTCATTGGGCATACATACCCTCAGCAGTGCAGACTTTGGCAGCAACGGACAAACCGACTGGTGGGGCAGCCTGGCCTTTATCAGCTACTTGAATGACACCAGCTACTTGGGTTATCACACTTGGCAATTGTCTGATGGTAACAGCCTTAGCTACCAGTTTAACACCAACCTGGGCGAAACTCCCGGTACCTCGCTGTCAAATACCAGCAGTAACTACCCGCTGTTTTCTAACTTGCAAGCTAACGCCTTTTGGTGGACACCTGCTGAAGCGCTGGGTACCCCAGCCAACGCTGTGGATTTTAATACTTTTTATGGCTATACCGGCGGTGCAGATAAGACCAGTCAGTTCTATGCTTGGCCGGTTTTGCCTGGCAATGTGACATTACCGGTTCCAGAACCTGGCTCGCTGTGGTTATTTGTATCAGGCGTGTTGGGTTTATGTGGTTTTAAACGCCGTCAGGCTTAACAGCAATTTTTACACTTTGGATACCGTCAGGCGTTAATAAAAAAGTTAGCCCTTACCAGCACCCAAACCGGCAAATCATGAAAAAATCAGTAGCGTCATGAAAGTTGGGTTTTTTAAAAATAAAAAAGGGAGCTTAAGCTCCCTTTTTTTTCAGACGGTCTGCGGACAAACTTACTGTTTCTTTTCGTGGATGGTGATATCGGCTCTGGCTTGTAATGAATTCAAGACCGATTCAAATTCCGCCTTGCCTAACACGCCGGCAATATTTTTGGCTATCAAACCCTGCTGGGCTTTATTTGCTTCAGTCAATTCACCTTCCGTCACCTTAACGATGTTGGCAACCACTTTACCACCCTGAGCATCATCAATAATCACGACGCCTGGATGCCCAGCCTGGGGCTTGGCGGCTTTAAACACGGCCTGACTGACTAGTGGAGACACATCGGCAGAAACCCGGCTTAAACCCTGCACTTTTTTCAAGGGTAAGTGATTAGCTTCCGCCAATTGCGCCAGCGCTTTACCGGCTAGCAGCTCAGCTTTTAACTGTTCGGCAATAGCTGTGGTTTTTTGCACGGCTTTATCATGTTGCAAGGCGGTAATTACCTGGGCTTTGACATCTTTCAGCTCTTTAGTAGCAGCCGGCAAATGCTCGCGCATCCGCAATACCACTATTTTGTCGGCACCGATTTCCAGTGGTTCGCTATTATTACCTTTCTGAACATCTTCAGAAAACGCGGCCAAGCGGATTTTTTCCTCAGCGGCAATCCCTTCACCCTTATTGTGGGTAAACAGCCCGGTGTTTTTGACTGACTCATCCAGCAATTTAGCGCTAGGTTCCAAAGTATCTGGATTTTCGTAACTGACTTCTGTCAATTTTTCACCCAAACTAGTGAACTTGGCTTCAGCCTGGGTTTTTTGATAAGCCTTACTGACTTCGGCCTTAACCGCTTCATAGGGCTTTACTTCACCCGGCACTAATTCGGTCACTTTGATCAAGTGATAACCAAATGCTGACTTAATCGGTTCCGAGACTTCACCCTGTTTAAGACTTAACGCAGTATCTTCAAAACTTTTTTCAAAAACACCGGCATTAAACAAACCTAAATCACCACCGTTTTTGGCTGAGGCCTTATCGTCGGACACTTCGGCCGCCAGTAACGCAAAATCTTTAGCCTTTAATTCCTGCTTGGCTTTGATGGCTTTTTGTAAGGCTTGCTCATCGTTGACATCCTTACTGAATGCAAACAGGATGTGACTGACTTTACGACGTTCTTTGGTACTGAACGCGGCTTTTTGCTCTTCGTAATAAGCTTTAAGCTGCTCGTCTGCCGGTTTAATTTGTTCCGCTAACTTATCCAGCGATAGCTCAACATAATCGACAGCTATTTGTTCTTCGCTTTGATAGGCATCCTGATGCTGTTGAAAATACGCCGTGATTTCTTCATCACTAGGCTTATCGGTCACCGGAGTCAGCGCTACCGTAACATATTCCAAATCACGCTTCTGATTTTGAATCTTGAAAAAATTGCTGATCTCTGCCGGTGTCACAAAACTGCTATCCGTGATGGCACGTTGAAATTGCTGCATTATCAGGGCTTTTTTGATACGGAGAATAAACTCCTCTGAGGATATGCCTTGCGCCCCTAATAAAGCCTGATACTGGGCTTTATCAAACTTACCGTCTTTCTGAAAATACTCCAGGGTCTTGATAAATTCTTTGGCGGTATCGTCGGTGACCAGCAAGTTTTCTTTTTGCACATATTGCAGCAAAACTTCATCTCGGACTAATTGTGACAAAGCCTGTTTTCTGATGGTTTCTTCATCGACTTTGATACCAGCCAGACTTTGGGCAAACTGTTGATAAGCCTTGTTGACATCATTTTCAAAAAACTCCTTGTCGCCGACAGTAATGACCGGGGTTTCCTTGCCCCCACCTAAGTAATTTTGGATGCCCCACAAGCCAAACAGCACACAAATCAGTACCAAAACGACTGATGCAAATACGCCATGCACCTTTTCTCTTATCTCTAATAGCATAAACCGTGTCCTTAAACAGTTTTTAACCTGATTAATATCAGGCAGTAAAAAATAGCGAACAAAAAAAAACCTCGAACCATACGGCCCGAGGTTTCTGTTTTGGCGGAGCGGACGGGGCTCGAACCCGCGACCCCCGGCGTGACAGGCCGGTATTCTAACCAACTGAACTACCGCTCCTAAGTCTGGTGGGTGCTGAGGGGTTCGAACCCCCGACCCTCGCCTTGTAAGGGCGATGCTCTCCCAGCTGAGCTAAGCACCCGACTAAAGAGCGACTAGTTTACAGCATCTTTTAAAGATTTACCAGCTTTAAATGAAGGAATTTTTGCTGCCTTGATAGTAATTTCTTCACCAGTTTGTGGATTGCGGCCTTTACGCTCAGCTCTCTCTTTAACTTCGAAAGTGCCAAAGCCAACCAGCACAACAGAATCACCTGCTTTAAGCGCGTTTTCTACAGATTTAAGAAATCCATCCAGAGCGCGACCAGCATCAGCTTTGGTCAGTTGTGACGCGCCAGCAATTGCATCAATAAGTTCCGATTTATTCATTTTTTCCCCTTAGGATGTTGTTGTATTAATTTTGCTTAACAATCAAGCGGTTATATTGACGCCACAAACCGGCTTGCCAACAATCCGATTTACAGGCCTCTCGACAGTGCAAAGAGCGAATATTTATAACAACCGCTAACTACCTGTGTCAAGCGTAATAAATCGCGGCAGACCACAAACCATAAGGTTTGCATCCAAATCAGCCAGGGCGGAAACTATTAATGCGCAATCAAAGTGGACTGTTTTTTCTCAGTTTTTGCTACCCCGGCTTCATTAATATCTGCCACCACCTCAATAGGCACAGGCAAATATTGCAGTGCAATCTCCAAAACTTCATCTATCCAACGCACACATTTGATGGTTAGATTCTGTTTAATATTATCGGGTATTTCAATTAGATCTTTGGCATTTTCAGCGGGTATCACTACTGTGGTAATACCACCCCGATGTGCTGCCAGCAGTTTTTCTTTTAAACCGCCTATAGGCAATACTTCCCCGCGCAGGGTAATTTCACCGGTCATGGCCACATCGGCCCGTACCGGAATTTTGGTCAGTGCCGAAATAATAGCGGTGCACATACCGATACCGGCGCTTGGGCCATCCTTGGGGGTTGCACCTTCCGGAACGTGGATATGGATATCGTTTTTCTGGAATACTTCGCTGTTGATACCCAAAATATCGGCCCGGCTTCTGACTACGGTGACAGCGGCTTCTATGGATTCCTTCATCACTTCACCGAGTTTACCGGTCGCCAACTGTTTACCTTTACCCGGCATCACTGCGGTTTCTATGGTCAGTAATTCTCCGCCGACTTCTGTCCAGGCCAAACCGGTAACCTGACCGATCTGATCTTTATCTTCGGCGATACCGTAACTGAAACGGCGCACACCCAGATATTTTTCCAGGGTCTTTTCTGAAACGACCACCTTGGTTTTCTTGGTTTTCAAAAGCAGACTTTTCACCACCTTGCGGCAGATTTTTGAAATTTCCCGCTCCAAGGATCTGACTCCGGCTTCGCGGGTGTAATATCTGACTATATCTTTAATCGCCGACTCGGAAATACTGATTTCCGCTGCAGTCAAGCCATTGTTTTTTATCTGTTTTGGTATCAGAAAACGCATGGCTATATTGATTTTTTCGTCTTCGGTATAACCGGACAAACGTATTACTTCCATCCGATCCATCAAGGCCGGCGGAATATTCAAGGTGTTGGCGGTCGCCACAAACATGACATCCGACAAATCAAAATCCACTTCCAGATAATGATCGGCAAAAGTATGATTTTGCTCAGGATCCAACACTTCTAGCAATGCAGAAGCTGGATCGCCACGAAAATCAGCAGCCATTTTATCTATTTCGTCCAACAAGAACATAGGATTGCGGGTTTTGATCTTAGCCAGATTTTGCAGGATTTTGCCCGGCATAGAGCCAATGTATGTGCGTCTATGACCTCTGATCTCGGCCTCATCCCTAACCCCACCCAAAGCCATTCGCACAAATTTGCGATTGGTGGCACGGGCTATGGATTGGCCCAAGGAGGTTTTACCAACCCCTGGCGGCCCAACCAGACACAGGATAGGCCCTTTCAATTGTTTAACCCGTTGCTGCACGGCAAGATATTCGAGAATCCGTTCTTTGACCTTTTCCAGGCCATAGTGTTCGGTATCCAGAACCTGTTCGGCCAGCTTTAGATCGTGACGCACCTTGGTTTTCTTTTTCCAGGGTACATTGACCATCCAATCAATATAATTACGCACCACAGTCGCTTCTGCCGACATGGGTGACATCATTTTCAATTTATTCAGTTCAGCCGTGGCTTTAGTTTTGGCTTCGGCGGACATACCGGCAGCGGCAATTTTCTTTTCCAGTTCGTCAACTTCGTTGCTGGCTTCATCCATTTCGCCCAATTCTTTCTGAATGGCTTTCATTTGCTCATTCAGATAGTATTCGCGCTGATTTTTCTCCATCTGTTTTTTAACGCGGCCACGAATCTTTTTTTCCATTTCCAGAATATCGACTTCGCCTTCCATCAGCGTCATTAAGTTTTCCAGACGCTTAGACACATCCAGCAGTTCCAACATGGCCTGCTTTTCTTCCACCTTCAGCGCCATATGGGCAGCCATGGTATCGGCCAGACGACCTGGGTCATCAATGCCGCTCAGTGCATTCAGGACTTCCGGAGGAATTTTATTGTTCAATTTCACATACTGATCAAATGAATTGACCGCAGTACGTTGCAGCACTTCCATTTCCTGTTCGGAAATATTGATTTCGTCGCTCAATTCCAGAACGGTTGCCGCACAGTAACCATCGACGTCCTGATATTGGATGATAGAGCAGCGTTTACTGCCTTCCACCAATACTTTCACAGTACCGTCCGGCAGTTTCAGCAATTGCAGAATATTGGCCAGCGTACCGATTTTATATAAATCCTCGATACCGGGCTCATCGACATTGGCCTGTTTTTGCGCTACCAGCAATACCTGGGTGTCCAACCTGACGGCAGCATCCAGCGCCTCAATAGACATGCCACGCCCAACGAACAAGGGGATCACCATATGCGGATAAACGACTACGTCGCGCAACGGTAACACCGGGATTAAATCGTCTTTATTATGAGTCATTTTAATTGTTTCCTACGGCAGGAAGTAAACTTGGATGTAGCGCTTAAATTAAAGGCCTTGATAAACTATTTCTAACTCAGCAAGCTTGCTTAAGCATTAGCAACCGACTAGAACAAGGTCAGACAAGGTCGGCTTAACGGAACCTAAGCTTTACTGGCCTAGGCGGGTGTTTAAATTCCTATATTGGGACTGTATCAAGTTTTACAAGCTGCCGCCACAAAAAAAGCCGCTAGACAGCGGCTTTTTTTGTATCCAATACTAAACAGATTATTTCTAAATTGCGTCAGTTTCCAGCCTGAACCAAGTGGGTTTAACTAGAATCATGATATTTTTAGACTGATTAGCCATCCTTAGCCGCACGTTTGGCCGGTTCGACACCGTAAACCAGGATAGGTTCAGACTCACCCTGGATGACACCAGCATCAATCACTACCTTGGTAATATTATCACTTGAGGGCAATTCATACATGGTATCCAGCAGTACGTTTTCGACTATGGTACGCAAACCGCGGGCGCCGGTTTTTCTGACCATTGATTTTTTGGCAATCGCTGCCAGTGAGTCGTCGCGAAACTCCAGTTCTGCACCTTCCATTTCAAACAGATGCTGGTATTGTTTGAGCAGCGCGTTTTTAGGTTGGGTGAGGATCTGAATTAAAGCCTGTTCGTCAAGTTCTTCCAGAGTAGCCACTACCGGCAAGCGGCCGACAAATTCAGGAATCAAACCGTATTTAATTAAATCTTCAGAGCGCACATCGGCAAACAGCTCACCCACATTACGCTTGTCATCCTGCACTTTTAACTCGGCAGAAAAACCTATACCGCCTTTTTCGGTGCGGCTTTTGATAATTTTATCCAGGCCGGCAAAAGCACCACCAACAATAAACAGGATATTGGCTGTATTAACCTGCAAAAAGTCCTGCTGAGGATGTTTACGCCCACCCTGCGGCGGTACTGAAGCAACGGTGCCTTCGATCAGTTTCAGCAAAGCCTGCTGCACGCCTTCACCGGACACGTCACGGGTAATGGACGGATTATCGGATTTGCGGGTAATCTTGTCGATTTCATCGATGTAAACAATGCCGGTTTCGGCTTTTTCGACATCGTAATCGCATTTTTGCAGAATTTTTAAAATGATGTTTTCCACATCTTCACCGACATAACCAGCTTCGGTGAGGGTAGTGGCATCAGCAATGGTAAACGGCACATCCAGCAAACGCGCCAGGGTTTCCGCCAACAGGGTTTTTCCTGAACCGGTAGGGCCTATCAGCAAAATATTGCTTTTGGCCAGCTCAATACCCTGTTTTTTGGTATTGCTGCGTAAGCGTTTGTAATGGTTATACACCGCAACAGCCAGAATTTTTTTGGCGTTTTCCTGCCCTATGACATAGTTATCAAGCTCCAACTTGATTTCTTTGGGCTTAGGCAAAGCCCCGGCAGCGGCGCCGCTGACTTCTTCCTGCAACTCATCTTTGATGATGTCATTACACAGTTCCACACATTCATCGCAAACATAAACCGAAGGACCGGCAATTAATTTACGTACTTCGTTCTGGCTTTTACCGCAAAATGAGCAGTACAGCAGTTTCTCGTCGTCCTTGCCTTTTTTATCTTTACTCATGAAAACCCTCAACACCGTTGCAGACTATGCTTGCCGTTATGCCAAGCATATCTGCAAAAATCAAATTTTCCAAGCCGATGAATAGCCCAGCCAAATATATCGCGTCTAAATGTTACAGCACTAATTTTTACACAGCGCGACTACTGAGTACCTTGTCAATCAAGCCGTAATCAACCGCCTGATCGGCGCTTAAAAAATTATCACGATCGGTATCCTGCTGCACTCTTTCCAGCGACTGACCGGTATGGTGTGCCAGAATCGCATTCAGCTTATCTCTAATCAGCAAAATTTCCCGGGCATGAATATCAATATCGGATGCCTGGCCCTGAAAACCGCCCAACGGCTGATGGATCATGACCCGCGAATGCGGCAGACAATAACGCTTGCCGTTAGCACCGCCTGCCAACAGCAAGGCACCCATACTGGCAGCCTGACCGATACACATGGTACTGACATCCGGTTTAATGAATTGCATGGTGTCGTAAATAGCCATGCCTGAGGTCACTGAGCCACCCGGCGAGTTGATATACAAATGAATGTCTTTATCGGGATTTTCCGATTCCAAAAACAATAATTGCGCCACGACCAGATTAGCCATGTAATCTTCAACTTTACCAACCAGGAAGATGACCCGTTCTTTCAATAACCTTGAATAAATATCGTAGGAACGTTCGCCGCGTGCGGTTTGTTCAACAACAATAGGCACCAAGCCGCCGGCAGCGGAAGGTGTTATCAATTCTGGCATGGTATTTTGTACATACATAGTCTATTAGGCCTCTATTTGCTGTTTTTCCATTACTTCACTAAAACTTAGCGTTACTTCGCCAATGTTAGACTGACCTACTATCCAGTCAACGGCTTGATCTTCCAGCACCATTTGCTGGACATCATTCAAACGTTCTTTGTCGGCATAATACCAGTTAACGACGTCTTCCGGCTTTTCATAGCTTTTTGCCATATCTTCAATCACAGAACGTACTTTGCCGGCATCAATGGTGATTTCGTTTTTGCGGATGATTTCACCTAAAATCAGGCCCAGTGCCACCCGGCGTCTGGCCTGGTTTTCAAACGCTTCTACCGGCAGCTGTAAATCTTCCAGCTTCAGTTTCAGTTGCTTGGCACGCTCTGCATAAGGTTTCAATACATTTTGCAATTCCTGGTCCACCAGCACATTGGGCAGAGTGACGCTGACACTGTCATACAAGGTGTCGAGAACTGAGTTTTTCAGCCGGCTTTTCAGGCCTTGTACCAGCTCTCTTTCCATATTATTTCTGACATCGGCACGAAATGAGTTAATGTCGGCTTCTTCAACACCGTAGGCTTTAATAAACTCAGCATCGACTTCCGGCAATATCGGCGCTTCCACACTCAATACTTCCACTTCAAACTCGGCAGTCTTACCGGCTAATTGCTGATTGTTGTAATTTTCCGGGAATGCCAAGCTAAAGGTTTTGACACCACCCGCTGCCAAACCCAGTAATTGGTCTTCAAAACCGGGTATCATCTGACTGGCACCGATTTCAACTTTAAAGTTTTCGGCTTTGCCATTGGTAAAGTTTTCGCCTTCTGCAACACCGGTAAAATTAATGGTAATCTGATCACCGGCTTCAGAAGCGCGCTCGACCGACTGCCAGGTTTTTTTCTGCTGGCGCAGTTTCAGGATCATATTGTCGACATCGGCTTCAGTCACTTCTGCCAAAGGCCGGGTAACGGTCAACTGAGTAATGCCGTCCAAAGCAATTTCCGGATAGACTTCGAATTCGGCAATATATTCAAAACCTGTCTCCACTTCGGACGGATGAATATGCGGCTGTCCAGCCGGCACCAGCTCTTGCTGTTGCAAGGCTTCAAAATAAGTAGTTTGAATCAAATCACCGGTAACTTCACCCAACACCCTTTCACCATAAAGTCTTTTCACAACATGGCTCGGCGCTTTTCCCGGACGGAATCCATCTATTTTGACTTCCTTGGCCAGAGTTTTAAGGCGAGTTTCTATTTTTGCCTCAAATACTGTATGCGGAATGCTCACAGTCATTTTGCGGTTTAATTCTGATGTCTTCTCGACAGAAACTTGCATTGTTTTACCTCAAAAAATATATAAAGGGATACTGTTGCGGAGACCTGCGCACAACTTATCAATTCGGAGAATTAACGCGGTATCGTTAACTTAACAAAAGGGGATGGTGCGAGCGGAGAGACTCGAACTCTCACGGGGTTACCACTGGAACCTAAATCCAGCGCGTCTACCAATTTCGCCACGCTCGCAAAATAGCATGGCATTATAATCAGTGCGTTTTTTAAACACAACCTGCAATTTTATCCGACTCTGTATGAATACTCTAGAAATCAGCCCTTTTTTGCTGTTGATGACGCTAATGTCCTGTTGTTTGCCAACTCAAGCCAACACTAATATTTACTATCCAGTCAGCTTTCCAGAACGGCAAATTGATATCAAAGTGGAAATTGCCGCCACTAAAGCGGAACGCGAACAGGGTTTGATGTACCGAACCGATTTGCCCACCAACACCGGAATGTTGTTTGTTTATGCTCAGCCTGCTGTACTGGAAGTCTGGATGAAAAACACGCTGTTAACCCTGGACGTAGTGTTTTTAGACGGCAAGCAACACATAGTATCCCTGTTGGACAATTTGCCGCCCTGCCGCCATTCACCCTGCCCCATTTACCGCTCAGCACTGCCTGCCCAATACATGTTGGAGCTGCCGGGCGGCTTTATCAAGCAGCATCAGCTAAAAACCGGTGAGTACTTAAGCCTGCCGAAACGCTGATAGGCCGCTTAACGCGGGCCATTGACATCTTCGGGATCGCCCTCATAAGGTGTGGCGTATTTACAGTCTTTTTGCGGACACACTTTTTCGGTACCGCGCCGTTTAGTGGTTTTCAAGGTCAAAATCGGCCAGTTACAATCCGGGCAGCTTTGCTGGATAGGCGCATCCCATAGCGCATAATCGCATTTGGGATAATCGGAGCAGGAATAAAATATTTTGCCGCTCCGGGCCTTGCGTTTGAGAATACTGCCCTGCTTACATTGCGGACAGGCCACTCCGGTATCCTGGGGCTTTTCCAGAGGCTCGATATGCTTACACCCCGGATAAGCGCTACACCCCAGGAATTTGCCATAACGCCCGATTTTAATCACCAGCGGAGCGCTGCATTTTGGACAAAACCGGCCTTCGGCGACTTCCGGATTGGCAGAAACAGCGGCATCTTCACCCAGATTACGGGTGTATGAGCAGGTCGGATAATTGGTACAGCCGATAAAACGACCATTGCGGCCCAAGCGGATGGATAAGGCGCTACCGCATTCCGGGCATTTTTCATCCAAACTTTCCTGAGTAACGTCGCTACGCTGCACACTGTTTTCTTTTTCGCTGATTAAATGCGTGAACGGCTGCCAAAAATCGTTCATCAGCGGTATCCAGTCTTTTTCACCGCGCGCCACGGCATCCAGATCATCTTCCAGATTGGCGGTAAAACCGTAATCCACGTATTTGGTGAAATGTTCGGTCAAAAACTTATTAACGATACGCCCAACATCGGTGGGATAAAAGCGCTTGCTGTCTATGGTGACATACTCACGATTCTGCAAGGTGGAAATAATCGTGGCATAGGTGGAAGGCCGGCCTATGCCGTGTTCTTCCAGGGCTTTTACCAGACTGGCCTCGCTATAACGCGGCGGCGGCTCGGTAAAATGCTGATCGGCGCTAATATCTCTGAGTTCTACAGGCCGGCCCTCTTCCATCGGCGGCAACAGGCTTTCCTGATCATCTGCCGCATCTTTGCTGTCGTCCTTGCCTTCCAGATACACCGCCATAAAGCCGGGATTGGTGATGGTGGAACCAGTGGCGCGAAACACATTGTCAGCACTGCCGCAATGCAGATCCACCGCCAGTTGATTCAGGGTGGCGTTAATCATTTGGCAGGCTACAGTCCGCTTCCAGATTAAGTCGTACAGCTTATATTGCTCGATAGTCAACCGCTCTTTTACCTGTTCCGGCAAGCGCTGCACCGAGGTGGGCCGGATGGCTTCATGAGCTTCCTGGGCATTTTTGGATTTGGTCTTGTATTCGCGCGGCTGCTTGGGAACCTGACTGGCTCCGTATTTTTCACTGATCAAGGCGCGAATATCGGCAATGGCCTCTTCGGCCAGATTCACCGAGTCGGTACGCATATAGGAAATTAAGCCCACAGCTTCGCCGCCCAGATCTATGCCTTCATACAATTGCTGGGCCACCATCATGGTGCGTTTGGTGGTAAAGCCAAGTTTCCGAGCGGCTTCCTGCTGCAAAGTTGAGGTAATAAACGGCGGAGCCGGGTTGCGGCTACGCTGTTTCTTTTCCATTTTGGCAACCGTCAGCCGGCCATCGGCGGCATCCAGCAGGGTTTGCTTGACCTGAGTGGCCTGGGCTTCGGTGGTAAAACTAAACTGGTTGAGTTTTTCACCTGCGAAATAAGTCAATCTGGCTTTAAACGGCAAACCCTGAGCCACGGCATCGGCGCTGTGCGTCCAGTATTCGCGGGTTTTAAAGGCCTCGATTTCCATTTCCCGTTCGACTATCATCCGCAATGCCGGACTTTGTACCCGACCGGCCGAGAGACCTCGTCTGATTTTTTTCCAAAGCAGCGGCGACAGATTGAAACCCACCAGATAATCCAAAGCCCGCCGTGCTTGCTGGGCATTGATCATATTGATGGAGAGTTCGGTAGGATTGGCGATGGCTTCGGTAACAGCTTTTTTGGTGATTTCATGAAACACCACGCGCTGCACCAGCTTATCCTTTAATAATTTCTTTTCTTTCAGATGTTCAAAAACATGCCAGGAAATGGCCTCGCCTTCGCGATCAGGGTCGGTGGCCAGATACAGGATATCGGCATTTTTGATGGCTTTGCCGATTTCCTGCAAATGTCGCTGATTGCGGTCTATGACCTGATATTTCATGGCAAAGCCGTTATTGGGATCAACGGCGCCTTCTTTGGGTATCAGATCACGTACATGTCCATAGGATGCAAGCACCTGAAAATCCTTTCCCAAGTATTTTTCAATGGTTTTACATTTTGCGGGTGACTCTACTATGACTAAACTTTTACTCATGCTGTCCTTACAAACACTTAATGCAGAGATGTCGGGATCAAATCGTAAACGATATCTTCCATACGGGAAAATGCGGCACTATCGCCGGGCTGACTTAGCAATACCATCAACACTATCCATTTCAGACGCTCCAGAGTGATGTTTTCATCCTTAAGCGCCATTGCTCGATCAATGGCAATTTCACGATTGGCCGGCGACAAAATCCCGGCGTGTTCCAGAAACATCAGAAAATCCCGACATTCCAGATCAAACACTGCGACTTCCTGGGCACTGAAAATTCGGAATGAAGAAGCCACACCGGAAGCAATGGTTTCCATTTCGGCCAGGGATTCTAACCAATCGAAGGCCTTATTGACATCAGGCTGCTGAAACCCTGCCTCCAGCAATTCACTGGCAATGACATCGGAGTCAGGATAACTGTCGCTATCGAGATAATTTTCAAAAAGATAAATTAATACATCAAATATGTCTTCTTTCATTAGAACCTTTATTTTGTTCGAAAGTAGCTACCACCAGCGGCTGCGGCAATATAACCCTGTAGCTCCATAACCAGCAACATCGACGAAACCGTTTCCACCGACCAGCCAATTTCCTGCACTAAAGTATCCACCGTTGTTGGGCTGTAGTCGATTAAATTCAATAGTTTTTGCTGCTCCAGGTCAAGCACGAACTGCTTTATTTCTGGACGAATTATGTTATGTACTTGATTAAAATCAGCTAATTCTTCAAAAATATCCTGTGCAGTTTCCACTAATTTGGCACCTTGGCGAATTAATGCGTTACAACCCCGAGCCAAAGGGTTATGAATTGAGCCGGGTATGGCAAACACTTCACGGTTTTGCTCCAGAGCCAAACGCGCGGTAATTAAAGACCCGCTTTGCTGGGCAGCTTCTACTACCAGCAAGCCCATGCTTAAGCCGCTAATGATACGGTTGCGGCGCGGAAAATGACTGGCTTTGGCGGTGGTACCGGGCGGAAATTCCGAAACCAGAGCGCCATTGACCACAATTTGGGTGGCTAAGGCTTTGTGACAGGCCGGATAAACCCGATCCAGACCGGTACCGGCTACAGCAATGGTGTGACCATTAACATTTAAAGCCCCCTGATGGCTGGCAGCATCAATGCCCAAGGCCATGCCGCTGGTAATCACTAATCCGGCTGATGCCAGAGTTTCAGCAAACTCCACAGCCGTTTTAATGCCAACCGCGGAGGGATTGCGGCTACCCACCATGGCAATTTGCGGCAAGCTTAATAAATCCAGCCGGCCTTTAATAAACAGCACCGGCGGGGGATTGGCTATTTCCCGCAATTGCAGTGGATAGTTATCATCCGCCAGCGTTAAAACATGGTTTTCCGGCTGCTCCAACCAGAGCAGATCTGTTTCGACCGCCTGCCAATCCGGATTTTGCAGGCCGTTGATAATGCTATCGCTAAAGCCGATGCCGCTGAGCGTGGCGCGTGAGGCAGCAAATACCTGGCTGGGCTCAAGATGCTCGAGCAGCCGGCAGATGGCCTGACCGCCAACCCCAGGCACACGCAGCATGGCTAACCAATACTTGAGATGAGGATTGCTTGGTTTTGTCAAAGTGAACCCGGTTGTCGGTGGATACTAAGGATATGGCCTAAATTAACACATTACGTCTGTTTTTAAAGAACCGCAGCCTATTATTAACAACCGGCCAGCCCAATCTGACTAAGTGGATTTAGTATGAATTTGCCGAATAAGCGATGTTTTTGGCAAAGTTTAGATGAATTTGTTCAGAAAGGCTATATCCGGACTATGGATGTCATTGAGCAATCTGCTGCCAGGGGGAGACTCCTAAGTTACATTTGATCATTAAGCCTACCTTAAGTACTGCAGCCATACCGAACCTACGCCATTGACCAAAGCAATAGCGAATAACTTGACAAATTTTTAATAGTAGAGAAACTAACAGTCTGTTTAATCTCCTGAGCCGCTGCATTGAACGATATTTCTTTGGGTATTCTGTTTAGTATATTGGCTGCATTATTGGTCATTTCCGCGTTTTTTGCCGGTTCGGAAACAGCGCTGATGACACTTAACCGCTATCGTTTACAGCATCTGGTTAAAAAAAAACACCGGGGAGCGATTAAAACCCTGGCATTGTTGAAACGGCCAGACCGTTTAATCGGCCTGATTTTACTGGGCAGCAGTTTTGTAAACATCATGGCCTCATCACTAGCCACTGTAATTGCCATCCGCATCGGCGGCGACCAAGCCATCGCTCCGGCCACAGCTTTATTAACCTTTGTGCTGCTGATTTTTTCCGAAGTAACCCCCAAAACCCTGGGCGCATTAAAACCGGAAAAACTGGCGTTTATATCGGCCTGGATTTATGTACCTTTGCTGAAAATATTTTACCCGGTGGTATTTTTGGTGAATTTGATTTCCGGGCTGATATTACGGCTGTTTGGCATCAATACCCAAAAGGGCAAAATTGAAAACATCAATAAAGACGAATTAAAAAGCATAGTGGCAGATGCGGAACATTTGATGCCGGTGCGTTATCAGAATATGCTGCTCAGCATTCTTGATCTGGAATCGGCGCGAGTAGAAGACATCATGACTCAGCGCCAGGAAATTGTCGGCATTGATCTGGAAGCGCCTATCGCCATCATAATTGAGCAAATACAAAACAGCCCGCACACTCGTTTGCCGGTTTATAAAAAAACCATAGACCGCGTGATCGGCTTTGCTCATTTGCGTACCATGCTGGCCCTGTTAAATCGACCTGATTTTGACAAACACAGTATTACCGAAAACCTGATTAAACCGTTTTTTATCCCTGCCGGCACCTCTATACACCGGCAAATGCAAACTTTTAAAACCGAAAAACTTAGGATTGGCCTGGTGGTTGATGAATACGGCGATGTGTCGGGCTTGCTGACTCTGGATGATGTGTTGCAGGAAATTGTCGGTGAACTAATCGCTGAAGAACCCAACATCAAATTACATAATGATGGTAGCTATCTGGTAAACGGTAGCGTCACTATCAGGGAATTAAACCGGATTACCCAATGGAATTTACCCACCGAAGGCCCAAAAACCCTTAACGGCCTGATTATTGAGTATCTGGAAACCATCCCCAAGGCCGGCACCAGCGTTAAGCTGCATGGTCATCCGCTGGAAATTATTGAATGCGATAGCAATACTATCCGCCAGGTAAAATTTTATTCTCAGCCCTAATCGTTTTCTTCCGCCCAAAAAAAAGCAGTTATTAAAAAATAACTGCTCAGAAAAAGGAAGAAATATAACGCAACTTTAAGCCATATTACTATACTGAAAGCTGGATATTATATTACTCGGCTTATTGACAATTTAATATGTGGCATATTGTCGCGGCTTATTATTGAATTTTCCGGGATAATTAAGCGCACTGTCGATAGCAGGCGACATCGGGTAAAGCAGAATCTATAAAAGATTTAAGCCCCAACAAAAACCATCAACACAATAGGTGTCGCAGCGGGTAAAATCGGCAACTTGATTCGGTAAGGTTGATGACAATGCAAAAAATTCAGATCGGCATCAGCAGTTGCCTGCTGGGCCAAGAGGTGCGGTACGACGGCGCCCATAAATACAATAGTTATATTGAACAAACCTTGGGGCAATATTTTAGTTTCCGACCCTTTTGCCCGGAAGTGGAAAGCGGCATGGGCATACCCCGACCGACCATACAATTGCTGGAAACATCGGCCGGTATCCGCTGTGTTGGGGTAAAAGATCCCAGCATGGACGTAACCGAACGTCTGGAGGCGGTATCCAGACAACAGCATGAATGGCTGGCTGGTTTATGCGGTTATATCCTGAAAAAAGACTCGCCCAGCTGCGGCAAAGAACGTGTCAAAGTTTACAAAAATCAGGTGCCGACCCGTAAAGGCACCGGTATTTTTGCTGCCTATGTGCAGGATACCTTCCCGGAACTACCGGTGGAGGACGAAGGCCGGCTGGGTGATCCGGTGTTACGGGAAAACTTTGTGCAGCGGGTATTTGTGTTACATCGCTGGCGGCAACTGCGCAGCCAACCGTTAAGCACCCACGCCTTGATGGTGTTTCACAGCCGCCACAAACTGATCGCCATGAGCCATAATCAAAATACAGCCCGTATACTGGGCCGACTGGTCGCGGACACCAAGCCCGATACCCTGGAAGCGGAAGCACAGCGCTATATCAGTTTGTTAATGGCCTGTCTGAAAAAGCCCGCCACCCGTAAAAACCATGTCAATGTTTTACAGCATATTCAGGGCTATCTAAAAACCAAACTGGATGGTGATGACAAACAGGAATTGATAGACAGCATAGAACGCTACCGCCTGGAACAATTACCCTTAATTGTACCGCTTACCCTATTGCGTCATCATTTTCGCCGGCAACCGGACGCGTTTATTGATGCGTCTTATTATATGCAGCCGCATCCAGGCGAACTGGCTTTGTTGAATGATATTTAATGCAATTGCTTATCTGTTAAACACTTTTTAGCTTATTCAGGAGTTTGTGTGAGCATCAGACCTTACCAAAATCAATTGCCTAAGATTGGCGCACGGGTTTATATCGATTCTGCGGCAGTCGTGATAGGCCGGGTCAGCTTGGGCGATGATGTATCGGTCTGGCCCGGCACGGTCATACGTGGCGATGTGGAAACCATTAGTATAGGTGCCGGCAGCAATGTGCAGGATGGCGCCGTGCTGCACGTATCCCATGCCGGCGATTACTCGCCGCAAGGCCGGCCACTGAATATAGGTCTGGGCGTGACCATAGGCCACCGCGCCGTCGTGCACGGCTGTACTATCGGCAATTACTGTCTGATCGGCATAGGGGCCATCATCATGGATGGCGCGGTACTGGAAGATTATGTGATGCTAGGCGCCGGAGCCCTGGTGCCGCCCGGCAAAAAACTGGACAGTGGTTTTTTATATGTCGGCGCACCAGCCAAAGTGGCACGGCCTTTAAGCGATAGCGAAAAAGAATTTCTGGAATATTCTTACCGGCATTATATTAAGCTGAAGGATGGGTATTTGCGGGAGACACTAATAACCGATTGATTATCAATGAATTTTTAATACCAGACTAATGATGCAGAATGGCAGGTGTCGTTTATTTATTGTGGAATCAAGTACATTTTCAGGCCTTAACTGATGAATAAAACTGATTTGGAAAATCTGGTTAATATTAGAGTGGAGGCAGCCGAGGTTCTTCTGTCTGCCGGTCAGTAAATGGCTGTTATTATTTGATAGGATATGCCCTGGAGTGCGCACTAAAAGCATGTATTGCAAAACAAGTCATGCAATATGATTTTCCTGATATAAAAACGGTAAACGCTAGCTACTCCCACAAATTACATGAATTAATCGGGGTCGCCGGGCTACAGCAAGATTTACGAAACAAGGAGCAGATTGATACGGACTTTGGAGATAACTGGGCAACGGCTAAGGACTGGTCGGAAGATTCAAGATATGAATGGAATATTTGTCGGACTCAGGCACAAAGCCTTCGTGATGCGGTTACGAATCCTGATTCAGGAGTACTGGCATGGCTAAAGAATTATTGGTAACCGAAACCCTGACTGAAGAAATGAAAACAGCAGGGGCTAAATTAATTAAGCGACTTGATGAAGACAATGGTCAGGTTATCAGTGCATTCTGGCTATTTTCGGAAGAAGACAGGCTGTGGAAATTAATCATCGCATCGGAGCTGGTGATTTCCGATGGCCCCATAAGCTATTATCGACGCATATCGACTTTAAACGAACAGACTAAAAATACTGATCAGGTTATCTCATTACACGATATACGGGTTGTGGGCCCAGATCAAAAGATAGTGCAATTATTACCGCGAGTGACCGCAACCGCCAATGGCGGCTCGATAGCCGGTACCAGAAATGCTATCAACGGTGTGTTTATAGATGATGTTTATATCTATAGAACAAGTCGCCAGCCAGAGAATGTTCCTAGTTTTGCGTAAAGCCGCTGATAGACAAGCTAAGTTTTTCAATGTGATTAGCCAGGTTAGCCGCGAAATAAAAACAGTATAAACTCGCATTTATAGATATTGTTAAACATTAAAACAGCATATAAGAATGCAGATGCTGGAAGTGGTTATCACGTTTAACAGCCAGCAATCGCAAATTAGCGCCGATTTTTCAGGAATGCCCTTCCCTTAGCCAATTATAAAGAGGGCCGCATTTGCGGCCCTCTGGTTCGCTTTGAGCGACTGGTAAGATAATCTCCCCAATGGACAGGGATTTCGATTTTGGGTGGTAACACCCAGACTAATCCAGCCCACGATAACGGCAGCAAGCGCTTATTGGCCAGGCTGTTACAGATAGACAACCATTACTGACTCTGTACCGCGCGCAGAAACCCGTCTACATACTGTGCAGGCAAGTCGATATGTTCATATTCTTGATTAGCCGAACTTAAGATAAGCTTCAAACCTGAATGACGGCCGGCTTCCAAATCCGCCAAACTTAGCTGTACTTCGGCGCGATCCCGATACAGACAGCCATCGCCGACACCTTTATACTCCTGGCAGCGTAATGTTTCGTGCCGAAGGTGATAGGTAGGGATCGACAGACCGGTTTCGGTTTTCGCCATATCGTAGCGCCGCGAATTTGCCATGCTATGGCTGCTGCCGTAATTGGCATCGAATTCCAGCCAATAACTGGTATTGCCTGCGAACCGGCTGTCTTTATGCGCCGTTAAATAATAGGAAACCGAATTGCTGCCATAAAGAAACTCTTGAAAATGGCGCACTTGCAGTTCCGGTGCGGATAATATCTGGTTTGGGCTGCCCGGAAAAGCCTCTATCTTGGTTTGTTGTTCGATTTCTGCTGCGGATTGGTACTTCAGGTCACTGGCGCAGCCTGCAACGCCGATTGCCAAACACAGCAATAATGTGTTTTTGAAAATAGTTATGAGCTTCATAACCTATACCCCACTTCGAATTATTATGATGGTCTTCACATGGGATTGGGAAGAGCTGGTCGGCATTACTCTGCCGACTCAGCTTTGATGGCGGTTGTTCATTAAAAGTTCTCAACCAACATAAAAATAATTAGGCTGGATTAATTATTAACCCTTATAAATCAAATGGCTTATTCGACTCGACTTGCAGATTAAGCCGATTTACGCTACCTAAAACACTCCAGCCGCCTGTAGGTCGGCATGATAAGACGAGCGTACCAGCGGCGCACTGGCGACTTGCTGAAAACCCAGGGTTTTGGCGATATCAGCGTAGCGTTTAAACTGGTCAGGGTGAATGTATTCTTTGACGGCCAAATGGGCTTTGCTGGGTTGCAGGTATTGGCCCAGGGTGAGCATGGTGACGCCGTGAGCCAGCAGGTCTTGCATGACTTGCTGCACTTCGGGTTCGGTTTCGCCCAGGCCTAACATCAGGCCGGATTTGGTGGGGACATGCGGTAAACGCTGTTTGTGGTTTTGCAGCAGGCTTAATGAGGTTTGATAGTCGGCACCGGGGCGGGCTTCCAGATAAAGCCGAGGCACGGTTTCCAGGTTGTGGTTAAACACATCGCAGGGCTGCTGGCCAAGTATTTCCAGCGCGATATCCATACGACCACGAAAATCCGGCACCAGCACTTCGATACGAGTGTTGGGAGCCTGCGCCCGAATGGCACTGATACAGGCGGCAAAATGCCCTGCCCCGCCATCTCTAAGGTCATCCCGGTTCACCGATGTAACCACCACATATTTAAGCTGCATGTCGGCAATGGTGTTAGCCAGGTTTTGCGGTTCATTGGCATCCAGGGCCTGGGGTTTACCATGGGCAACATCGCAAAACGGGCAGCGGCGGGTGCATAAATCACCCATGATCATGAAAGTGGCGGTACCGTGACTGAAACATTCGCCCAGATTAGGGCAGGCAGCTTCTTCGCAGACGGTATGCAGGCTATTGGCACGCAGAGATTTTTTGACTTGGTTGACCTTGTCACCGGACGGCAATTTGATGCGTATCCAGTCCGGTTTACGCAGCAGGGTTTCCGGTGTTTCCACTTTGATAGGGATACGGGACAGTTTGTCGGCGTTACGCTGATGAGTGGCCGGGGTATCGCGGGATGGGGCTTGCAGCTTCATGATTCAAGGGCCTGGATAATGTGGTGGACAAGCGGTACTACCAGTTCGTGGTTGTGGATATTGATGCCTTGATCAGCCAATTGGGTGACTTGCAGTCCGGCGTAGCCGCAGGGGTTGATATTGCGGAACGGGCTTAAGTCCATTGCATTATTCAGGCTTAAGCCATGATAACAGCAGCCGCGTTTAATTCTTAAGCCCAGTGAGGCAATTTTTTGCTCCTGGACATAAACACCGGGGGCATCTGCCCGAGCCTGGGCAGTAATGCCATATTGGCTGAGGGTGTTGATAACGGCATTTTCCAACAGGCTGACGATATGGCGCGGGCCTTTGTTCAGGCGGCGCAGATCGGCCAACACATAAACGATCAGTTGCCCCGGACCATGATAGGTGATTTGACCGCCTCTATCGCTGGCGATGACCGGGATGGTAGCAGCGCCGAGCAAATGTTCCAGTTTGCCGTTCAGACCCAGGGTATAAACGGCTGGATGCTCGGTAATCCAGATTTCATCAGGGCTTTGCGGCGTTCTGGTTTCGGTAAAAGCCTGCATCTGCCGCCAAACGGTGGCGTAATCCTGTAAGCCTAAATCCCGCAAAACGGTTGCTGCCGCCGCCATTTACAAGGCCATTAAAACTTCAGGACAGGCGGTTAGCTCCATATAGATGGCGTCAAGCTGGGCGCGACTGGTCGCTTCGATGACCACCGTGACTGCCGTATAGTTGCCGGCTTTGCTGGGCCGGCTGGTCACCGCACCTTCGCTAATGTCATCGACATGACGGCGCACCACTTCCACTACCATAGCATCAAAGTCGGCATGGCTTTTACCCATGACTTTAATGGGAAACTGGCAGGGAAACTCCAATAGGCTTTCGGTGTCGCTCATGACAGGGATTTTTTGTAGTCTTGCAGTAATTTATCCAGTTTTTGCCAGACTGGGCCGGGTTTACCGTCTGCCACAGCCGTACCATCCAGATCCACGATGGGAATAATCTCGCGGGTGGAGCTGGCCACCCACACCTCGCTGGCGGCCTGTAACTCGGCCAGACTGATATCGGCTTCACGGCTGGCAATATTATTAGCCTGAGCCAGTTCCAGAATCACATCGCGGGTAATGCCGGGCAGGATTTCATGACTTTTGGGTGGTGTTACCAGTACGCCATCTATCACAGCAAAGATATTACTGGCTGCGCCTTCGATAACCCGGCCATTTTTAACCAGAATAGCTTCGGCAGCACCTTGATCCAGGGCTTGCTGTCTTAACAGAATATTAGCCAGCAGGGTAATCGCTTTAACCTGACACATTTGCCAGCGGGTGTCATCCAGAGTAACGGCTTTAATGCCAACGGTTTTACCGGTAAACGGCACTATTTCCGAACACATGGCAAAGACGGTGGGAATAGTTTCCGCCGGGAAGCCATGATCGCGTTTAGGCGCATAACCCCTGGTGATTTGCAGATAAATGTATTGGTCTTTGCCGTTGTTGTTCAGCAGAGGCTGAAAAATGTTTTGCCATTCGTCAACACTGTAGTTCAAAGGCAAACGGATGGCGGCCAGGCTGTTGTTAAGGCGCTGGACATGGCTTTCCAACCGGAACAGTTTACCGGCATAGGCGGGAATAACTTCGTATACGCCATCACCAAACAGAAAACCGCGATCCAATACCGATACTTTGGCTTCCGCCAAAGGTAGATACGCGCCGTTTAGATAAACCTTATCCACTGTTACTTCTCCAACAGACTTAAAGCCGCATCATAGAGACGACGGAAGATGCCGCCTTCGGCCACACTGTCCATCGCCACCAGCGGTTTGCTTAATATGGTTTCACCGCCCAAGCTCACGGTAAGGCTGCCAACGGTGTCACCCTTATTTATGGGGGCGAAAACGGCTTTATCAATCTGGGTTTCGGCTTTTAATTCGGTAAAATGTTTGCGCGGTGCGGTGACATAAAGGTCTTCGGCGACACTAACCGGCAGTTTTGAGGTCACGCCTTTTCTGACTCTGGCTTCGGCCAGTGGCGTATTGGCTTCGTAAAGACGATGGGTTTCGAAAAACCGGAAACCAAAGTTCAACAGAGACTGGCTTTCGTTGGCGCGCGCATTGGGGCTGGCAGTACCCAGCACCACCGAAATCAGCCGCATGTCTTCACGCTTGGCTGAAGCCACCATGCAATAACCGGCTTCGTCGGTAAATCCGGTTTTAACCCCATCGACCGAGGGATCGCGCCACAACAACTGATTACGGTTTTGCTGAGTAATGTTGTTATAAGTAAATTCTTTTTGGGAATCCCAGCGGTAATAATCCGGAAATTCTTTGATCAAGGCCTGGGCCAGGGTCGCCAAATCGCGGGCGGTACTGAAGTGGTTGGCGGTAGGCAAGCCCATGCTGTTTTCGAAATGACTGTTGGTCATGCCCAGTCTGGCAGCCTGTTCGTTCATCATATCGGCAAAGGTTTCTTCGCTGCCGGCCACATGTTCGGCCAGGGCCACACTGGCATCGTTACCGGACTGGATAATCACACCCTGTAATAAGTCCTGGATGGTTACCTGTTTGTTAACTTCGACAAACATTTTGGAACCACTGGTTTCCCAGGCTTTTTGACTGATGGTGACTTTTTCGTCCAGACTGAGATGTCCGGCTTTAAGTTCGCGGAATACCACGTAAACCGTCATGATTTTGGTCAAACTGGCGGGGGCGGAATGTTTATCGGCATCTTTTTCCACCAAAACCCGGCCACTGTTGAAATCCATTAATAGATAACTTGATGCGGCGATACTGGGCGCCGCCGGAGTAAACACCTGGTTGGCTGCCAACAGGGATGGTGCGGTCAGTAATAATAACAGTCCGCTGAGCAGACTAAATCTTAAACGAAAAAATTGCATCATGGGCGCGCATCAATAATCAATCGGGAGTTTATATTGTAACACTGTCCTGATCTGCTAAGAAAAAACCAAATAAGCAGGGTGAGTAAGCCAAGTTTCGGCCTCATGGCCACCGCTGAGCAGATAAATTTTACCGGCCTGAATTTTCTGCCTATACTCTCGAAAAAATACTGTTGTTTCCCTTCATCCGTCATTTAAGGGGCGGCCCTATGCCTGAACTTGTTAAATCCACTGTGCCCGATGTTCTCTATCTTTTTTGGTTAAGCTGCAGCCGTCTATGAATAAACGGCTTACCATTCTCTACAATCTCTGGAAACGCCTGAACGGTGATACTGCTTATGAGCGATATCTGGCCCATTGGCAGCAAGCCCATGCCGCTGCCGGCGACAAACCGCTTAGTCGCAAAGCTTATTTTGCGGCTGAAACTCAACGTAAATGGAACGGTGTCAAACGTTGCTGTTAATCACAACGGCTAGCGCCAAATTTCACAATTGGTAAGGAAAATATGAATATTCTTTCTGTCGGTAAAAAATTGTTCGTGCTGGATACCAATGTTTTGATGCACGATCCGACCTCAATTTTTCGCTTTCAAGAACACAATGTATTTATTCCTATGGTGGTGCTGGAAGAACTGGATCACGCCAAGAAGGGGTTGTCCGATGTATCGCGGAATGTGCGGCAAGTCAGCCGATTTCTGGATGATCTGATTCGTGATCTGGATCAGCAGTCAATAAACGAAGGTATTCCACTATCCAGAGTGGAACTGGGCAGCAGTATTGAGAATCAGGATGGCCGCCTTTATTTTCAAACCAGACAATTAGCGCATTTGCTGCCGCCTGATCTGCCTGGACAAATTGCCGACAATTCGATTTTAAGCATAGTACTGGCGCTAGGAAAAGAATATCCGGAAGTTAAGGTTATTCTGGTCTCCAAGGATATTAATATGCGCATCAAGGCGGCGGCCTTACAGATTAGCGCTGAGGATTATCATAACGACCAGACCATAGAAGACATTGATTTGCTGTACAGCGGAGCAATGGCGCTGGAAGCGGATTTTTGGGAGGAGCACGGCAGCAAGATGGAGTCTTGGCAGGAAAACAACGCCACGTTTTATCGTTTGCGCGGCCCGCATGTGGCGGAATGGTATCCCAATCAATTTCTGTATATGGAAGACGGCTCTGGGTTTGAGGCTATCGTCAAATCCATTAACGGTGATTCGGCAGTGCTGCAATTGACTGCCGACTTTACCAGCAAGAATCACAGCGTCTGGGGGGTGTATGCCAAAAATCGTGAGCAAAATTTTGCCTTAAACGCCTTAACCGATCCGAATGTGGATTTTGTCACGCTGCTGGGCTCGGCAGGTACCGGTAAAACCCTGTTGGCACTGGCTGCCGGTTTGTCCATGACCATGGAACGCAAAATGTTCCAGGAAATTATCATGACCAGAGAGACGGTACCGGTGGGCCAGGATATCGGCTTTTTGCCGGGTACCGAGGAAGAAAAAATGGCACCCTGGATGGGGGCGCTGATGGACAATATGGAATTGCTGGGTAGCCGTTCCGGCAGTAATGAGTGGGAACAAGGCGCGTCTCAGAATATGATGATGAACCGGGTAAAAATCCGCTCGCTTAATTTTATGCGGGGCCGGACTTTTTTAAACCGTTATCTGATCATAGACGAAGCTCAAAATTTAACACCAAAACAGATGAAAACCTTGATTACCAGGGCCGGCCCTGGCACCAAAATCATCTGCATAGGCAATTTGGCCCAGATAGATACGCCTTATTTAACCGCCACCAGTTCCGGCTTGACTTATGTGGTTGACCGCTTTAAAAGCTGGGAAAACAGTGCGCATATTACCTTGCGCCGAGGTGAACGTTCCAGACTGGCGGATTTTGCTTCGGATAATTTGTGATTTTTATGGCTGGTGCGGGGTAAAGGACTGTTACGCTACCTGGGTGTGCGGTATTTGATGCCGCACACCCACATGTTTCCGGCTTACATCTCAGGAGCAGCCAATTGCCCCCCTACTCTTGGCCAGGCGGTTAATACGGCTTTGACCAGGGTTGCCAGGGGGATGGCAAAAAACACCCCCCAAAACCCCCATAATCCGCCAAAGAACAGGATGGCGATAATAATGGCCACTGGATGCAGATTGACTGCTTCGGAAAATAATAAAGGCACCAACACGACACCGTCTATAGCCTGTATCACTGAATAGGCGATCAATACATAGGTCAGCTCTTCGCCGCTACTGGCGCCCCATTGCATATAGGCCACCGCCAGCACCGGAAAAGTGACCAGAGTCGCGCCAATATAAGGTATCAATACCGAAATCCCCATCAATACCGACAGCAGCATGGCGTAATTAAGATCCAGCAAATAAAAGGTCAGATAACTGGCAGCCCATAAGATGAATATTTCCAGAAATTTACCGCGCACATAATTGGCGATCTGCCGATCCACTTCATGCCAGACGCTGATGCTGAGACTGCGTTCGGTCGGCAGAAACTGTGAACACCAGCTTAGTAAGGTCTGTTTGTCTTTTAGGAAGAAAAACACCATGAACGGCACCAGAAACAGATAAATAATGGCGGCCAGGATGCCGGCAAAGGATTGGGCGGAGACGGTGATTAATTCCTGACCATATTTGATCAGATCTTCCTGAACGGAAAACATGATCTGACGCACCCGAGCATGGGAAATAAGTTCGGGGTGTTTTTCCGGAAAGCGCATGATTTCATTCTGGGCGCTGGTAATAATATCGGGAATGTGATGCACCAGTTGCACTAATTGTTCGGAGACGACCGGTATCAACACAAACAGCACAAAACCTAAACCAGCCAAAAATACCGAAAACACCAGTAACACCGCAACCAATCTAGGTATTTTGAGTTGCTGGACTTTGGCAACCAGACCTTCCAGTAGATAAGCCAGTACCACAGAAGCAAAAACCGGCATCAACAGGCTAGCCAGACCAAAGATTAATAAAGAGCCGACCAATAAAATGGTCGCCAGGGACACCACTTGCGAGTTGGGTAAGATGCGGTCAAAAAAAGCCCGGACAAAGCGGAAGTTGGAAAAATCGGTTGGGGTGTGCTTGACCATCTGTCGCCTGAGCCTGTTTTGTGCCTGTCAAATTTGACAAGTGGGGTAAGTGGATTAATGAATTTAAGTTAAGTCTCGCGCTATGTCTAAAACACGGACTTAACCCGCTCAGCTAGGATGCCTTAACAGTAAAAGCAAAGATTACAGCAAATGTTTGATAGCTTGCCTTTCTTCAATTAATTCTTCCTGATTAATGCGTAATTTTTCCAGGCTAAACTCATTGAGTTCCAAGCCCTGGACGATGCTGATTTGGCCATCTTGAATGGTTACCGGAAACGAAAACACCAGACCTTCGGGCACGCCGTAACTGCCATCGGAAGCCACCCCCATGCTAACCCAGGTGCCGGGTGCAGTACCGTAAACCAGGGTGCGCATGTGCTGGATAGCGGCATGGGCGGCGGATGCAGCGCTGGATTGGCCACGCGCTTTAATGACTTCGGTGCCGCGATATTGCACAGTGGGTATAAATTGATCGATATACCAGTCGTGTTCCACCAGGCTCAATGCCTCGCTATCGTTGACCTTGGCGTGATGCAAATCCGGATATTGGGTGCAGGAATGGTTGCCCCAGATGATGACGTTTTTAATCGCTGTGACCGGCTCTTCGCATTTAAGCGCCAGTTGACTGATAGCGCGGGTATGATCAAGCATGGCCATGGAGGAAAAGCAGTTTGCCGGTAAATCGGGGGCGTTTTTAATGGCGATTAAGGCATTGGTATTGGCCGGATTGCCGGTGACCAGCACTTTAACCTTGGGGTTGGCAACCTGGTTGATTACTCGACCCTGCGCGGCAAAAATAGCGGCATTCTGTTCCAACAAATCGCTACGCAACATACCTTGCTGGCGTGGTTTGGCACCCACCAGGAAAGCATATTCGACACCCTGAAAAGCTACTTCTGGGTCATCGGTAACGATGATTTTATGCAGTAGCGGGTAGGCGCAATCATTCAGCTCCATGACGACACCGGCCAAAGTATTTAAAGCCGGGGTAATTTCCAGCAGGCGCAACACAATAGGCTGATCCAGACCTAATAATTCCCCTGCCGCCAGACGAAACAACAACGAATAACTTATATGTCCAGCTGCGCCTGTTACAACAATTTCGACGGGGGTTTTCATGTTTAATCCTTATGCATTATTAACTTAACTATTTACGCTCAAACCTGCACCAGAAATGCGCATCCACTTCGCCCTATCCTTATGATAGGGCTGTCAGCTAACGATTCCGGCAATCACGGCAATAAGCGGTGAATAGTTGCCGGCAAATATGACACAAAGCTTTTCAGCTAACAATCTATAATTGTCGGCTGGTCTAAAACAGACCGGACGCATCAGGCCAAATCGCTGACCAAGCAGATGCTTAGACAAGGGGCAAGCCGATTAATATCCTGTATAATGCGGCAGCCCAAAAACCGCCGGTTTTACCCACATTTATCTCGATAAGGCCCAGCCATGAAAAAACTGTTGTTTCAGTTCGATACCGATGCCCACCCTTCGGTTTTTGATACGGTCGTTGCCTATGATGGCGGGGCCGATCACGTGATCGGCCATAGTAATTTAAGCCCGGAAACGGTGGGTGCGCTGGTTGACGGCGCCATTTTCACCCGCGCGCCCAAGGATAAGAAAAATACGGCTATTTTTATCGGCGGCAGTAATATGGCTGCCGGTCAGGCCCTGCTGGCAGCGGTACAGAATCATTTTTTTCCGGGTTTTCAGGTTTCTGTGATGCTGGACAGTAACGGCAGTAATACTACCGCCGCGGCGGCTGTGGCTAAACTGGTCAGCCACGGCAGTATCGCCGGCAAAAAAGCGATGGTGCTGGCTGGAACCGGCCCGGTGGGCCAGCGGGCTGCGGCCTTGATGGCACTGGAAGGCGCGGAAGTGACCATTACTTCCCGTCAAATTTTTAATGCCGAAAAAGCCTGTTTTGCTATGAAAGAGCGCTTTAATGTGGATTTAACCCCGTTGGCGGCGAGTGATTACGAGTCACGCGCCGAAGCCATACAGGATGCCAATATTGTACTGGCCACCGGCGCGGCTGGTGTGGAACTGCTTAAACCGGAACACTGGCAGGATAATCCGCACCTGGAATTGCTGGCTGATGCCAATGCCACTCCACCTGTCGGCATAGGCGGCACTGAGGTGATGGATAAGGGTCAGTTACGCCACGGTAAAATTGTCTGGGGAGCTATTGGTTTTGGTGCGCTGAAACTGGCTTTACACCGGGCCTGTATCGCCAAGTTGTTTACCGATAATAAACAAGTATTGGATGCCGAGGTTATTTATAAACTTGCCAAGGAAATGAGTTAATTGTCTATCCCATCCGCCGGATCTGGGGCTGCCAACCTGCCGCAACAGAACATTCTGGATTTGTTTTTGGCCGGTGTCAGGGCTGCTGATCCCTATTTGGCGGTGCAAAGCTGTTTGCACGCAGACAATGCGCAATTGCACATCGATCTGGGGCGCGAATCCGACCAACACCAACGCAGCAGCGCTTGGCCGCTGGTGCATGTCCTGGCCTTTGGCAAGGCGGCTTGCGCGATGGCGGAGGCGGCCCGAAGTATTATCCCGCCCAGCAAAATGGCCCAACCGGGCCTGATTGTCACCACCTATGATAATGTCCGCGCCATTGAAAATTTTCAGGTTATCGGTGCCGGGCATCCTTTGCCCGATGCGGCGGGCTTACAGGCAGCCCAGTTACTGGCCAATCGCGCTGCTGCGGCCCGGCCCGGTGAGCTGTTGCTGGTTCTGGTTTCCGGCGGTGGTTCTGCATTGCTGCCCTTGCCGGTTGTGGGCATCAGTCTGCCCGAAAAAATTGCCACCACGAATCTGTTGCTGGCCTGCGGTGCCAATATTCAGCAAATCAATTGTGTACGCAAGCATCTGTCTCAATTGAAAGGTGGCGGTCTGGCAAAACTGGCCGGCTGCGCCGATTTGCACGCCCTGATTTTATCTGATGTGATAGGCGATGATCTCAGCGCAATTGCCAGCGGTCCAACAGTGCCGGACGATACTCGGTTCGCCGATGCGATACAGGTATTAAAATCATTTCAAGTCTGGACACAAACCCCACCAGCTGTGCAACATCACTTGCTGGCTGGCCTGAAAAATACTGAACTGGAAACGCCAAAAACCGGTGCAGACTGTTTTGCCAATAATGCTCAAACGCTGATAGGCAGCAATACCATCAGCCTGGATGCAGTGAGTCGAGCCGCCGCCGCAGCCGGCTATCAAGTGGATATTTATAGCCGGCAGTTATGTGGCGAAGCCAAACTTGCAGCCGGTGAACTGGCGGCTTATGTCAGGCAAACGCAGGCAAATGGTTTAAATCAGCCTATCGCCATTATCGCTGGCGGCGAAACTACGGTAACATTAGCCGGTAATGACTATGGCAAAGGTGGGCGAAATCAGGAAATGGCCCTGGCGTTTGCTGTAGCTGCGGAACAACATCAGCTGGATGACCACTGGCAATTTTTAAGTGGCGGCACCGATGGTCGGGATGGCCCCACTGATGCAGCGGGGGGTGTCGTGGATGCTGAAACGCTGAAACGCATCCGTGCCGCCGGGATAGATCCGGAAACAAGTTTGTTGCAGCACAACGCCTATCCGGCTCTACAGGCGGCAGATGCATTGTTGATAACCGGAGCAACCGGCACCAATGTGGCGGATTTACAGATTGTGTTGCTGCACCCTAACCATAAATGAAAAATACTTGGCTGATCAGCCCGGCCCAACCGAATGCGGTAATAACAAAACAGCTTTAGGAGAACACCATGTTTGACAAATCAATGACCATATCTGGTTTTGATGATGAATTATTTCGGGCAATTGAACTGGAACGTAATCGCCAGGAAGATCATATTGAGCTGATCGCTTCGGAAAACTATGCCAGCCCCAGAGTTCTGGAAGCGCAAGGCTCTTTGTTGACTAATAAGTATGCCGAAGGCTATCCGCAAAAACGCTATTACGGCGGCTGCGAATATGTCGATATTGTCGAGCAATTGGCTATTGACCGCGCCAAACAACTGTTTAATGCAGATTTTGCTAATGTACAGCCCCACTCAGGATCACAAGCCAATATGGCGGTCTTTATGTCGCTGGTACAACCCGGCGACACCATTCTGGGTTTAAGTCTGGCCGATGGCGGCCATTTGACTCATGGCGCCAAACCCAATTTTTCCGGCAAAATTTATAACGCTATCCAATATGGCCTGAATCCAGAAACCGGCGAAATCAATTATGCCCAAGTTGAGGCTCTGGCACTAGAACACAAACCCAAACTGATTATTGCCGGTTTTTCGGCTTATTCACGGATTTGGGACTGGCAACGGTTCCGGGAAATTGCCGATCAGGTTGGTGCCTATTTTGTGGTGGATATGGCCCATGTGGCTGGTTTGGTGGCCGCCGGGATTTACCCCAACCCGGTACCGTTTGCCGATGTGGTGACCAGTACCACCCATAAATCCCTGCGCGGCCCACGTGGCGGCTTGATCGTGGCAAAAAGCAACCCTGAGCTGGAAAAGAAAATCAATTCCAATATCTTTCCGGGCATTCAAGGCGGCCCGTTAATGCATGTAATTGCGGCTAAGGCCGTGGCGTTTAAAGAGGCGTTGACGCCAGAATTTAAAACCTATCAAGTGCAAGTGGTGAAAAACGCCCAAGCAATGGCGGAAGTGTTTATCGAGCGCGGCTTTGATGTGGTGTCTGGCGGTACCGATAACCATTTGATGCTGGTCTCTTTAGTGGCTAAAGGTATTACCGGTAAAGCGGCCGATGCCGCACTGGGCCGCGCCCATATTACTGTCAATAAAAATGCCGTGCCGAATGACCCGCAGTCTCCTTTTGTTACCAGCGGCATTCGGGTTGGCACGCCGGCACCGACTACCCGTGGCTTTAAAGAAGCGGAAGTTCGGGAAATTGCCCATTTGATGAGTGATGTGATGGATAACATTAACGATGAAGCCGTCATTGACAGAGTACGCGGCAGAGTTCACGAGTTGTGCGCACTGTTCCCGGTTTATCGGGCTTAATCACGACGCTGTACTGAATTAGCTTTACCTAGACATTTTTTTGGAAAATATCCATGTCCGACATTGAAATTGCCCAACAAGCCAAACTGCGGCCTATCATTGATTTGGCCGGTGAAAAATTTGGCATTGCCCCAGAGCATCTTGACCCTTATGGTCATTACAAAGCCAAATTATCGCTGGAATATGTTAATTCCCTGACTGACCGGACAGACGGCAAGCTGATACTGGTGACAGCCATCAGCCCTACTCCGGCCGGTGAAGGTAAAACCACCACCACGGTGGGTTTGGGCGATGCGCTGAACCGGCTAGGCAAAAAAACCATCATCTGCCTGCGTGAACCTTCGCTAGGCCCCTGTTTTGGTGTTAAAGGCGGTGCTGCCGGCGGCGGTTATGCCCAGGTGGTGCCTATGGAAGACATCAATCTGCATTTTACCGGTGATTTTCACGCTATAGGTGTGGCGCATAATCTGTTATCAGCGTTGATAGACAATCACATCAACCACGGCAATGCGCTGGACATAGACCCGCGCCGGATTCAGTGGAAACGGGTCATAGACATGAATGACCGGGCACTGCGCAAAATTACCATTGGTCAGGGCGGTGTCGCTAACGGTTATTTGCGTGAAGACGGTTTTGATATTGTGGTGGCATCCGAAGTGATGGCGATTTTGTGTCTGGCCACCAGCCGCGCCGATCTGAAAGCCCGGTTAGGCCGGATTGTGATTGGCTATAAATCCGACAAGGTCACTCCCGTTTACGCCAGCGATCTGAAAGCGCACGGGGCGATGGCGGCATTGTTAAAAGACGCCATTAAGCCTAATCTGGTGCAGACCCTGGAAAACAATCTGGCGATTATCCACGGTGGCCCATTTGCCAATATTGCCCACGGCTGCAATACCGTGACCGCTACCAAAACCGCTTTAAAACTGGCGGATTACGCCGTGACTGAAGCCGGTTTTGGTGCTGATTTAGGCGCAGAAAAGTTTATCGACATCAAATGCCGGATGGCAGGCTTAACCCCGGCAGCGGTGGTGCTGGTGGCTACAGTGCGGGCGTTGAAGTTTCATGGCGGGGTGAGCAAAGATAATCTGAATCAGGAAAATCTGGAAGCGTTGGAACAGGGCTTTGCCAATCTGGAACGCCATCTGCACAATATCCGCACCCATTATGGCCTGCCTTGTGTGGTCAGTATCAACCATTTTACTTTCGACACCCCGGCGGAAATTGAACTGTTACAAGCCAAATGTGCGGCGCTGGACGTGAAATGTGTGGTTGCCAAGCATTGGGCGCACGGCGGCGCGGGTGCCGAGCAACTGGCTGAGGAAATTTTGCAGATCGTGGATAACCGGGAACCCGGCTTTAGTTATGTCTATGATGCTGAATTACCCTTGTGGGACAAAATTTCCGCAATTGCCACCAAGCTGTATGGCGCAGCGGGTATTACCGCCAGCAGCAAGGTACAGGCGGAAATCCGCACCTTACAAAAACGCTACGGCGATTTCCCGATCTGTATGGCCAAAACCCAAATGTCGTTTTCCACCGACCCTAACGCCAAAGGCGCACCCAGTGGTCATACCGTGGAAATCAGCGAAGTGCGGCTGGCTAACGGAGCCGGTTTTATCGTGGCAATTGCTGGTGACATGATGACCATGCCGGGTCTGCCCAAAATACCGGCTGCCGAGCGGATTGATATTAGTGATGATGGGGTGATTAGCGGCTTGTTTTAGCTTGGGGTAATCGACCCGATAGAGGTCTCATTCTTACGATTACGCTATCGCTAATGGTACCTAGCGTTGAGAACGACAGCTTTCATCTCCAAGGCTGGGTTGAACAACATGACACCCAGCATCAACTCAGCGTAAATTTACGGCCATTGGCAAAATTAAACCGATTGTCGCTTTTGGGTCGAGTCCAGCTGAACTTTTCTGAGCGACTAACGTTTGGACACATAGCTATTATTGACAATGATTGATTTCCTAATTAATCGGGGATATAGTATTGCTATATGGCATTAAAGGGGAAGACTATGACCACAAGCACCGTATTCACCAATAACCGCAGTCAGGCTGTGCGTTTGCCGGCAGACATGCGTTTTCCAGAGTCTGTGAAAAAAGTTGAAGTCAGGCTAGTAGGCAATGAGCGTATCATTGCGCCGGTAGAATCGGCATGGGATAGTTTTTTTATTGCCGGCCCCACAGTCAGCGACGATTTTATGACTGAACGCGCCAGCCAACAGCAAAGCGAACGCGAAAGCTTTTAAAAATGTTGAGATTTCTGCTTGATACCAACATTGTCATTTATGTGATCAAACAACGACCTATCGAAGTATTAGCCACTTTCAATAAACATCACAATAGGATGGCAATTTCCATCATCACCTTGGCGGAACTGGTGCATGGTGCAGAAAAAAGTCAGTTTCCTGCTAAAAACTTGTCCACCATTGAAGATTTTTGTAGCCGCCTGCAAGTGCTTCCTTACACCGAATCAGCTGCCTATCATTACGGCACTATTCGCGCTGCCCTTGAGCTTGCTGGACAAGCTATAGGGGTAAACAATCTGCACATTGCCGCTCATGCCCGTAGTCAGGGATTGGTGCTTGTCAGCAACAATCTGCGTGAATTTAACAGGGTTCCTGGCTTGTTGACGGAAAACTGGGTGTAATGCATCCGGTGCAATAGCTGCGCCTATTGACGCTCTAAGGATTGCGGCTTATTGTGTTGCCGGTCGCGTTAGAATATCTCAATGCAGTCTTTACCATCAACCATCAAAGTTTGTATTATCTGGGTATGATTATCCAACAGGGCTTTGATGGTTACCGGCTTAGCTTGATTACCCGTTTTTAGCCAGATAATTTTTGGTGGCTGCCCATAAACCAGATTCATTTCGTAAAAATCTGCATCTTGGGTCACAATCACGAAATCATGGGTGATGACGTATTGGCGAATGGCTGCATCATCAGCCTGTTCCAGCCCGATTAGGGCAACCTGAGTTGAAGCAGGATAATAGTCCTGAATGAACGGAATGATGCGCCGCGACAGGTTTTCATCTAACAGTAATTTCATAATGTGCTAATCGCAACAGAATTTCTCTCCCGGTCTGCGGCAAAGAGTAAACAGGCGGTGATGTCATCTCCATTAAGTTCTGGAAAATCATCCAATATTTCTTGCCGGCTCATACCCTCAGCCAACCATGAAAGTACATCATAAACCGTAATTCGCAAACCACGAATGCAAGGCTTCCCGCTGCGCTTGCCTGGTTGCAGGGTAATGATATTGTGATAATCAATAGCCATGTTTACTCCTTTGGGTTTGATACTGTTATTTTAGTGTATTTTCCCACTTCTGAAGCGCATAGTTGGATTCTAATCCCTATTCGCAATTAGCCATTGATTTATCAACACAATAGTGGCGTGGATCCGCATCTGTTGGCAGATTTATATGTTTTGATCAACAATCTACTGCCAACTGATTAAATTAAATAGGTAACGAAACAACTTGTAGCTGGTGGCAATCCTTAAGAATTCATTACACCATACACATATGATTGTCGGTCGGCCAGTAGCGGCCACATAAACAATCATTGATGAATGACTGTAAACGGGCGCATTGCCGCCGATGATGTGACTACACTTTTCCGGACATTTTATTTGTTCTCTACAGATGTTCACAAATTTATTGTTGCATCAGTGGTTTCATGGTATATTCAAAATATTGATTCAATACTAATCATTATTGTAAACGGCTTAAATCCAACGTTCAGAGGATTCCTAGATCAGCCTGTAAGCCTAACGTTAGATAATATCCATGAGTGAACATCAAGGGATTTAATGAGTCCAACTGTTTTTCGCGAAAGTGGCTTCCGGTTTTATTTTTTCTCCCGTGAGGAACCGAGAATGCACGTTCATGTTCAGACTCAAAATGGAGAGGCAAAATTTTGGATTGAACCCAAGATTGAGCTTGACCAATACATTGAGCTTTCACAACACGAAATCAACGAAGCGCTTCGCTTAATTCAGGAGCACGAAAATGAAGTCCGCAACGCTTGGCTCAAACATTTCTCCAGCTGAAGTAACTAATATCTCCGGGCATGGTTTTTGGCTATTGCTGGAAGATGAAGAACTGTTTCTGCCATTCTCCAGCTTCCCTTGGTTTCAGGATGCCACGGTCAGTAAGATTCTTAATGTCGAGCTTCCATCATCCAACCATTTGTATTGGCCTGAGTTAGATGTGGATTTGGCTGTAGAATCTATTCGCTATCCTGAGAAATTTCCGCTGGTGAGCAAACATAATGGCTAACCCAGGCTAGCAGGCTTCGCTCTGGCGCTGAGCATTCAAATATTCTGAATAGCTCAGATCGGGCGTAAGCGGTTAGCAAACCCCAGCTACCCATTTTTCCATCTGCTGTTAATATGCGCCCTATCCACTTGCCAGGGCAGCAGTGATTCAATATCTTCCAGAGTCTGCGCCTTAGGTAGTTCTTTTAAAATATGGTGCAGATAGCGATACGGCTCTAGTCCATTGAGTTTGGCGGTTTCAATCAGGCTATAGAGATTGGCGCTGGCTTTGGCACCTTTTATGGTATCGGCGAATAGCCAGTTATTAAGATTATGCAAAGCTTTGCATAACCGCAAAGCTTGGTTGTTCTCGGATACCCCTAAAGGCACACAAGCCAGCGCGATTCATTACAGCTTAATTGAAACAGCTAAAGCCAATGGCTTGGAACCCTACGCCTACTTAACCCAAGTGCTCAAGGCACTACCTTATGCCGATACCGTTGAAAAAATTGAAGCCTTGTTGCCCTGGAATTTTAAAAATCCGAATTTGTCCAGGTAAGGGCGAGTACGTCTTTTATTGAGCGCTTACTTTAAAGAACTGCCCAAAGCTCAGACTCTGGAAGATATTGAATCACTGCTGCCCTGTCAAGTGGATAGCGAACATATTAACAGTGCATGGAAAAATGGCTAGATGGGGGTAAGCGCTCAATTATCCGCGTAATTCACAACCCTTATGGGCCCTGTCAGACTATCCCCACGCTATAAACTTGGGATTTACGATGGCATCAACCGAAAGCAATACCGATCACGAATTCTGGCAACGCCATATCGAGCAATGGCACACCTCCGGGTTATCTCAAGCCAGTTACTGCCGCCAGCAAGCGCTACTTGTCCATCGATTTAGTTATTGGAAGCGCAAGTTCCTGGCAGAGTGCGAACCGATTTCGCCTGATCCAAAAAGCGGCTTTGCCCGAGTGCAAGTAGCGGCACCTGTCGCCACACCTTCCTCGCCGGGCTTGTCCTTGTGCTTTCGGGATGGCATCCGGTTGACCGGGATTACGCAGACTAATCTGGCTTTGATTAAACCCTTGCTTGAGGTATTGCGGTGACTTATATCATGCGCCCCGCCTTGGAACTGACAGAGGTCTATCTTTACCGGCAAGCCATTGATTTTCGCAAATCCCATCGTGGCCTGGCGGCGATTATTGAGTGTGAGCTCGGCCATAATCCGTTTGATGGTGGGCTGTATGCGTTCACCAATCAGCAGCGAACTAAAATCAAATGTTTGTTCTGGGAAAACACGGGCTTTGTCCTTTATTACAAGGCTTTGGTCGAGGATAAGTTCAAGTGGCCGAAGGGTGATGAGGCACTGTTAACGTTAACCGGTCAGCAGTTGAATTGGCTTTTGGATGGCTATGACATTAGCGTCATGAAAGGCCATAAAAACCGGCATTATGAATCTGTTTTTTAAGGGAAATATCAGTATTTACGGAGTGAAATCGCGTATAATATCAGCATGATTTCACCTCACTTTCCTGCCTTAGAACACGATGATTACTCGGCTGTCTTGTTGCCGGGGATGCTCGCTGAATTACTTGAAAAAGCACAACGCGTGGATGAGTTAACGCAAACCGTTGAACTTAAATCCGAAGTCATTGCCTCGCTCAAACAACGGATTGAGTTACTCGAAGAAGCGCTACGGTTATCCAAAGTCAAACGCTTTGCACCTTCGCCGGCAAGGCCATGACTTACCTCAGTAATCAATGGGATAAGCTGATGGTGTATTGCTCGAATGGGGAATTGAACATCAGCAATATTCTTGCTGAAAACGCTATTCGTCCCTTTGTGATTGGTCGCAAAGCAGGGTTATTCAGTGATAGCCCCAAAGGGGCACAAGCCAGCGCAATCCATTACAGTTTGATTGAAACGGCTAAAGCTAATGGAATAGAACCCTACGCCTATTTAACCCAAGTCCTCAAAGCACTGCCTTATGCCGATACGGTTGAAAAAATTGAAGCCTTGTTGCCCTGGAATTTTAAAAATCAGAATTTTGCCAGATAGGGGTAGTACGTGCTTTATTAAGCGCTTACGATCAAATCCTCGTTGTGTTAAACGACGAACCAAACAACATCTGCCTCGACAGGGAAATGAAGCTCTTAATCAATGTTATAACTGGAAAATTGAAATCGTAAAGTGAACAGCATTGGGTACGTCCCCTATTTTCGTATTTCGGGATATTAAAATCCGCTTTGGCTATGCCAAAAATCGCTATCGCGGTTTAGCCAAAAACGCTGCCCGATTGACCTTCCTGGCAGCGATTGCCAATGTCATACGCGGGGATGCTTACGAACGTCGACGCCTGATTGCGTCTGAAATTTGAAAATAGGCCCAGAAACGGGCTTATTTTGGAGTGAATCCGGCTGTTTTTATACAAAAATGACCAAATATTCAAATCTTTGATCAACTTTTCAAGTGGCTGATGCTGAAAATGTCAGTTTTTCAAAGGTTCCTTAACAGTGCCTGCGCCGAAATTGTATTGCACAATAAGGCATCATGAAAACTAACATGTTTCCCATTGCTTTAAATAATAAAGACACACTAGCAGTACCACTAAAGCCATCTAATACAGTGGTAAATGGTAGTTCTCTTACTGCTTGATGTATCCAACATAGTAATCGTCTTTTACTCCCATAATACCGAGTCTTAGGAAAACTTGATATAGCTTGTTGAATATCGTATTCTGCAACTTCTATAGGTTTTTGGTAACGCCATTCGGTTACTGAAACTTCTGTGTCAGTGGTATTATAGGAGTCAAAAGTCATAACTTTTATCTAGCAAGTAGATATGGTGCGATGCGATATAAATTTTCATTTGAACTTATCGACAATATATTTAGGCCCAACAATTGCTACACCTCTGTATGGATTCATGCCTGTCAAATGAGGATCACCACTTAGAATAAAGCTGGCACCAGCATCAATCGCTAAGGCCAGAAACTGGTTGTCTTTAGGATCAATGCAATCAGTAATGACGCTAGTGACTGAAACAATTTCTGACGATTGTGCGTATAAGGTCAAAAACTCAAGCCGTGCTTCATCACTCAAATACTTATTAAATTTTTGTCGATAGATTACATCAACCAATTCTGCCAATGTAGAATCCGATGCAACAATCTGAAATTTTTTTAAAGCTAATGAAAATGCTTTAGCGGAAATTGAATTTGGTAGGATTGCAGCACTAATCGCAAGACTCGTATCGACAACAATTCGTTTAGTTTCAGCGATTGGCATGAACTAAAGCAGTAATGTCATCTTCAGTTAAACCATCTTCTTCAGCAGCTCCACTAATTTTTTGCTTGTATGCGTCAAACGCTTTAACTGCCGCGACACCTTTAAGCGGAGATAATTCGTTCATTAGTTTCATCACTTGCAACAGAGTTGTAGCTGGATTACCTGATGTTGATAAAACAAAAGATACAGGACGACCGCGACGAGTAATCAGCACTGGTTCCCGTTGCGATGTATCAATGAGTTCGCCAAAGTGATTCTGAGCGTCCAACGATGTCATGGTTCGCATAGTCAATCCTCCAATTTCAGCGAAATAGCTGTTACATAGATTATAGCTGATTTGCATTCGATACCGTTGATTTTTTGAATGCACATTTCGCACCTGATCGTCAAGAACACAAAATATTATCTGTGCTTCCGAATTACATTCTTTATTTTGCTCAACAAATTTAGAAAACAAGGTAAAATAAACAATATAAAACATGGACTTATACCACATACAACTACTACAAAATACGTTATACTAGGCTGTATAATCTGATCTTGTCTACGGGTATCATAAAGCGACTAATTTCTATTAGTCTTTATAAATCAATTGGATATTGGCCGAGCGGCCGAAGGCGCACGCATGGAAAGTGTGTATACGACAACGTATCAAGGGTTCGAAACCCTTTCAAAATTTGCTATTAATTCACAACATCCCCTTACGCTGCTTGTCATGAACGACCGTTATCAGGCGGCGAATTTTAATGATCGTATGTCCATTCTGGGTCGTAACCGGGCAACATCCTGTTGTGGGAATCCCTTTGCTAAAATTTTAACCTCATGATGAGTGTCCAGCCTCCACTGATCAACTTCCCATCAAGCCCTGAAAGTTTTATAAATGCACGATGTAATTCATACTGTCGTGTAGTACCCGTATAATATGAATCTTGGTAGCTGAAACACAATAAAAAATTAAATGACGATTGATGTGGAATTGTCTGTACCCTTCCCGAATGTAATCACAGGCAAAACCCAATTCCGGATTTTCAGCAATTAAAGCGAAAGCATCATTTAATTCATCAAAATAAAAATCCGCCTGCTCCTCTCCCCATTTGTTAAAAGAGTAAAGCCAGATATTTTTTATATCCTGTTTTGCGAGTGCCTGAGTATGGATTTTGCGCATTTTCACGCTAAACCGGCTTCTTTTTTGGCTTCCTGTCTGATTGTTTCCATTTCTAATTCGCCGGAATCGCCACTTTCTTCACCTTCAATTAAGGCCATACGTAAAGATTGCAGTTTTGAGTTTGCTTCCCTTTCTTCTAGCAATCGTAAAGAATCACGCATAATTTCACTAACGCTTGCATAGCGTCCACTTTTGAGCAAAGAGTCAATGAGGTTGTTCCAGTACTCACCAAGGCTAACAGTTTGAGTTCTTGTTTGTGCCATGTTGTTCCCCTGGTCGGATTATAAAAAGCTAGTGTAAGATATATTCTTACATTTTGCAAAGCAAACTTATTTTTCGAAACGAGTAATGCCTATCCAGGGTGGGAGTCGTACTCACGCGGAAATAAAGCTACAGCCCAACGTAAATAAATGGGCAATTACGGCCAAAAGCAGACCGAGGAGCTCTGGCTTTAATGACCGAAGTGGAATTGATAGCCGACTTTTGCTATCGAAAAGATATTGGCAATATGGGATTTTTAATTTCCAATTCGATCATGGATAACCACTTGATTTATATAAATTTCAGAATTTGAACAAAATTCATTTAATAACCTTTCAAAGTCTATTATATTTCTTTGAATGTCAATGAAATCATTTATTTTGTAGACATCTATTTCAATCTTGCTTTTGTTTTTAATAACAACCTCTCCGCCAAACCAAGATGCAAGGTTATTAAGATGCCAATTTGGATCAATTAGATATATCTCATCTGGTTTTTCATCTGAAATAGCCCACATCCCGTGCACTATTCTGTTTCTTGACGGACTTAGTTGGCGATATTTTTTAATAATTTTGGCGAACTGTTGGATTAAATCATGGTTGAGTTCTGAGTTGACAATTTTTTTTAATATATCGAATCTTGTACCATTGTTAACTATGGATGTGTAGATCATCATGGATGTAGATGCATCACTTTTTGTTAATACTCCAAGAAGCACCCCAAACAATACATCAATATGTGTCCACATATGTGCAATATTAGCAATATGTGCAGCAAGATCTGGTCTTGTAATAAGACAGTCTCTACCACCTCTAACAATGGGCCGTGACTCTTTATATCTTTCATTAAATGGCTGAGGCATAATTTATTCTGATTTTTCGGTTATGATGGCATTCTAGCACGTAGGATGGGTAGAGGCGATAGCCGAAACCCATCAATATATGTCGCTATGCAACATGAATATTGATAGCAATTCTAAATATTAACATAACTTTGTTTATTATATTTACGGTCATCGTGATGGGTTTCGGCTATCGCCTCTACCCATCCTACATCATGTCAACTACAAACCAATAAGCTGTCATTGGTAAAATTACAGCGACTGTCTCTTGTGGGTCGAGTCCAGCCAGTCATCAACAATTTATGTCTAAACAATAATAGTAATTTGCATTACTCATAGTGGCTCCACATACGCAATATTTTGACCTGTTTTTCATTAACAAGCACATGGTAAACCAGGCGATGCTGAATGTTGATGCGTCGAGAGTACGAGCCAGTTAAATCTCCAACCAGCTTTTCAAATGGCGGTAGATGCTGCAATGGATCGTTTTTTAATAGTTCAAAAAGTTGTTGTGCTTTTTCTTTCAATCCGGCAGCGGCTAGATTTTTGGCGTCTTTTTGCGCTGGGTTCGTGTGCAGCAACGCCCAACGCACCAGTCCAGTTGCTTTTAGTACCAACGACACGAGACAGCACCTATATTTAGCATATTGATGACAGCTTACTCTGATAAAGCATGTTTTTTGCCCATTTAAGTGCGTTAATGCTAACAGCTGCAAACAGGGTCTTCTTCCAGCATCCGGCGCAATACGGCTATCGCCTATTGGCACCCTATGGATTGCGGCTTAGCGTAACCGTTTTCATATGATTTTTTATTCCCTCTCACAGTCTACAATCAAAAAACCATTTACAATTCATTCCAATCATCGTATTGATCAATCGCCTTGTTAACTTCAACAGAACCGCCCCAATCAACTGGAAATATACCGCGTTCAACATCGCGGTGAAACGTGGAATATGGCCAATCCCCAACTCGCTTAACCAAGCCATGTTTTAGCGGATTAATCATGCAATATTCGATATGCGCCGCATATTCGGTTTCGTCAACAATTAAATGTTCCCAAAAACGGCGCTGCCAAATACCTCGTTCACCGCGTTTTAGCCTAACGGTTGAGCGTTTTTCCGTTGCCGGAAGACTCTTGGAAAAGCTTTGTTTAATCAGCCGCCAGCGGTTGGTGTTGTCAATATCCCTCGGCGGTAATGTCCAAACACAATGGATATGGTTTGGTAATACGACCCAAGCGTCTATATGGAACGGCCTTTTCTTTCGCGTCGCTTGTACCGATTTTCGCAGATTATCAATGTGCCTAACCAGAAGATTATTTTGACTTCTTTCCAACAAATTAACGGTAAAAAAGTAACATCCTCCCGGTATTCGGTAACGGCGGTAATCTGGCATGGGGTATCCTTTATGCTAACACTTGTCATAACAGGTATCGCTTGCATCCGGCGCAATACGGCTATCGCCTCACGCCCTATGACATGCAGCTTAGCTTGTTATTCAATATTTTGAATTTGCTCGCGCATTTGTTCTATCAGCACTTTTAGGTCTATGGAAATCTGGGTCATTTCCCGGTCTGCGGATTTTGAACCCAAGGTATTGGCTTCGCGGTTCATTTCCTGCATCAGGAAGTCTAGGCGGCGGCCGCTGGGTTCGGATTGTTTAAGGGTGTGCAGCACTTCGGTGACATGGGTTTCCAGGCGATCCAGTTCTTCGGCCACATCCAGCTTTTGCGCCATCAGTACAAGCTCCTGTTCCAGGCGGTCGTAATTGGGCTCGGCAACCAGTTCTACGATACGTGCGGTGAGTTTACTGCGCAAATTGTTCAATACTTCCGGCATGCGAGCATGACCGGCTACCACCAATTGCTGAATTTTCAGACAACGATCAGCAATTAATTCTGCCAGTTGCAGGCCTTCCCTGGTTCGGGTTGCCAGCATTTTATTCAGTGTTTGATCCAGCAGGGTGATGATTTTTTCGCGCAGGGATTCTTTGTCGGTTTCATTTTCCTGCTGCACACCGGGGAACAGCAATACATCCAATGCTGAAAAGGCTTGCGGGGCGGACATGTGTTCGGCTATCTGTTGGGTGGCAGCCAGCAGTTTTTCCACGACTGCGGTATTAACCACAAAATTTTGGGTGCTGAGCTGTTTTTTATAACTGATACTACATTCAATTTTACCGCGCTTGAGCTTCTCGCCTATCAAGCGCCGCACATCACTTTCGGCAAATCTAAGTCTATCCGGTAACTTGACACTGACATCACTATAACGATGGTTAACAGAACGCAATTCGCAAAGGATAACCAGTTCACCTGCCAAAATTTCGCCATCAGCAAAAGAGGTCATACTTCTAATCATTTTTCACCTATATTGTTGTTTTAATGTGGTGGATGGCACAAAAGCCTAACTTTATTCTTTAACCGGACGTTTTTCCAATTTACGTTGCAAGGTGCGCCGGTGCATATTCAAAGCCCGGGCAGCGGCAGAGATATTGCCTTCGTGCTGCATCAGTACTTTTTGCAGATGTTCCCACTCCAAACGTTTAACGGAGAGCGGACTATCACTGATGGCAACAGAGGCGTCACCTTCGTTTTTGTGCAAGGCATTGACTATTTCATCGGCGTTGGCCGGTTTGGTTAAATAATGTTTCGCGCCCAGTTTAATCGCTTCTACCGCCGTGGCAATACTGGCAAAGCCGGTGAGCATGACAATCTGGGTATTGGAATCCAGGGAAATAAGGTTTTTAACCATTTCCAAACCTGATTCAAAACCAATCCTCAAGTCGATAACCGCATACTCCGGTTCGGTCTGCTCGGCCAGCTGTATGGCCGTGTTGACATCATTTGCCACACTGACCTGAAAATTGCGCTTTTCCAGAGCCGCTTTCAGTACCGAACAATAAGTCACATCATCGTCAACCAGTAATAACTGTGGCTTCTCCGTGGGTAAAGCTGTCATCTATACTCTCCTTAGTTAAAAGCGGCAGGCTGATTTCTACACTAGCCCCGCATGATTCAAGATTACTAAAGTTAATTTTACCGCCGATACGTTTGATGGTGGTATAGGTTAAAAACAAGCCTACTCCCATGCCCTCTTTGTTGCTTTTAACCGGCTGATGACCGGCAAAAGCCAGAAATTCGGCCGGCAAACCTGGGCCGTAATCGCGAATCTTTAAATTAAGTGTTGAACTGTCCCATTCTACGTGAAATTCGATGCCGGAATCGGCGGGCGAGGCTTCAGCCGCATTATTAAGGATATTGATAATAGAATGGGTAACGGTACGCTCAGCAATTATCTGCGCACTCATATCGACTTTTTGGGAAATAAACAATTTAAGCTTGGTGGCAACTTTGTGGGTACGCCATTGATTAAGCACTTCGTCTATGTATTCGCTGACCAACATCATTTTGCCGGATTCGGCGCGCATTTCTCCGGCAGAAGCAGACATTACCGATAAAGCCTGTTTACAACGATCAATTTGTTGCTGAACTATCAGTAGTTTTTGGGCCAGCTCAGGAAAACGGTGTTCGGGTAAATCTGCCGCCATTTCATGGGTCAGGATGGCGATAGTGCCCAACGGGGTTCCCATATCATGGGCGGCGCTGGCTGCCAGGGTACCGAGTGATACCACCCGCTCATCGCGCAAGGCGCTTTCCCTGGCTTCAGCCAGATTGCGCTCTCTATCTCTGAGGGTTTTGGATAATTCTACTACGAAAAATGCCACCAGTCCGGCACTAAACACAAAACCGAACCACATGCCGAACACATGCAGATTAAAATATCGGCGATCATTCATCATATGCATTTTTAAGATCATTTCCGGGGTGGCATCGGTCATGGGTGGATGCATCAAATGGGGTTCGACGATGGGCAATGGTACGTTATAGGCGATTAGCACGGTATACACGCATGAGGTAATAATCACCATATTCCAGGCATAGGCCTGAGGCAGCATGATGGCCGTGACTATCAGCGGCAACAGGAATACCCAGATAATGGGATTGGAAGCACCGCCAGTCAGATACAGCAAATAAGCTAACGCGAATACATCCATGCAGATTTGCGAAAAAATCTCATGCTCGGTAACTTCTTCGTCAGTCCGCAGCCTGAGCCAGGTATAAAGATTGAGTATGGAAATGGCAAAAATAGCCAACCAAAGCTGATTTTGCGGCAACTCTATGCTTAAGCCATTTACCGCAATCAATACGGTGATGATCACCACAAACAACATCAGATTTCTGAGAATATAAAGCCATTTCAGATTCTCGCGGATAGAAATTTGGGTTTTGGGCAGAAAATGTAAAAACATATGGTTCATGGCCAGAAGGAAATGGTAATTATGTTACCGCTGTCCGGCCTGCTTGTCTGCGCTAAATATTAAAAACCACGCAGAAGCTATGTGCTTGGTTAACTCGGCGGATTATGGCTAAAAATGGGAGGGGGTTTGCGGAGGATTCCGGTTCCCGTAGAAATTACGGGAACCAGTTACGCCATAACTCAAATCCAGTGCCGCAACTACTTTTAGTAGGCAGCGACTAGATAGCCTACCTTAGTGGGCAGCGTTATAAACGACAAACATTTCTTTGTAGAAACCTAAGGCTTTTTTCAGGCTGGTCAGGGCGTTAGCATCACCTTTTTCCAGTTCTTCACGGCCGATTCTCAGTGCATCGCCGGCTTTTTGACGCAAACGCTCGGTTTGCTCATAACGGAATTCTTTTTGTGATTGACGTACTTCACCCAATAATTGCAGAACTTGAGCTTTATCGCCGCCTTTTTCCAGCAGAGCAACCGCTTCTTCGGTTTTAGCCAGAGTCAATTCGCCAGCAGCACGAACTTTAGCGTCGCCTGCACTGTTAGCCAGGGCAGCGCCAGAAACCATCGCCGACATCATCAATAAAGCGGTTAAGGTTTTTTTAAAAATTTTCATTGTTAACATCCCATACATTAATATTTAAGTGTTTAAATTACCCTATTAAAAATGCCATTATTGAAAACATTTTTTAATAGCTTGCTTTATTATTTATGGCAATTTTAGCCAACATAAATTTGGCGGCGAAAACCATAAAAATAAAGCGGTATAAATCAATAGTTGCGTTGCCTGCTCAGTTTTGGACTTAACATTACAACTCTGTCTGAATACGTATTTGGCACTTAAATTGCCAAAAATCCAGCAGTCAAGTGTATTTTAGTTATGATTTGGGAAAATCGAAAACAGGCTATGCTTTTGATTTATATCAATTTCACTAAAATAAGTACGGATTCAGGCCAATTTAATTGATTTAAACTTCTTAAATAATAACACATAAATATTAATTATTTATTACGCGCCCAAATAAATAAAAACCATAAATTAAGTAGTAAATTTATTGGCGCCGGGCAATAATGCCGTGAATGATTCCTCTCCGGCAAAAAACCTGTGAAACTTAAATGCAAACTCACCAAGACACATAGACAGACCAGATTTTGGCTATTTGTATGCCAGCAATTGACTGTTGTCGCCAGGGGTCTCGTATAGGATACCCTCGCTATAATATTGCTGGGGATTGCTGGCGATTTCCCGAGCAGCTAAAAACTGGGCGTAATAGTTGCGGGAAGCAAAGCCAAAGGCAGGGCCATCGTACTGCTCGACTATCCGGGTAAAATCCGGGCCGATTTGATTCTGGGCGCGTTTCATGCCGCCGATACCATGATTGTATGAAGTAACTGCCGTCGGCCAATTACCAAGCTTACCGTAGGCGTGACTAAGATAACGGGCCGCACCATTAGCGGAGACAATCGGATCCATGCGTCTATCGACGCTATCATGGCCAGGTATAAAAGTTTTGGCCGCCGATTTGGTAAATTGCCACAAACCTACCGCGCCCGCCGAAGATTTAGCCGCTACCTGAAAGGACGATTCGACATGGGGCAGATAGGCAAAGTCTTCCGGCAAACCCGCTTCTCGGAAAATTTTTCTAAACTGCCGATCATAACGACCGCTGATCTCCAGGCCGCGCTTAAAGCGTTCGCGAGTGCCGCGTTGAGTCCGCACCCTATCACTGGCACCATTGATAAAGCTGAGGGGTTTACCGGTACTTTCATATTTATTGATAACATGCCGGTCATGAGCATTAAGCTCAGCGCCATAACGCAATTTGGCTTCCAAACCAGCCAGCTGGCTTTTCCAGTATTCGCGGCGCTGACTGACAAATTCTTTCTGTTCGATTGTTAATCCTTCGCCAACATTGCCCGGCACCGTTACCACTTCATAAACGATATCCAGATAACGGTCATCATGCACCGCCACCTGGGAGCGCGGCCAGATTGCATAGGTTTTACGCCAAAAATCGACAGCCGGTTCCAAGGCCATAGGCTTGGGGAAAACGCCGGAATAAACGACTTTACTGTGATCAACACTATTATGTTCTGTGAATTGGGAGCGCTGCTGGGGTCGTTGCGCGATAACATCCGGCTTGACCAGACTCAGATTATCTTTTTTGGGAGAAGAACTGCCACATGCATTCAGTAACAGCATTAACCCCAGTAAGAACAGATAACGCAGAGGGGCTTGCTTGGTTTTCAGTCTGGTTATAAGTTTAAACATAGATTGGCTTCCTGATTAACAATTCAGTTACAAGCAAAAGAAAGTCTTTTTGATTTCAGTTAATTGTAGCGCCAATTTCAATTTTATGTGAAGGAAATTACCAACATTCTTGCCGGACATTCTGCCCGGCAAGACATTAATCCGCTATCGCGGCATTGCCTAAAGCTTTGCGGCCTGGTATTTGCCAAGCAAAATCCTTACTCGACTGATTTTAAGTGCCGGCCTTTTGCTTTAACCAGCCCCAATACTGGGCAAGCGCCCAGCCAAGCCCATGGCATGTTTACCCAATAATTGCTTGGCATTGGGCAACTGATCCAGCAAGGTCAAACCGGCATTTCTGAGTGCCGCCAATGCTAAACGATCATTGGAAAAAACTTTTACTAATTGATTGGTAAAACCGATGGTTTTGTCATGATCGCGCTGACGCTGTTTGGCATAACGCTGCAGGCGTTCGGCATCACCCAAATCCCCCTGCTGATGGTGTTGTTCTATCAACATTTCCGCGAGCAGAGCTACATCGCGGATACCCAGATTGAACCCTTGACCGGCCACTGGATGCAGTTGATGAACGGCATTGCCGATAATGACGGCCCGCCCGGACACCATGCTTTGGGCACGAATCAAATTCAATGGAAACGCCCGGCGCGGTGCGCAAAGCTGTAAAGCCCCTAGCCGGTAGCCGAAACAGGCTTGTAATTCGCTCAAGAAGTCGGCTTCTCCGCCGCTCTGCAGGGCCATCGCCTGCTCGTGGCTGCGCGTCCAGACCAGCGCGGACTTTCTACCGGCCAAGGGCAGTAAGGCCAGCGGCCCGGCCGCCGTAAAACGCTCGAAGGCCGTATTCTGATGAGGCAGCGTGGTTTCCAGGGTCGTAACCAGGGCGGTCTGGCCGTATTCGGTGATCTGCAGGGGAATCTCCAGCAATTTGCGCACTGTCGATTGGCCACCATCGGCGCCGACCAGTAACCGGGCGGAAAGATTGACGGCCTGGCCCTGCTGTTTCAAGCTGACATTAACCGCATCTGCACCACTGCTCAAACCGGCCACTCTGGTATCGTAAAAGCAATCGAGACCGGATTGGGCCACCAGTTCGGCCATATGGTCTTCTATATCCCGCGCCACGATCACATATCCCAGCGCCTCCACACCCTGTTCTGCAGCGGACAAACGGGTTTTGCCGAAATGGCCCTGATCCGACACATGAATATGTTTAATGGCTGTGGCTTTGTGGGCTATTGCCTCCCAGGCATTGAGGGCCTGCAATAATTGCACGGTGCCGGCGGCCAGCGCCAAAGCCCGATCCCCCTGTACCGATTCATGCATCTGTCTGCGGCTATTAGCTTCGAGTATGGCAATTTTTAAGCCGGTGTGCTGCAAAGCCAGACCCAGACAGTTACCGGCCAGACCGGCACCCACTATAATCAGATCGTAATCATTTACCATAATCAATGCCTCAGCATCAGGGCTTCGATGTCGGCTATGCTTTTCGGCACCTTGTGCGTCAATATCTCATGACCGCCGGGGGTAACCAGGACATCGTCTTCGATACGAATACCAATACCACGCCAGCATTCATCGACGGTGGTACAGGAGGCTGGAACATATAAACCCGGCTCTACGGTTAAAACCATGCCTGGTTCCAGCAAGCGCCATTCGTCACTGATTTTATAGTCGCCAACATCATGCACGTCCATACCCAACCAATGCCCAATCCGATGCATATAAAATTGTTTGTAGCTTTCATCCTTGATGAGTTTGCTGACTTTGCCCTGTAACAGGCCCAGTTCGACCAGCCCTTTGGTGAGGGTTTGCACTGATGCTTCATGCGCTTTGTGCCAGGCCACACCCGGCTGGATTTGTGCCAAAGCAGCGGCCTGAGCGTCCAGCACCAGTTGATAAAGCCGGCGTTGCGGTTCAGAAAATGTTCCAGACACTGGAAAAGTGCGGGTAATATCGGCGGCGTAATGATCGCATTCGGCACCGGCATCAATCAGCAATAAATCACCGGCCTTTAATTTGTCTTTGTTTTCGACATAATGCAGCACGCAGGCATTGTTACCGCCGGCCACAATTGAAGGATAAGCCACAGCACGCAGGCCGTTATGGGCAAATTCGTGCAACAGTTCTGCTTCTACCTGATATTCATAAACCCCGGCCTGACTGTAACGCATGGCGCGAATATGGGCCTGGGCGGAGATATCGGCAGCCCGGCGCAGCAGTTTGACTTCTTCCGCCGATTTAAACAGCCGCATTTCATGGACCAGATGATCCAGAGAGGCCAATTCGCCGGGAGCGCTGACGCCAGAGCGGGATTGTTTACGGATATGATTAATCCAATCCAATAATTTATGATCCAGTTCGCTGTCTTTACCCATGGGATAAAACACTTTGGCTTTGTTTTCCAGCAATCCCGGCAAAATGTCGTCCAGATCGTCAATTGGAAACGAATCATTGGCGCCATAATGCTGGGTAGCACCTTCCAAGCCGGCATGCGCACCTTCCCAAAGGGCTTTTTTCTCGTCAAACTCCCGGCAAAACAAGACATATTCGCCCTGTTTGCGCCCAGGAATAAACACTGCCAGCGATTCTGATTCGTTAAATCCGGTCAGATAATAAAAATCGCTATCCTGGCGATACGGGTAATGCACATCACGATTCCGGGTGCGCTGGGGAGCGCTGGCAATGATGGCAATATTGCCTATGCCAATCTGTTGCATCAGCGCGGTACGGCGTTTTTTAAATTCGCTTTGTTTCATGAGGCTAACCAGGTTAATGACTCTGAACAGGTAAGGTTTCCGGAAAATAATCCTTGACGGTTAACACTGCCGTCCGCAGGTATTCGCGCAATTCCATCAGCGCATTGGCATCCTCATCGTCACCATTTTCAATATTGGTGTCTAGTTTGGTGATTTCGACGATATCCTGCATGATTTCTGCCACTTCGCCGGGCCAGGCGACCTGTGAGCGCAGATAGCCGACCCCAAACAAAAAGCCCAGGCACCAGGCGCGCAAGGCTTCGCTCTGCTCGGCCAAGGGCTCATCATCGTCCGGCAGCAGCAAGTCGAAACCAAATTCGTCCAGCCCATTGGCCAACACTTTACGGGTTTTTTCGAACAAGTCCAACAAGGGCTCGGTATATTGTGCCGGAATATCGGCGTAATCACTGAGTATCAGTTGCAACCAGTTGTCGGCATCAGCCTGAATGGCGATAGATAACATGCCAACCGCGACGCCATGAGCTTCGGCGGCCTCAAAATCGGCGTCCAAACTGATCAGTATTTCAGAAATGCTTTGATACCCCATCTGTATATTATTCACTTTTGCTAATATGCTGATTAAAAAACGCGCTTATGCTAACATTGTTAATGATAATCTTGGCTTTTAATCCATCCTGCCATCAATTTACTTATGCCTGCTTCAGAAACCCCCTCATTGATTGAATTGGCTGCTCTGGAAGCTAAAATTGACCAGTTGATTGAGCAATATCTGTTGATTAAAAACGAGAACAAGTCTCTAAAAATCAAACAGGATGCCTTGGTTAAAGAAAAAGCCAAGCTGCTGGAAAAAAACACACAGGCCAAAACGCAAATTGAAGCCATGTTAGCCCGTCTGAAAGCGATGGAAAACGATACATGAACAAGCCTATTATCAATGCCGTTTCTTTAAATATTCTCGGCACCGAATACAAAATAGCCTGTGACAAGTCCGAACAGGATGAACTGATCCGTTCTGCCACTGAGCTGGACAAACAAATGCGCAAAATTCGCGATACCGGCAAAGTGATAGGTACCGATAAGATTGCGGTTCTGGCGGCGTTGAATATGGCGTATGAACCGATTTCAGCAGAAGCCGATATTAATCCCAACGACAGCGCCATCAGCGAACGATTGCTGGAATTACGCCTAAAAATAGAAAAGGTTTTAGAAAATCTGTAAAACTGTATAGAATACCTACCCTATCTCCTGCGGCGTTCGAGCAGTGCTGGGTGTTTCCTGAACCTATTTTTACCCCGGAAACTTTTTACCTTTCATGGTGTGCATGCCTGTTTTTTTCAGGAAGCCTGATTGACTGGATTTGTTTCCACTTGAACCTTCGGTTCAAGGACGAAAGCACGAGACGGCGCAGGCGGGAGATTCTTCAAATTGATCAATGATGATCAGCGGCTTTGGCAATAAGCTGCTTTTCCTGCAGTACTAATCCAAGGCATTATCTTCACTCCCGCACCCCAACCCGCCAACGTACGGCTTTGCTGTAAAAACCATCAATATTCGCGATCATCTCACAATACCGGGCCAAATCCGGATACTGGCCTTGCCAATATTCTACGCCGTGCCCACCCAACCAAATATTAAATTTTTCTGCTTTTGCCGCTGTTACTACCGCATTCAAGGCGGCTTCGGTTTCTGGCTCAGGCGGGGTTTTTATCAAACTTAACACAATAATATCGACTTTCAGCTTGCGGGCGGCATCCAGCATATCGGCGGCAGGGACACTAGGGCCAAGATAGTAGCAGTTGTAGTGCTGTTCGGCAGCCAGCAAACAACACATCAAAATCCCGAATTCATGACGATCCCCGCTGGGCGTGGCAAACAGTATGCCGGGCCGATTGGCGGAAATGCTGCGGATATTGTTAACCATGCCCAGCAGGATACGCTTTACACAAGCTGAAAACATGTGTTCCTGGGCAACATTGATTTTTCCTTCGTGCCACAGTTCTCCAACACTGGTCAGAGTCGGACTGAGTATATCGCGCAGATAAACCAGCGGCTCACTTGCCAACAGCGCCCGTTTCAGCAACTGCTCGCAGCGGTCTATTCGATAATCCTGCAAGGCCTGGACAATTTGTTCGGTAAAAGCCAGCGTATGATCGGTTACAACAGTGGCTGGAAGCGACAGCTTCTGTAGTTCTTCTACACTCAAACCGGACAATTTGCTGATGGCATGACCCTGCCGGGTCAAATCCGCCAACAGCAGCAGTTTTTCCAAATCCAGCTGGGAATAAAAACGATGAGCATTTTCATCACGCTGCGGAACTATTATCCGATAGCGGCGCTCCCATGCTCGTAGGGTTTCTGGTCCGAGGCCAGTCAATGAGGCAATTGCTTTGATCGAATACATTGTTTAAGTTTTGTATAAGTTTTTTATTTGACAAACATTGTACATTGAGATAACTTTATCGCCAACTTAATTCTTGCTCGTGGGAATATCATGGCACTACTAGAATTTTATCCATTACAAAAAAGAACTGTTGCTCCATTGGCAGACCTGTCATTGTCTAGTGCGGAGTTACGCCAAAAGCCGGATCAGACGCCTAAAAACCGCGTGTCCAGCCGTGCCGCCAACAGCGCTGCCAAGCAGGATGCAGACCTGAATGCCGCGCAACAACTGGCGACAACGATGGAACTGGCCAGACAACAACTGCAACAATTACTGCTGCAAAATAATCTGGCCTGCCAATTAATGTCCGCACAATTAGCCAAAACCGGCAGTGAGGATGGTGACGACAACATCAATTACAAAACCTTGACAAGCTTGTGCAACAGTATTGTACAAAACAATGACTCTGTACAGGGTAATGTACCAAGTTCAGGTGAGTTTAGGACCGCTTCAGACACTACCATTGAACTGCTGGGCAGCTGCCATTTTTACTCAGCTTATCTGATCCAACTGACTGAGCCGATTATTAGCCAAAAGCACCCCGAACCATCCAGTAGTGACGCACTTTATAAAAAGCAGGTGTTAAAAAGCCGTTATCAATTACAAGCGTTGCGCGAACAAATGATTGTGTCTAATACCGGCCTGGTAGCATTTATTGCCCATAAGTATAAAACCACACAGCTGAGTTTTGATGATCTGATGCAGGAAGGTATGGTGGGGCTGATTAAGGCGGTTGACCGCTTCGACCCCAATCGCGGCATCTGTTTTTCCACTTATGCGGTTTTCTGGATCAAGCAGGCTATTTCCCGGCTGATCGTGAAACAGGACCGAGTGGTAAGGCTGCCGATCGCTCTGGCCGAGAAAGCTTCTGCCGTTTTTGAAGTGATGCGCAATTGTTATCTGGAACACAATCGCTGGCCCAGCCAAGCGGAACTGGAAAAGGAATGCGATTTAAGCGTGGAAGAAATAAAAACGGTCAGTAGTTATTTTCAGGCGACCCATTCTCTGGATGCCGCCATTTCCGAAGAAAATGACGATTTGACTCTAATGGATAGCCTGCAGCAACAACAGTTTTCGCTACCTTTGTCTGAATTGATTGATAACAACCTGAATTTATATATAGAGAATGTGGTTGCCAGCCTGCCGGAAAAGGAAGCGACCATTCTGAATATGCGCTTTGGCTTGAAAAATCATACCGAAATGACTCTTCAGGCTATTGCCGATCAATTACAAGTGACTAGGGAGCGTGTCAGACAAATACAAAACCAAGCCTTAAAAAAACTAAAAGAACAGTTTGGCTACGATCTGGTGCTTTTTCTTGAGCCGAATGACAGCTGAGAAATGACCAGAGCCTAGTCACTTTAATAAGAGGAGTTACCATGTCTACAGAAAAACCTAACACCAGCAAACCCACTCCGCCACCCGATTGGAAAGCGGAGATTGATAAGCACTGGCAACGCCTGAGCCAGCGCGGCAGTGACTTTTATCAATCCCATCAGCAACTGTTTGGGGTGCAGAAAGTGGCGGCAGTAGCCGGTGCCGGGCTGCTGGTGGCCTGGCTGGGCAGCGGCTGGTATATTGTCGATCAGGGCAACCGAGGCGTGGTCAGCCGGTTTGGCGCTTATGCCGACACCACCTTGCCCGGCCTGAACTGGCATTGGCCGCTGCCGCTGGAAAGCGTGAAAGTGGTGAATGTGGAACAGCAACGCTTTATCGAAGTGGGCTACCGCGATTCCGGACGCTTTGCCAAAGCCGCCAATATTCCCCAGGAGTCGCTGATGCTGACCCGGGATGAGAACATCATCAATGTCCGGTTGGCGGTGCAGTATCAGATCAATAATGCCAAAGACTATCTGTTCAATGTCAAAGACAGCGAAGCCACTTTGAAACAACTGACCGAAAGCGTGGAACGCGCCGTGATCGGCCAGCATGATATGGATTTTGTATTGACCGAAGGTCGCAGCGAAATCGTGGCCGAAATCAAAAGTCAGATCCAGACCGCCATGGACCGCTATCAGGCCGGCATCACCATCGCCAGCGTCAACCTGCAAGACGCCCAGCCGCCTGAAGAAGTACAAGGGGCTTTTGAAGACGCCATCCGCGCCCGTGAAGACAAACAGCGCCTGATCAACGAAGCCGAAGCCTACAGCAACGAAATCCTGCCCAAAGCCCGTGGCGCCTCTGCCCGTTTACTCCAGGAAGCCGATGCGTACCAGGCCGAAAAAGTGGCTAAAGCCAAAGGCGAAACCGAACGCTTTGATCAACTTCTGGTGGAATACGAAAAAAATCCCGCCATTACCCGCAAACGCCTGTATCTGGAAGCCAAAGAAAAACTCTATAGCGGCAGTCGTAAAATCCTGATCGAATCCACCCAGAACGCCCCGCAATTCTACATGCCGCTGGCCAATGCCGAAGCCCAGGCCGCCGGCAGCAAACACCCCGTAGCTGACCTCGGCAGCCCGGACAACAGCGGCGAAGCCGCCCATAACCACAAAGCCGCCGCCCCCGAACTACGTCCCAGCCGGAGCAAACCATGAACAACAAAACTCTCAGCCTCATCATTCCGGCCAGTCTCACCGTATTACTGGCCGGCTACCTGTCAGTGTTCTATGTCGAACAGCACCAAAAAGCCATCCTGTTTCGGCTGGGTAAAATGGTCAGCACCGAATTTGCCCCTGGACTGCATATCAAAACCCCCATCATCAACAACGTCAGAACCTTTGACGCCCGAGTGCTGACCCTGGACACCAAATCCGAACGCTTCCTCACCTCCGAAAAAAAGAACGTCATCGTCGACTCCTTCGCCAAATGGCGCATCGGTGATGTCGGCTTGTTTTATACCACCGTCGGCGGCGACGAATACCAGGCCAACCTGCGTCTGGACCAGATCATGAAAGATGCCATGCGCGGCGAATTTGGCCTGCGCACCATCAAACAACTGATCACCGAAGACCGCAGCGAACTGGGCCAAACCCTGCTGGACAAACTCGCCCCGGTGGCCGGCAAATTCGGCATCGAACTGATCGACATTCGCATCAAACGCATCGACCTGCCGCCAGAAGTCAGCAGCTCCGTGTTTCAGCGCATGCGCGCCGAACGGGAAAGAGTGGCGCGGGAATTCCGCTCCCAGGGTGCCGAAAGCGCCGAACTGATCAGCGCCGAAGCCGACAAACAGCGCCAGATCCTGCTGGCCAACGCCCAGCGAGAAGCCGAAAACCGCCGAGGCCGGGCTGATGCCGAATCTGCAGAAATCTATGCGGCCAGCTACGGCAAGAACCCCGAGTTCTATGCGTTTTACCGCAGCCTGCAGGCTTATCAAACCGCCTTTGAAAAAACCGACGACACCCTGGTGTTAAAACCCGATTCGGATTTCTTCAGGTATTTTAATAACGAGAAATAAGGCTGACATCGGCGGACCGGTTGCGGTTTAAACCCTAGACCGGTCTGCCGAATATAATTTAATCAGTTATTCAGGCACAGCCCTGCCGGGCCTTAGTTTCTGAAATCTGCAGAGGTCATTATCATGTTAAAACATCTTGTCCGCTTTACCGTACTCACCGTGATTGGTGTGATACTTTTTAATTATTTTAATCGCCCTACCCCGCATTACGAGCAAAACTATAGTGTTACCTATTCTGACTTTATAGCGGACATTCGCAGCCACGCCATCGCCGAAGTGGTTATCGATGGTAATAATGTGGAAGGCCGCCGGCAAAGCGGTGAATATTTCAATACTTATAATCCCAATGATCCGCGCCTGATCGACGAATTGCTGGAATATGGGGTAAAAATCAAAGTTGAAAAACCCGAACAGCCTTCGACCATCATGCAAATAGTGATGTCCTGGGCGCCAACCTTATTATTGATTGCGGTATTTGTGTATTTCATGCGCAAACAACAGCAAATGGGCGCCGGCGGCCAGAACAGCTTTGGTAAAAGCCGGGCCAAGCTGATGGCGGAAGATCAGGTGAAGGTGCGTTTTACCGATGTGGCCGGAGTGGAAGAAGCCAAAGAAGATGTGGTGGAAATGGTGGACTTTCTGAAAGCCCCCGGCAAATATGAAGCCCTGGGCGGCAAGATTCCGCGCGGGGTGTTGATGGTGGGACCTCCCGGTACCGGTAAAACCCTGCTGGCCAGAGCCATTGCCGGCGAAGCCGGAGTACCGTTCTTTTCCATCTCCGGTTCCGACTTTGTGGAAATGTTTGTCGGTGTCGGCGCCTCCCGGGTGCGGGATATGTTTGAACAGGCCAAAAAGCGGGCGCCCTGCATTATTTTTATCGACGAAATCGATGCGGTAGGCCGGCAACGCGGGGCTTCCGGCATGGGGGGCGGTAATGATGAGCGTGAACAAACCCTGAACCAGTTACTGGTGGAAATGGACGGCTTTAGCGGCAATGAAGGCATTATTGTGATAGCCGCCACCAACCGTGCCGATGTGCTGGATAAAGCCCTGCTCAGACCGGGCCGGTTTGACCGGCAGGTGCAAGTGGGCTTGCCTGATCTGAAGGGCCGCGAACAAATCCTTAAAGTGCATGGTAACCGGGTACCTTTGGCCGATGATGTCAACATCAACGACCTGGCACGCGGTACCCCCGGTTTTTCCGGGGCCGAACTGGCCAATCTGATCAACGAAGGCGCTTTGTTTGCCGCACGTAACAACCAGCGGGTGGTGACCATGCAGAACCTGGACAAAGCCCGCGACAAAATGATCATGGGTGCCGAAAAGCGCACCATGGTCATGGGCCGGGAAGAACTGCTGATGACCGCTTACCATGAAGCCGGCCATGCCATTGTGGGCCGCAACGTACCTGAACACGACCCGGTGTACAAAGTCAGCATCATGCCGCGCGGCGGGGCTTTGGGCATTACCATGTTCTTGCCGGAACGCGACCAGTACAGCGCCAGCAAAGACAAACTGGAAAGCCAGATTGCCAGCCTGTTTGGTGGCCGGGTGGCTGAAGCCCTGATTTACGGCAAAAATAAAGTCACCACCGGGGCTTCCAACGACATCCAGCGTGCCACCCAGCTAGCCCGTAACATGGTCACCAAATGGGGCTTGTCCGACCGACTGGGGCCTATGGATTACGGCGATAACGAAGGCGGTTATATGGGCTCACAAGCCAAGCCGATGTCCGAACAGATGGCACAAATCATCGATGAAGAAATCCGTAAGGTGATAGACAGCAACTATTTACGGGCGGAAACCATACTCAAAGAGAATATGCAGATTCTGCACAATATGGCTCATGCTCTGCTCGATTGGGAAACCATTGATAAATTCCAGATTGATGAGTTGCTGCAGGGTAAGGTGCTGGCGCCGCCAGAACCGGAGCCGGAGCCGATAGAAATAGCCGAGCCAGTAGCGGCAGACAGTGACAGTACCGAGCCGGTAAACGATGTAGGACAATTGGCGCTATCCTGAGGACAGTCCAGGGTTGATAGGCAATATGTATATCAACCCTTAGTCCGACATGGCCTCTCAGCAGGAATTTATTTTCCTCCTCTATGTGCCCTTCAAAATGCAGTACTTCTGAAGGGCATTTTTTTGGCTATAGGTAATTATCATGCAGCAAAATATTAGTGTCGGCAAAAGTGTGAATTTACTCAGATGGATTTCTGTATTAAATTTTAATGCGGCTCTGTTGTTTTTATTGTACGTTAGCCTGACTTCTTTTCAGGGTGAGAGCCAGTTTTTTGCTGATGAAAGCGAACTGTATGGACCAATGATGGGTAATTTCCGCTTAATGCTGATTTATCTGTGTGTCACCGAAATTGCCGTGTACAGCTATTGCCGGCTGACGCAACAATTTCAGGGCATTCTGATCATGGGCATTTTTGTGCTACTGTTAATGGTGTCGATCGATTTTTACGGTTTTATCAATCAGGTACCGGTTGACGATAATTATAGTTGCCTGTTTTTATACTTGGGTTTATCCCATTTATGCTACGCAGGCATCCAGTTAAAACTACCCAAACCACACCCGCAACAATGAACAGCAAACATATTTTGATCACCGGCGGCAGCGGCTTTTTGGGCGCAGCTTTATGTGATTTATGGCTAAGACAAGGCTGGCAGATCACGGTGCTGAGCCGTAACCCGGCGGATGCCGCCAAACATCTGCACCCTGCCATTAAGATAACCACCAATCTGCAAACATTGTCTGCCGACAGCCGGTTTGACGTTATCGTAAATCTGGCCGGTGCCCCTATTTTTGGCGGACGCTGGAGTTTGGCCCGCAAGCTGTTATTGCGCGACAGCCGTATCGCCGGCACTGAAAACCTGCTGGCTTTTATCGCCGGCCTGAAGCAAAAGCCTGAAGTATTGTTGAGCGGCTCGGCCATTGGCATTTACGGCAATCGGGGGAATACCTTGTTAACCGAAGCCAGCCCCGGCAAGACAGATTTTTCCCAACAGCTTTGTTCTGACTGGGAAGCGGCGGCATTGCAAGCTGAAAACCTGGGGGTTCGGGTGTGTCTGATCAGAACCGGCCTGGTGCTGGACCAGCAAGGCGGTATGCTGCAGAACATGCTGCCGGCCTACCGGCTGGGGTTGGGCGGTAAACTGGGCAGCGGCCAACAATGGATGTCGTGGATTCACCGGAAAGATTGGCTGGCCGGGATGGATTTTTTAGTTCAGCACCCTGAGCTGTCCGGTCCCTTTAATTTTACCGCGCCGGCACCGGTGACCAATGCCGAGTTTTCCGCCGCTTTAGCCAAACAACTACACCGACCAGCCCTGTTAAACCTGCCCGCTCCGCTATTACAAGCTTTGTTGGGAGAAATGGCAGAACTTGTGTTAGGCAGTCAGCGCGTGAGTCCTGAACGGTTGCTGAGCAGCGGTTTCAGTTTTGCCTATCCTGCCCTGGAGGCCGCCTTGGCCGATATTTTTGGACCTCATTAAATCACATGTTTCGCTACCGCCTGTCGGCATTTATCTTTCGCCGCGACCTGCGGCTTGCAGATAACCGGGGCCTGAATGCGGCACTGGCCGCTTCTGAAAAGGTGTTACTGTGTTTTATTCTTGATCCGCGCCAAATTGAACCTCACCCTTATCAAAGCTTACCCGGCCTGCAGTTCATGCTGGAAGCGCTGGCTGATTTACAGCAGCAAGCCCACCAGCTGAACGGGGTTCTGTATCTGTTTAACGATCAACCGGAACAGGTGCTTAGCCGCTTACGGCAGGAACAGCAGATTGAGGCGGTATTTGTAAATCGTGATTACACGCCGTTCAGCCGCCATCGCGATGCTGATTTACAGCACTATTGCCGGCAAGCCGGGCTGGATTTTAACAGTTACGCCGATCTGTTACTCAATGAGCCGGAACAGGTGTTGAAAGATTCTAGGCAACCTTATCAGGTGTTTACCCCCTTCTACCGGCGCGCCCGGCAAATACCGGTGGCCTTACCGCAAACAGTCAGCACCGGCAAGTTTGTCCAGCACTATCCTGAGTATAAAGAACCGGACTGGTTAAAGCAGTTACAAACCTCGCACCATAATCCTTTTCGTGGTGGTCGCAGCCCGGCGCTGGCGATTTTGGAACACAAAGTCACGGAGTGCAGGGAGTATGCAGTGCAAAGGGATATTCCGGCGCTGGCCGCCACCAGCGGCTTATCGGCTTATCTTAAATTTGGTTGCTGTTCAGTTAGGGAAGCTTATTACGCCATTGCGCAGGAACTGGGATCGGAACACGGTTTGCTCAGGCAGTTGTACTGGCGAGATTTTTTTAGTCATATCGCCTTCCATTACCCGCATGTGTTTGGTCATGCCTTTCACCGCCAGTATGATGCCATCCCCTGGCAGAAAGATATGGATAGGTTTCAGGCCTGGAGCGAGGGACGCACCGGGTTTCCGATAGTGGATGCGGCGATGCGGGAATTGCGGGAAACCGGCTGGATGCATAACCGCTTGCGCATGATTACCGCCTCTTTTCTGGTGAAAGATCTGCATATCAGCTGGCGCTGGGGTGAGCGTTATTTTGCCCAGCAGTTGATTGATTATGACCCTTGCATCAACAACGGCAACTGGCAATGGGCGGCTTCAACCGGTTGTGATGCTCAGCCTTATTTTCGGATTTTTAACCCCTGGCTACAGCAACAGAAATTCGACCCGGATGGTGTTTACATCCGGCGCTGGCTGCCGGAATTGCGTGACTTAAGCCCTAAGCAAATAGATCAGCAGCGGGATGGCGGACTGGTTGGTGATTATCCGGGGCCGATGGTTGAGCATGGGGTACAGAGTGAGATCATTAAGGGATTGTTTAAGGCGGTGCAGAGTAGTTGATCAAATATGTTTTCCTGCTCAATCAGGCGGTAAATTTTAGGCAGGCTATTTCAGTAATCCCCTGCTAATAAAAATAAATATGGTGTCACCATAATTTAATTTTTAAAACCGGATGATTTGTAATATAAATCCCTAATATCAGTTATTGATTTTAAATCAGCGGCCAAACATCTCATGTCTCCACCTTCAATTGCCAGCGTTAGCTATGATGCATTCAACGGTCAACTGATATTGACCGGAGCTAACTTCACCACCAGGGCTAGCGACTTTAAGGTGACAAGCTTTAGTATTTCGGGGGATGGTGGTCATACTTATCAGTTGACCAATAGCAGTAAGGTGTCAGGTACACCGACCAGCAATAGTGTGACGATACAAATCTCGGCTACTGATCAGTTAGCTGTCAATGGCCTGCTCAATCATAATGGCCAATTGGCAAACAATGGCGCGGCTAATATTCTTGCTGCCGGTAAGGGCTGGGACAAAGGTGCCAAACCATTTGTTATGCAAAGCATTACGGTGAGTGATGCCACAGTTCCGACTTTATCGGCTGTCAGTTATAACGCTGCCAAAGGCGTACTGACATTCTCCGGCAGCCTGTTTGTTAATAATGGGCATACGAATGGCATTAATTTGAGCCATTTTACGCTGAGCGACAGCAGCGGCAATTTCCATTTTAACTTTAGCACTAAAGACATAATCAGCAAGCTACAGACTGATAGTTTTACGATTACGCTAACTAATGCCGACAAAGCCACACTCAATCAAGTTGCCGTCAGTAACGCCACTCTGTTGACACTCAGCGCGAACAGCCTGTGGGATAGTGATAATGGTGCCGCCATCAACGGCCAAGCTGTTACGGTAAATGGCCTTAAGCCGGTTTTAAGCCAAGCCGATTATGACGCTGCCACCGGGATTATGACGCTGAGCGGCAGTAACTTCAGCTCAGTCTCGGCCAATTACAAGATCAACGACTTCCACATTAAAGGCGATGGCGCCGCAAATTATATCTTAAGCCTTGACAGTTATATCAACAGCGCCATCAGCAGCAATAGTATCGCCATTCAACTTTCTGTAACTGACCAACTGGCAGTGGATGGCCTACTTAACCAGAATGGCGCTAAGGCCGGCGATGGTAAAACCTTATACCAGCTATCGGCCAGTAAAGGCTGGGACGGCGGCAACAACCCACTTGGCGCTCAGGGCGTCATGGTCAGCAATGCCGTTGCTCCCAGTATTACCGCAGTTAGTTACGATACGGCAAGCGGCGTGTTTAGCTTCAGCGGCAGCCATCTGGTTAAACACGGTAATAGCCAGAATATTTTACTCAGTGCCTTCAAAATCATTGGCAACGGCAGTTACACGTTCAGCACCACGGATACTTTCAGCAATTTTAGCGCCAGCGGGTTTAGTGTGGCCTTGAGCAAAGCCGACAAGACCAAGGTGAATACTGTTATTAACTCTAATGGGACTGAAACCTTTAACGGCACAGCTTACAATATTAGGATCAAATCCCATTGGGACGGTGACAGTTCACCCGCGATCAGTACATTAGGCCTTAGTGCCAGCGGATATAACCCCTTGATTAATCAGTTGCTGGATACCGGCGTTCGTGCCGATGCCGTTGCCCAGATCAGCAATGACGCACTCAGCTACAGCGGTATGTTGAAAATACTGAACGATATTGCCGCCCGTGGCAGTGTTACCGCTAATATTTTCCATGACTTGACGGCCTTGGTGGCTAACTTCAATACTGTGGGCGGCATTCAGGTATCGCCTTATCTGTATAACATCAGTAATAAATTGATAAACGGTGATCCGACAAACGCCACATGGACTGGCGGAGCAGCTACGGCAGTGACACTGGGCAATCTGACTATCGGCAGCAGTGCCGACCAAATCCGCGAGCTAATACAAAAATGGTTTTTGGGCGGTGATTTACCGGCGACGTTTTCAGATTACCAAGTCAGCTCCAGCCATTATTTGCTTAGCTCCAGCCCGATTTTCAATGCCAGCGGCACCCCAGTGATCACGGATATCAATCAAGGCCATGTTAATGACTGCTTCCTGTTGGCGGCTTTGGCTGAAGTCGCCAAATGCGAATCTTCTGCCATTACCACCATGCTTACCGATAACGGCAATGGCACTTATGGGGTAAGATTCTTTATCGATGGCGTTGCCAGCTATATTACGGTTAACAAAAACCTGTTGTACGAAAACTCCGGCACTCTGCTTGGCAATCGTTCGAACAGCGACATCTGGGCCAGTCTGATAGAAATAGCCTATATTCAGCTCAATGAAAGCGGATTAGGCAATGCCTGGAGTGTGATCAACGGCGGCTACTCCGGTGCTGCGCTGACTTTAATCACCGATAAAGCTGCTTATACCTATAACAGCAGTAACTATAACGCTTACGCCTGGACTGGCCTGCAAAGCTCGCTGATCAAGGAGGTACAAGATAATGATGAAGTCATTTTTGACTGTTATGGTGACCGACAGGACAACAGCGGGCGCACCACTTTTGTCTCGGATCACTCTTTTTGTGTAGTCGGTTACGACAGTGTGACCGGTGATTTTATTTTACGCAATCCCTGGGGGGTACAAACCGGACAAACCTGGGATACCACGTTTGAAGCCAGTATGGCGGATTTGCAAACGATTGGTGCTGGTCAAATTGACACTCTTTTGCCACTGGATAGTAACAGCCTGCAGGAACCGGCTGTCGCCACCGGTTTTAACAATCCCACCAGTACGGCGGTGGACAATAATGGCAACATTTATGTTGCCGATAGCGGCGATAACGCTATTAAGGAGATTAGCGCCGGCACCCATGCCGTTACTACGCTAGCCAGTGGCTTTAATAATCCGGTTGGTGTTGCGGTAGACAACAGCGGTAATGTTTATGTGGCAGATAACGGCAATGGCGCGATAACAGAAATTGCCGCCGGTAATCACGCCGCCAATACGCTGTTCACAGGCGTTAACGCGCAAAGTATTGCTGTCGATGCCGGCGGTGACCTTTTTGTTACCGTTAATGATATTTACTATGGTCAATCTATCATCGAAATAGCCGCCGGCAGCAATACCCCGCAAACACTCGCCAGCTATGCAAACGCCCAGTTAAGTAATCTGACCATCGACCAGGCGGGTAATCTGTATTTTACTACCTACACATCAGGCTGGCTCAACGGTACTCTTAATATCAACGAAATCAGCGCCGGTAATCACGCGGTAACTACGCTGGATACCTTAAGCGCTTTTGGTGGTCACAGTATAGATGTTGACAGTATGGGCAATATTTTCTTTTCAGCTGCTATCCAGGTGGCGAATGGCTCGGGAAATATAAATGTTATTGATGAAATTGCGGTCGGTAGCAACACCCTAACCAGAATAGATGCCAACGTCAATGCTGATTCGATTTCGGCCGACCACGCCGGCAATCTTTATATTGCCGACAGCGTCAACAACGCTGTGGAAGTGATTAGCACCAGTCGCATCGCCGCCATTCCGGTGCTGTATCTATTTGATAATAAACCCGGCACCCCGGTGGTAATTGATCATTACTTTAAAGGTAACGGCCAGATTGAATTATCGCAAACAGCATTTGGCGCTTTTGCCAACACCGGCACGATAAGTGCCACCAACTTCAGTAACGCCGGTAAAGCCACCAGCCATAACGATTTTCTTTATTACAATAAAAGCAACGGTGGCGTTTATTACGATGCGCACGATGCCAGCCAAGCTGTTGAAATTGCTATTGTGGGTTTAAACAGTCATCCTGCCGCTTTGAGTGTGGCGGATTTTCAACTGGTTTCATGAAGAATAGGCAGGCTGCTTGGCAGCGATTTCCTCGATTCTGCTTTGCTGCACCCAGACTACTTGCTACTTTTGAGAAGAGAGAAAAATTCTGGTGATCTGGGGTTTTGCCGCACCGGCCAAATTTAGCCTGAAATATTATTGGCTCTGAAGTGTGCCGGGGTGTCGCCGCTTTTTGAACCTATCTTTGAGACCCCAGCACTTCAATGGTTTCGTGGGCATATTATCTGGCAAAATGAATTTAGCTTACCAAAACCTGTTTGGGTTTTTGGCGTTTAACTTGGTATCCAACGACACTGACTCCGATGAGCATCATTACCCATTGTTCCGGCTCTGGGATTGTTGGCACCGGAAACCCGCCTGGTGAGGTTCCACCGATTGTGCCTAAAAAAATAGGCCCTATGATAGTAATACAATCAGAACCTTGACTCCAACAGCCTTGATATTTATTGTCGGCAAAATAGACTTGGTATTTATCTGCCGGGTCACTTGAATAGCCAAATGCATAACCGCCAGAAGTCAAGAAGCCACCAGCACCACCAGCGGTAAGAAATAGATTATCTGTGGGAGTATTTCCGCCAGTGGTAGCACTGGAAGGAAACTGTTGGCCTGTACCTAACAATGTTAAGGAGGTGTATGTCGAACCACCTACCCCACTTTCTACAAATTTTCCAGACAGCGCATCAATGGTGTACTGGGTTGTACCTGCGACAATTTTCTCACTGGTATATAGATCTGCGGTTACGACACCACCCCCGACATTTAGCGTCTGTTCAGTAAGAAAACTATACCCAGCCGAGGCAAAAGTTGGAATTGAGGTCAAGGCTAAAGCAATAACATTTTTAATCACAAAATTTTTCATAAATCATCTCCTAACAACTATCTACATTTTGATAAAACCATCAACTTTGCCAGTTGAATGGTTATCTCAAATCATGGCTTTTATGATGAGCCGAATTCATGCTAACACATATAAACTTTATGCCTTGTTTTATAAGCCAATTCGGCATCCTTGAGATTAATAGTCAGAATTGAGGCATGGCTAGCAGGATACGAGGAGTATTGAAAATATTTTGACTGCGTTTACCGATTACGCGATGGCTTCGGGGCGATTTTTTAGGCTTTAAGGACTGCGCCGGGAAAATTTAATTGGCGCATGGCTTCGTAGAGGACGATGGAAACGCAGTTGGACAGGTTAAGGCTGCGGCTCTCCTGACGCATGGGCAGATACAGTTTATGCTCAGCCGGCAGGGTTTGCAGAAAGCTGGCCGGGATACCGCGGCTTTCCGGGCCAAACAGCAAAGCATCGCCATCCTGGAAGTTGATCTGGCTGTAAACTTTGCTGCCTTTGGTGGTTAGGGCATACAGATTTGGCGGGGTGGCGCGATTGATATAGTCGGCCAGGGAAGCGTATTGACGGATGCTGACCCATTCATGATAGTCCAGTCCGGCTCGGCGCAGGCGTTTGTCGTCCAGCTCAAAACCCAGCGGCTGAATCAGATGCAGCTGTGCGCCGACATTGGCGCACAGCCGGATGATATTGCCGGTATTGGCCGGAATTTCGGGTTCAAACAGGACAATATCCAGCATGTTGATCTGGGTGATTATTTGCTCTCAACATCAACCGGTGTGAGTTTCCAGATATCGCGGTTGTATTCGCTGATAGTGCGGTCAGTTGAAAATTTGCCGCTGGCCGCTGTATTGAGGATGCTCATTTTGATCCAGTGATCCTGATCTCGATAGGCCTGTTCCACACGTTTTTGGGCTTCGATATAACTGCGAAAATCGGCTATGGTCATCCACGGATCGTACGGACTTTTGATGGAGGCGATGATGTCATCAAAAATGCCGGGTTCAAACTGGTTGAAGTGACCACATTCCAGTAAGTGCATTACCGATTGCAAGTCACTATCCTGATTGATATAGGCCTGCGGATCGTAATGCGGGCGCATGGCTTCGACTTCGGTTTCGGTTAAACCGAATAAAAAGAAATTTTCCTCACCTACTTCTTCACGAATTTCAATATTCGCGCCATCCAGTGTGCCTATGGTTAAAGCGCCATTCATCATCAATTTCATATTGCCGGTGCCGGAGGCTTCTTTACCGGCTGTGGATATCTGTTCGGACAAATCCGTACCCGGACAGATTTTTTCCATTGCGGTTACCCGGTAGTTGGGCAGAAATATCAGGCTGAGCTTATCGCCCACCGCCGGATCGTTGTTAATGACATTGGCGACGTTATTAATCAATTTAATGATTTTTTTGGCCATTACGTAACCGGGCGCAGCTTTACCGCCGATCAGCACACAACGCGCTACCCAGTTTTGGGTATCACCACGTTTGATGCGGTCGTACAGATAAATCACATGCAATACATTCAAAATCTGGCGTTTGTATTCATGTATGCGTTTAACCTGGACATCGAAGATGGCGTTGACATTGATATTGGCGTTTACTTCTTCTTTTTTGTATTCCACCAAACGCTGTTTACTGGCCTGCTTTAATGCATGCCATTTTTGTCGAAATTCGGGATCATCAGCATATGGCTTGAGTTTTTCCAGTTCGGCCAGATTGGTAATCCAGGCATCACCTATGGTTTCGGTAATCAACTTGGCCAGATCGGGATTACAGGCGGCCAGCCAGCGTCTGGGTGTAACGCCATTGGTTTTGTTATTGAACTTGCCTGGCCAGAGTTCATAAAAATCTTTGAACAAGCCTTCCTGCAACAATTTAGAATGCAGTTCCGCCACGCCATTGACCGAGTAGCTACCGACTATGGCCAGATAAGCCATGCGGACCTTTTTCTCGTAGCCTTCTTCGATAATGGACATGCGTGCCAGACGCTCGCCATCACCCGGCCAATGCGCCGAGACTTCTCTCAGAAAATAGGCATTGATATCAAAAATGATTTCCATCAAACGTGGCAGCAAAGTTTGCATCAAGCTTACCGACCACTTTTCCAACGCTTCCGGTAACAGGGTGTGATTGGTATAAGCCATGGTATGACTGGTAATCTGCCAGGCCTCTTTCCAGGACAGACCGTGAATGTCGATTAGCAGGCGCATTAATTCGGCAACGGCGATACTGGGATGGGTGTCGTTGAGCTGAAAACAGTTTTTTTCGGCAAATTTGCTGAAGTCTTTCCCATGCCGGCCTACCCAGTTGGCCAGCACATCCTGCAAACTGGCCGAGGCCAGCAGATATTGTTGCTGTAAACGCAAGGCCTTGCCGTTTTCATTGGCATCATTGGGATACAGCACCATGGTGATGTTTTCGGCGGTATTCTTTTGGGCAACCGCTTCGGCATAGTCACCGGCATTGAACTCTTGCAGATTAAATTCTTCGGTGGCGACAGCTTTCCATAAGCGCAAAGTATTGACTGTACCGTTTTTATAACCGGGCACTGGGGTGTCATAAGGCATAGCCAGCACATCATGGGTATCCAGCCACACGACGCGTTTCTGGCCTTTTTCATCGATATGGGTCTGAGTATGGCCGCCGAATTTGACTCTGGCCAGATATTCCGGCCGTTCAATTTCCCAGATATTGCCCATGCGCAGCCAGTGATCGGGGAGTTCGACTTGTTCGCCATTCTGGATTTGTTGGGTGAACATACCGTATTCATAGCGCAAGCCATAACCGGTAACCGGCAATCGCAAGGTGGCACAACTGTCGATGAAGCAGGCGGCCAAGCGGCCCAAGCCACCGTTACCCAGACCGGCATCCACTTCGCTGTCCAGCAGTTCTTCTGCTTCCAGCCCCAAATCATACAGGGCCTGATTAACCACATCATCCACGCCCAGATTCAGCATGGCATTGCTTAAGGAGCGACCTATCAGAAACTCCATAGACAGATAACAGGCGCGTTTGCAATCCTGGTCTTTATAGGTGTTATAGGTGGTTTTCCAGCGTTCGACCAGTCGGTCACTGATGGCCAGTGATAAGGCTTCGTAGGCATAATGCGGGGAACGGCAATGTTCGTCGCGGCCTAAGCGATGGCTGTAGTAATGTTTAAAATCGGCGATGAAATTCTTTTTTTCCAGGCCGAGTTTAGGTAATTTGGTAATGTCGGACTTTGGATTGCTTTTGCGAAATACTCTGTTAGGCATGAGCTTACACTCCTTGATTTTTATGGTCGCACCAGGAAAACCCTAACGGTTTTCCTGGGCCTTTAAGCCCTGATAGTTCAGGACGCTAAAATCACCTGCCAATTATCACCAAGCAAGCTAATTATTCCACCAGCTTGCCGTGACACTGTTTGTATTTTTTCCCGGAGCCACATGGACAAGCATCGTTACGGCCAATTTTTTGACTGTTTCTAACAAAGGGTTGATCCGTTGCCAGTGGCTCCTCTGCGATAGCTTGCGGCTCTGTTTCAAAGGCAGAATGCGCTTCGGCATGTTCAAAATGCATTTCCTGCGGAGCTTGGCGCTGTTCGTCGATGGCTTTGACATCTTCTTCGCGGGTAACCTGCACTTTGCTGAGAATATTTACCACTTCGGTTTTGATATGATTCAATAAATCAGTAAACATGGTAAACGCTTCGCGCTTATATTCCTGTTTAGGATCTTTCTGAGCATAGCCACGGAAATGAATGCCCTGACGCAGTTGATCCATAGCTGCCAAATGTTCTTTCCAGCTGTTATCCAGCACTTGCAGCATAACGGATTTTTCAAAGCTTCTTAACACTTCTTCACTAACTGCTTCTGCCTTGTCGCGGCTATCCTGCTCGGCTTTGTCGAGAATCAGTTGGCGCAATTTGGGCTCGTTCAGGGTAATATCTTCAGCCATTAACGCAACTAAGGGCAGATGCAGATTGAACTCCTGGTGCAGATGCGCTTCCAATCCGACTATATCCCATTGCTCTTGCATGGTTTTTGGTGGAATATAGCGCGCGATGACATCATTGAGGACATCGGCCCGTATCGCAGAAATAATATCACTGATATTATCAGCTTCCATCAGTTCATTACGTTGCGAGTAGATAACTTTGCGCTGATCATTGGCAACATCGTCATAGGCCAGGATTTCCTTGCGGATATCGAAGTTACGGCCTTCCACTTTGCGTTGTGCGCTTTCTATTGAGCGGGTTACCCAGGGATGCTCTATGGCCTCACCTTCCTGCATACCCAGTTTTTGCATTAAAGACGCGACCCGGTCTGAAGCAAAAATCCGCATCAAGTCGTCTTCCAATGCCAGGTAAAAGCGTGAGGAACCTGGGTCGCCCTGGCGCCCGGAACGGCCACGTAACTGGTTGTCGATACGGCGGGATTCATGGCGTTCAGAACCGATGACATGCAAGCCGCCGCTGGCCAGCACTTTTTCATGCCGGTCCAGCCAGGCACCGCGCACCAGTTCCTGCTCGGCAGGACTGGCATTTTCACCCAGTGCGGCCAATTCAGCATTTAAATTACCACCCAGCACGATATCGGTACCACGGCCAGCCATATTAGTGGCGATGGTAACTGCACCCGGCATACCGGCCAGTTCGATGATATGCGCTTCGCGTTCATGTTGTTTGGCGTTCAGTACTTCGTGCCGGATACCCTGCTTTTTCAGCAGTCCGGAAATCAGTTCGGAATTTTCGATGGAGGTGGTACCCACCAATACCGGCTGACCGCGTTTGACGCAGTCTTTGATATCTTCGATGACGGCATTATATTTTTCGCGGGCCGACAGATACACCACATCACCAAAATCTTTGCGGATCATGGGTCGGTGTGTGGGGATAACGACAACTTCCAGGCCATAGATTTTATTCAGTTCGAAAGCTTCGGTATCGGCTGTACCGGTCATACCGGACAGTTTGTTATACAGGCGGAAATAATTTTGGAAGGTTATTGATGCCAGAGTTTGATTCTCATTTTGAATCGGCACGTTTTCCTTGGCTTCCACGGCTTGATGCAGGCCTTCCGACCAGCGTCTACCGGACATCATCCGACCGGTAAATTCGTCAACAATGACGATCTGGTTATTGTGCACTACATAATCGACATCTTTCTGAAACAGGATGTGGGCGCGTAACGAGGCATTCAGATAATGCATCAATCGAATATTGGCGGCATCGTACAGTGAAGAGCCATTGGCAATCAGGCCGTGTTCGGCCAAAAGCTGTTCGACCCGCTCGTAACCCTCTTCAGTGAGGTGAATTTGCCGAGTTTTTTCATCAACTGCATAATCACCGGGCATTTGTTCTTGTTGTTCAGGATCCGGGGATTTTTCCTGTTTGGTCAGGAACGGGATGATCTGGTTGGTTTTCAGATAAATTTCAGTACTGCCTTCAGCCTGACCGGAGATGATCAATGGTGTTCTGGCTTCGTCAATGAGGATGGAGTCCACCTCGTCGACAACAGCAAAATACAGGTCACGCTGAACTTTTTGCTCCAGATTGAAGGCCATATTATCGCGCAGATAATCAAAACCAAATTCGTTATTCGTGCCATAGGTAATATCGGCTGCATACGCGGCTTTGCGTTCTTCATGCGTTAAGTCACTAACAATGACGCCGGTAGTCAAGCCTAGAAAGCCATACAGTCTGCCCATCCATTCCGCATCACGCCGCGCCAGATAATCGTTGACGGTAACTACATGCACACCGCGACCCGGCAAGGCATTTAAATAAGCTGCCAGCGTGGCCATCAGGGTTTTACCCTCGCCGGTTTTCATTTCGGCGATCTTGCCGCTGTGCAATACCATACCGCCTATCAATTGCACATCGAAATGCCGCATCCCGAATACTCGGGTGGACGCTTCTCTAACGGCAGCAAAAGCCTCAGGCAAAAGATCATCGAGTTTCGTTCCCTGCGCCAGACGATCTCGAAAATACTCAGTTTTAGCCTTTAAAGCTTCGTCCGACAACTTTTCATATTCAGCCGCCAAGACATTAACTTTTTTGACCAATTTGCGTTTTTTCTTGACCAGCCTTTCATTGCGGCTGCCAACAACCATTTTAACCAGCTTACCCAGCATGATACTTCCAGTGTGAGAGTGAATTACAAACCATAAGATTATAAACGCTATGAGGGGTGTTTCACCAGAAATCAAGCCTAATCATCTACAAATTGCTTGCCGCTAAATTGCGCAAAACCAGAATTGACGTGGACAAGACCGGTTATCGGCGTATAATTCGGTAACTTGATACTTAGCAAGTTTAAAGGTTTACACCATATTAAAACCTTATCCTCTACCTGAGTTTTTATGAAAATTGTGATTCTTGGCGCCGGTGTTACCGGTTCTTCTGTGGCCGGCGCTCTGGCCAGCGAAGAAAATGATATTGTTGTTATCGATTTAAAACCGCAACTGCTCACAGCTCTAAAAGCTCAATTGGACATTGCCACGATAGAAGGCAATGCCACCCACCCCTCGGTTCTTGAACAAGCCGGCATTAAACATGCGGATATGGTGATTGCGGTTACTGACCGTGATGAAACCAATATGCTGGCCTGTCATGTGATCAACACGCTGTACAGCAAACCTAAAACCATTGCCCGGGTACGCGACATCGATTTCCTCAACCATCCTCAGTTGTTTGAGCCGGGCGGTATCGATATTGTCATCAGTCCAGAACAGATTATCACCGAATCTTTACATAATTTAGTCAAGTTTCCCGGTGCCTTGCATGTCTCGGAATTTGCCGATGGTTTGATCAGGCTGTTTTCCATCCGGGTGGTTGCTACTGGCTTTCTAACCGGTAAACGAATTCATGCCGTCAAGGAAAAACTGGCTGACGATATGATCCGGGTGGCGGCCATTTTTAGAGACGGCGTTACTATTCCGGTTAACGGTGAAGCGGTGATTGCTACCGGCGATGAGGTGTTTTTTGTCTGCCCGCGTGACAAGGTACGCAAGACGCTGATCGGTCTGCACAAACTGGAAGCACCGATTAAAACCGTGATGATAGCCGGCGGCGGTCATGTCGGCAAACGCCTGGCCATTGCCCTGGAAAAAAATTATTACGTTAAGGTGATAGAGCAGGATCAGAATCGGGCCAAAGATATTGCCAATGATTTACGCCATACCCTGGTTTTGCACGGCGATTGTACTGATGAATCGCTGTTGCAGGAGGAGATGATTGAAAACATCGATTTGTTTTGTGCGATTACCAATAATGACGGTATTAATTTGATTTCAGCGGGTCTGGCGAAAAAACTAGGTGCGAAACGGGCTATTTGTCTGGTCAACAATAATTCTTATCTGAAATTGCTGGATGGGTCTGATATTGATCTGGCCATACAGCCCAAACTGGAAACGCTGGGCAGTATACTCAAACATGTCAGAAAAGGTGATGTGGTGGGGGTTAGTTCGGTATGTGGCGGCAGCGCCGAAGCAATTGAGGCAATTGCCCATCGCAGTAAAAACTCTACATCGGTGGTCGGTTTACGGGTAGACCAGGTCAATTTGCCTGACGGGGTGATTCTGGGTGCGTTAATCCGCGAAAAAGAGGTGATACCCGTACATCACGATACCGTGTTTGCCGAAGGCGATCATGTGGTGATGTTTGCTCTGAATAAAAAACTCATCAAAGCCATAGAAGGCTATTTTCAACCTATTTGAGTCCGCTGATCGGCGTCGATACAGGCCAGGGCCTTTTGCGGCATGGTCTGAGTGCCGTTACCCTGCAAACAGGCCTGACTGTCTTCATGCACGGCGGACATAAATTGCAGCAACTGCATTTCGGTCTTAAGTTTCTCTTCGGGTTGGCGTTCCTCCCACATTTTGTTCAATAATTGCTTGGCGTGGTGGTGGATGGTAAATGCTACGGCTTCCGGCAAGTGGACATAGCTGTTGCGCAGCGAAGACTTAAGTCTGTCCAGAGCTTGCAAGTATTCCTGGTAATCTTTTAAATCCTGTTTACACTGAATTTTCACCATCGCCAATTCGTTTTGGTGTCGGGTTTTGCTGACCGCCAGTTCGTGCGCTAATTGCTCGGCCTGTTTGCTGAGCTGGGCGGCCAGGGCTTGTTCGGCCAGGGCTTGAGTCTGACGTAACTCAGCAATTTCGGCCTGCCTGTCGAGTTGCCAATGCAAATGTTCATCGCGATTTTGTCGCAAGAAGCCGAGTATACCGGTCAGATGATGGCGAATAAAGGTCATGATATCTGCTCCCGTAAGGCCAGCATGGCCTGGGCATCAGCCTGTTTATGATGTTGGCGCAAAGCCTTATGCAGGTCTTTGTAACGCTGAGCCGACAAGCGGGGTTTCGCCATCTGTAATTCCTGGTCTATGGATCGGTACAAAGTCCGCATTTGTCTGCGGTTATCCGCCAGCAGCAGCCGTTGCCGTTTCAAGCGACTGAAATAGCGAATCTGACTGGTTTCCGGTATTTTACGCTGGGCCAGCTGGATTTTTTGGCTGTGCGTGGCCAGCACTTTGCGCAGGGCAACGGCTTCCTGACAAAAATAAGCGCGCAGTTCCCGCCCGATCCCGGCAAACAAGGCGGCAACACCCAGCAATAATAACAGGGTGAATGCCAGCAGCATAGTAAGATCGGCCAACCAGTTGAAGCTGGAGGCCAAGGAGCTTAAGCCTAATTTGAAACAGACAAAACCACTCAAAAACAGCAGCATAGCTGCGGTAGCTATTGCCAGTATGCTGTAAACTAGACGACCCGGCATTTTGCCTCAGTTGGGGCGCTCGATAAATTCCAGGGCATTACCATCCAAGTCCCGGCAAAACAGGGCTTTGCGACCGGAAATGCTTAGGGTATAAGTTAGCCTGGCTTTATCCAGATCCTCCCGCAGAGCGGCAATAGAGTTGACGTGCATGGCCACATGGCGGTCTCTGCCACCATGTACAGGCCGACCACTGATTGGATCAGGGTTATTAAGTTCCAGTAAATGAATCTGCTGCTGGCCTATGGCCAGCCAGGCTCCAGGAAACCCCAGATTGGGGCGTTCTATGGGCTGCATACCCAGCACGTCCCGGTAGAACTTTAAGGATTTCTCGGTATCGGCCACGATCAGGCTGGCATGATGTAGGGTAAAATTATGGCTAGACATGATTAGCACCTTGGCAAAAAAACCTATCGATTATAGTGGTGGGAGCTTCAGCAATATGTTTGCTTAAACCAATCCAGACTGGCCGCACTGGAGCCGGTAGGCCGATATTCGGCACCTACCCAGCCCTGATAAGGCGATGCCGCGATAATAGCGAACAAGCTGTTAAAGTCAATAGCTCCGCTACCGGGCTGACCCCGGCCAGGATGATCGGCGAACTGGATATGACCGATACTGGTAATTTGTTGCTGCAAAAATATCCGGCTATCTTCGCCCATGCGCTGCATGTGGTATATATCGTACTGCATGGCTAAAGTCGGGTGGTTGAGTTCGGTCAGTATATCCAGCATCTGGCTGCTGCTGTCAATAATAAACCCCGGCATGTCATAACAGTTAATAGCTTCAAACACGGTGCGTATGCCCAGTTCTGCAAAAGCATCTGCGGCATAGCGCAGATTATTTTTAAAGGTGTCCAGATATTCGTCATAGCGTTCCGACTGCAAACAGCGTCCCGGCAGCACATTGATCATTTGCGGTTTTAAAAGTTCGGCATAGGCGATTGCCTGATTGACCGCTGCTTTAAATTGCAGCTGTTTTTCCGGTACTGCCGCCAGCCCTTCACCACCTTCCAGCAGGGTGTCGGCCGCCACATTAAACAAAATCAACTGTAAAGCATTTTCCTGCAATAAAGCCTGTAATTGTTGCGCCGGCAACTGATAGGGAAACTGAATTTCCACGGCTTTGAATCCCTGGCGGCTGGCCACCTGAAAACGTTGTGGCCAGGGATATTCGCTAAACAACAGACTGAGATTGGCGCTGAAACGTAACATCAGTTTTGACTGTACAGCTTGAGCAGGGTGGAGGGATCCTGTTCCAGATAGCCGCGATTGCCATGCAATTGCAGTAATTGCGCGGCCAAACCTGACATGGGCACGGCACTGCCGAGACTAGCCGACAGGTCGGCAGCCATGTTTAAGTCTTTAAGCAGGGTCTTGACCCGCCATTTTACCGGTTCGAAACGGTTTTCGGCCATTTCCGGGCCGACAATCTGCAAAGGGCGGGAATCAGCAAAACCGCCGGCCAGCGCCAATGGGATCTGGCTCAGCTCGACACCGGCCTGTTTAGCCAACGCCATCATTTCCGCAATCACCAATACATTGCAACTGACGATCATTTGATTGCAAATTTTGGTGATCTGGCCGCTGCCCACCCCCCCCATGTGGGTAAGTTGCCGATACAGAGGCCGCAATACTTCGCGGGCTACAGCGACATTAACCTCGGCACCGCCGGCCATAATGGCCAGATTACCCTGTTCAGCGCCGACGGTACCGCCGGATACCGGGGCATCTACCCAAGCCATGCCGGCCTCGGTTTGTAGCCGGTCGGCCAGTTGCCGGGTGGTTTGCGGGTGAATGCTGGATAAGTCGATCAGTAATTTATCAGCACTGGCTTGAGTCAAAACATGTGGTATCACCACTGCTTCAACTGCGGCGGTATCAGCCAGACACAAGATCACTACATCCACGGCCTGCACCAGTTCGGCAATGCTGCTGCTCTGACTGGCGCCGGCCGCCAACACTTCGGCCAGTTTATCTGGACTGCGGTTCCAGACAAGTACCGAAAAACCAGCCGCCAGCAAACGCAGGCACAATGGTTTACCCATCAGACCTATGCCGATGAATCCCAGTCGGTAGTTTTGCTGAGTCATGCCGCCAACCTTATTCGTAAAGCGCTACGCTTAAATCGGGCAGATGGGCAGAACCGGACCCGGAGGTTTGGCCAATTAAATGTTGATGTACCAGACGGAAGGCCTGATCAAAGTCGGCGTTGACAAAACCACGAGTCAATTGTTCGCACAAGGCGTAAAGCCCCGAATAATGCACGGTCTCTCCGGAAGTGCAGGCATTGATTTTATCGGACAGTTGGCGGACAACGGTTAATACCGAACCGTCCTGCCGCCAGTTAGCCGATACCGAGGCTATATCATCACCACGACATGCAATGGCTGCCACGGCGTTATAAGCCAGATCGATCAATCCGGCCAGAATTTTTAACAAATCACCTTCAGCGATAGCATTGCAGGTCTCGCTGCCGCAAGCCAGTAACAAGGCCTGGCGTCTAACCACGTCCATATCGGCCAAATGCACCGATTCGGAAAACTCCGCCTGGGCCACGCCATATTGTTGATGAAACTCTCTGACCAACTGTAAATGTTTGTGCATTGCTCCCCTCCTATTCAGTTAAAAAATCCAGTTTTGCTTGTTATACCGTATCGGCTATGCTTTGGTTCAATAACAAACTTATTTTCTGGTACATTCCAGTCCGTCAACTTTTTGAAATCCGCGCGGTAACAAATTACCACGATTGGCGCGATTGCCGGTGTATTGCTGGACATCCGCTCCCTTCAGCAGAAAATGGCGTTTACCCGACAAAATTTTCAATTCGCTGTCTGCCGCCATTGCGGTGACAGCTACCACCGCATCCTGACCTGAGGCCAGATCGACGGTATGGATATTGATCAGTTTATTTCCTTTACCTTTTACCAGTTCCGGTAGTTCCTGAGCCGGAAAAATAAGTAAACGGCCTTGTAAGGTGGCCACCGCCAGAAGCTCATCTTTGGCCGGAATCAATACCGGCGACATGGCTTTGCCGGCATCAGGCAAGGTCAGCACGACTTTACCGGCTTTATTTTTGCTGGATAAATCCTGTAATTGCACCCTAAAGCCATAGCCGGCGCTGCTGTACAATAACAACCAGTCCTCGGTCTGTCCGGCAAATACGTCTACAAACTGGCTGCCCGGCGGTGGATTCAGGCGACCGGTCAAGGGTTCACCCTGGCTGCGTGCCGACGGCAGATCGTGACTATTGATGGTGTAAACACGACCAGTGTCATCCAGCAAATACGCAGGCTGAGTGGTGCGACCGCGCGCAGATGCCAGATAGGCATCGCCTGCTCGGTAACTGAGGCTGGCCACGTCGATGTCATAGCCTTTGGCAGCGCGTATCCAGCCTTTTTGCGACAAAATCACCGTCACAGGCTCATTGGCTATCAATTCGGTGGTATCCAATGCCTGAGCTGCACCGCGCTCAACTATAGGCGAACGGCGTTTATCGCCGTATTTTTCCGCATCTCGTTCAATTTCTGTACGGATCAACCGGTTTAATAATTGTGCGGAACCCAGGGTTTTTTCCAAAGCCTGACGTTCTTGTTCCAGTTGGTCTTGCTCGCCGCGTATTTTCATTTCTTCCAGCTTGGCCAAATGACGCAGCTTGAGTTCCAGGATGGCTTCGGCCTGAATATCGCTTAGGCCAAACCGGGATATCAATTCGGCTTTGGGATGTTCCTCATAACGAATGATAGCGATGACTTCGTCAATATTCAGATACGCAATTAATAAGCCTTCCAGAATATGTAGTCGAGCCAGCACTTTATCCAAGCGATGCTGTAAGCGCCGGCGCACGGTAGTGGTACGAAAAGTCAGCCATTCGGAGAGGATCTGCTTCAGATTTTTCACCTGCGGCTTGCCATTCAAGCCTATCATGTTCAAATTGACCCGGTAACTTTTCTCCAAATCGGTTGTCGCGAATAAATGCGACATCAGCGCTTCCACGTCCAGACGTTTTGATTTGGGGATAATCAGCAAGCGGGTCGGATTTTCATGATCGGATTCGTCGCGCAAGTCTTCCAGCATCGGCAGTTTTTTGGCCAGCATCTGCGCGGCGATCTGTTCCAGCAGTTTGGCTCCGGAAACCTGATGCGGCAAGGCGGTGATGACGATATTGCCATCTTCCAGCTCGTATTTGGCGCGCATTTTTACCGAACCGTTTCCAGACTGATAAAGTTTTTGCAGATCAGTGCCTGAAGTTATGATTTCAGCATCGGTGGGATAGTCTGGGCCTTTGACATGCGCCAGCAAGCTTTCCAAAGTACTGTCCGGCTGATCCAGTAATTGCAGGCAGGCATTGGCTACTTCACGCAGATTGTGTGGCGGAATATCGGTGGCCATGCCCACGGCAATACCCATGGTACCGTTTAACAGTACATTAGGCAGGCGCGCGGGCAAGATGGAGGGTTCCTGCAAGGTACCGTCAAAATTATCCGTCCAATCCACCGTACCCTGCTCCAGCTCACTGAGCAAGGTTTGGGCATAGGCGGTCAGCCGTGATTCGGTATACCGCATGGCGGCAAACGATTTGGGATCATCCGGTGAACCCCAGTTACCCTGGCCGTCAATCAGGGGATAGCGATAGGAAAAGTCCTGGGCCATCAGCACCATGGCTTCATAGCAGGCTGAATCGCCGTGCGGATGGTATTTACCCAGTACATCACCGACGGTACGGGCAGATTTTTTATATTTGGCCAGTGCGGTTAAGCCCAGTTCCGACATGGCGTAAACGATACGACGCTGTACCGGTTTCAAGCCATCGCCGATATGCGGCAAGGCCCGATCCAGAATCACGTACATGGAGTAATCCAAATAGGCTTTTTCGCTGAAATCTTTCAGCGGCAGTTGTTCGAAGTTTTCCAGTGTGCCCATTAAAGCTCTAAAATTATGCTGTGTATGATGCGAAGAAATCCATTTAAGGGATTAAGGATAGAGCGCCACTTGCTGCAAACCCACGGTTTCCGGCAAATCGAACAGCAGGTTCATGGCTTGTACCGCCTGCCCGGAAGCGCCTTTGACCAGATTGTCTATCACTGACAATATCACGACCGTATCACCGCCCTGGGGCTGGTGAACAGCAATCTGGCAGCGATTGCTGCCGCGCACATTTCGGGTGTCGGCGTGACTGCCCGCCGGTAGCACATCGACAAAAGCCTCGTGCTGATAGCGCTGTTGATAAAGGCTCTGCAAATCGATGGACTTGCTGAGGCGCGCATACAGGGTAGCATGGATACCCCGAATCATGGGGGTTAAATGCGGTACGAAAGTCAATCCTACCGGCTGGCCGACGATATTGGCCAAGCCCTGGCGAATTTCCGGCAAATGCCGATGGCCGGCGACTGCGTAAGCTTTAAAGCTTTCGCCGGCTTCGCTCATCAGACTGGCCAGTTCAGCTTTGCGCCCTGCTCCGCTGACACCGGATTTGACGTCAGCTATCAGTTGGCTACTGTCTACTGCGGCATTTTCCAATAATGGTAAAAACCCCAGTTGTACTGCGGTGGGATAACAGCCGGGACAAGCGATCAGGCTGGCTTGTTTGATCTGCTCTCGGTTGATTTCCGGCAAGCCGTATACGGCAGAGGCAATCAGTTCCGGACTGGCATGTTCCATACCGTACCATTTTTGCCATTCCTGCACGTCTTTTATCCGAAAATCTGCGGATAAATCGATGACTTTGACACCATTTTTCAACAAGTCTGCAGCCATGGTCATGGCGGTACCATTAGGGGTGGCAAAAAATACTACATCGCAGGTACTCAGTTGTTGGACATCCGGACTGGTGAAAACCACCTCTGTATAACCGCGTAAGCTGGGATAAATATGATCGACACGCTGGCCGGCATCAGATCTGGAGGTGACCACACTGACCTGTACTTGCGGATGTACCAGTAAGATCCGCAACAATTCCACACCGGTATATCCGGTGCCGCCCACTATGCCTGCTTTTATCATTTGCTGTTTATCCCAATTCGCCTGAAAAGCTACCTATAATAATGTTTATCGTCATCATAGTAAAAAACCTATTCATGCGTGCTATTGAAATCATGGCTTCCAGTGCTGAACAACACCTGCAATTGACTGAACAGGCCAGGCCTGAGGTCAAGGCTGGTCAATTATTGATCAAGGTGGCTGCAGCCGGAGTGAATCGACCGGATCTACTGCAACGTCAGGGTGTGTACCCGCCACCACCCGGCGCTTCCACCATTCTGGGACTGGAAATTGCCGGCTGGGTTAAGGAAGTTGGGCTTGGTATCAGCGGCTTTCAGCCGGGCGATAAAGTCTGCGCGCTGGTCAGCGGCGGAGGCTATGCCGAATACTGTGTGGCTGATGCGCTGAGCTGTCTGCCGATTCCGGATCATTTCAGTTTTATTGAGGCGGCAGCCATTCCTGAAACTTTTTTTACAGTTTGGAGTAATGTGTTCATGCGCGGTGCTTTGCAGCCTGATGAAAGCCTGCTGGTGCATGGCGGCGGCAGCGGTATAGGTACCACTGCGATACTGCTGGCCAAGGCTTTTGGCAATCCGGTATATGTGACTGCAGGCAGCGCAGAAAAATGCCGGAAGTGTCTGGCCTTGGGGGCAACGGCGGCCATTGACTACTCTCAGCAGGATTTTGTCTCTGCCATTCGCGAGCTGAGCAATGGCAAAGGCGTGGATGTGATTCTGGATATGATAGGTGGCGATTATTTGCCCGGCAATCTGCAATGCCTGGCTATTGAAGGCCGACTGGTACAAATTGCCATACAGCATGGCGCAAAAGCAGAAATCAATCTGTGGCAGCTAATGACCAAGCGTTTGACAGTCAGCGGCTCTACTTTGCGCAATAGGGATACGGAATTTAAGAGCAAAATCGCCCGGCAATTATTGGACAAGGTCTGGCCCTTGTTAAGTGCCGGCCAAATCCGACCCTGTATTGCTGCGGTATTTCCATTGGCTGATGCCGAACTGGCCCATCAGTTGATGCAAAACAATTTACATTTTGGCAAAATTATTCTGGAGATTTGAAATGGCTTATTCAACCATTATTTCGGCTCAGGCTTTGGCTGAGCATCTTGATCAGAAAGACTGGGTGGTGATCGACTGCCGGTTTTCCCTGGCTGACAACACGGCAGGCCGGAAGGCTTACCGACAGGGACATATTCCCGGTGCTCGCTATGCCGATCTGAATCTGGATTTGTCGGCCCCGGTAAAAAGCTATACCGGTCGTCATCCTTTGCCTGATTTTACGCTGCTGTCACAAAAACTTGGGGCGTGGGGGGTTGGCAACCGGAGTCAGGTGGTAGTTTACGATGATGCCGGCGGGGCTTTTGCCGGCCGTTTGTGGTGGTTGTTGCGCAGCTTGGGGCACCAGCAGGTTGCCGTGCTGGATGGCGGAATACGTCAATGGCAACAACATGGTCTGGCCTTGACTACGACTTTGCCAAAACCGGTTAAAACTCAATTCCGCAGTTATCTGGATAATCGCCAATGGTTAAGCGCCAACCAAGTGGAAGACGGCTTGGCGGCCGACAAGATAGTGCTGGTTGATGCCAGAACCCCGGAACGGTTTGCCGGTCGGCAGGAGCCGATTGATCCGGTTGCAGGGCATGTACCTAAAGCTTTGAACCGGCCTTTGCAGTTAAATCTTAATCAACAGGGCCGGTTTTTAGCCCCTAAGCAATTACGTGAACAGTTTCTCAGCTTGATTGGTACCATTGCACCCGAGCAGGTGGTACATATGTGCGGTTCCGGTGTGACCGGCTGTCATAATTTATTGGCGATGGAGCTAGCCGGACTGACTGGTTCGAGATTGTATGCCGGTTCATGGAGTGAATGGATCACCAACCGTAATCGTGGCGTGAGCCGGGAATAACAGCAAGCCTGCACCAAGTTTGGCTATCCATTGACCTCTGAAAATAAGCGCTTGATTGCCAAATTTAGTGCCGCCAGTTCAAAATCAGGTTTTGGGCAAACCGAGCTGATGGGACAAATAAGCACGGACCAGGTTACGCAAACCGGTCGAGGATACTTCCAAGCCCAATGGCGCGGCTATGGTATCGAACTGATAAAGTACATCAGTAGCCGTCACCAGGGTGATAAATTGCAAACCTTCGGTTCCGGGTAGTTGTTTGGAGGCATTACGCAACAGCGGAGCCAGTTTATCCCAGGAGTCTTTGAAGAACTCGCGCACTGGGTCGGGGCCGCTGTTATCCGGATTGCTCAGGCCTTCCTGAAAGGCATCTCCGGCTTCTTGTAAGACTTCCCGCAAACTGGCTTTATCCTGTGCCGATTGTTCCGCCAGCACCGGCTGATTCAGACCATTTTCCAGACTATGTTGCCAGCTTTGCCAGAGTTGTTGCCATTGCTGCATTTCATCGGCACTAAACGCGGCAGCCTGAAGCGGCTGCTTTTTCTTTTTGAAACCGACAAAACCCAGTTTGATTTGCAGAGCGTTATCGCCAACTTGGACATGTTTGAAACGCAGGCTGTTCAGGGTATCATGCAAAGTTTCACTGTCATCGGCACTAATATATGGTAGCAAAGTTTTGGCAATATCATTACGGGCCTGATTCAGATCGATTTTTAAATCCGAAAGTTGCGCCTGTACGGCTTTATTGATTACATCCTGTAACTGACCGATATTCAGCGGCTGACCGCCTGGATCATAAGCTGTAATGCGGCTGACCGGAAAACTGAGTACCGCACCGGTGACATCCAGTTTGGGTTGCTGAAATGTTTGTAAAACACCACGCCATTCGATGGCTGGCATGCATTTACCTGCCAGTAACAAACCGATACGAGCGTGAACTTTATTATCAATTTTTATCTGCGAATTTTCAGCGCTGATTTGCGGATCGGCCAAATCCAAAAAACTGCATTCTTTACCGTCTTTCCATAGCCGAGCCGTAGTGTCAGGACGGTTATAGAGCTGTTTGATCAAGACATTGCGGATCAGCTGATAATCCAGAGGCACAGTCAGGGTGGTTTCGGCAGCATGGGCGCTGCTGATCAAGCCCAACAAGCCACCGATCAGCACTAGGGTTGGTATGATAGGCATTGAATACTCCAATAAATTTTGCTTTGCAGTTTAATCGTCGGGGCCGGGGCGGAATTTATTATTTAGACTGGTATCACACCACGATAGGCCGAAGAGATTGGGTAACGACGATCACGCCCAAATGCTCTGGGCGTGATACGGATACCCGGTGGCGATTGGCGGCGTTTGTATTCGTTTCTATCCACCAGAGCTATTGCGCGATTTACATCAACCAGACGATAGCCTAATGCTACTATGTCGGCAGCAGCGTAATCGTGTTCAACATAGAGCTCCAGAATAGGATCCAGTACCGCATAAGGCGGCAGCGAGTCTTCATCTTTTTGATCTGGGGCAAGTTCGGCTGATGGTGGCCTGGTCAATACACGCGGCGGTATCACCTCTGACAAGCTGTTACGATAGGCTGCCAGTTGATAAACCAATAATTTGTAAACATCTTTTAGCGGAGCAAAGCCGCCGGCCATATCACCATATAAAGTGGCGTAACCAACACTCATCTCGCTTTTGTTGCCGGTAGTCAGCAGCAGCTTGCCCTGTTTGTTGGACAGGGCCATCAATAGCACGCCGCGACAACGAGCCTGGATATTTTCTTCGGTGGTATCACGTTTACTGCCGGTAAATAGCGGAGCCAACATGTCATTAAAGGCATGAACCGCCGGTTCGATAGGTATGATGTGATGCTGCACCCCCAGAGCTTCGGCTTCCAATCGGGCATCTTCATTGCTCATATCCAGGGTGTAACGCGAGGGCATCAAAACGGCTTCAACCTGCTCAGGGCCAAGTGCATCGACTGCCAACGCCAGCACCAGTGCCGAATCTATGCCACCGGATAAACCCAGGATGGCCCCTTTGAAACCGTTTTTACGTACATAGTCGCGGATACCGAGTACCAAAGCCCGATATTCGCTGATAACCGGCTGGTAATGTTCGGCCACGGCGGCTGTCTGGGGTTGCTTGTCGACAAAGCGGATGATGCTCAATTGTTCGCCGAATTCCACAGCGCGAAACACGATGCGACCATCCCGATCTGCTACAAATGAGGCTCCATCGAAAATTAATTCGTCCTGCCCGCCGATCTGGTTAACATAAACCAGAGGAATTTGTGATTCTTTGATTTGCCGACCAATAATTTCTTCGCGCTGATAGACTTTACCGGCATGAAACGGCGAGGCATTCAGGGACAAAATGATTTCAGCACCAGCCTGTCGGTTGGTCTCGATGATGCCGGCCCGCCAGATGTCTTCACAAATTGTCAAGGCCAATCGGGTATTGTTTAAGGTAAACAGGGCTGGTTCGCTGCCGGCAATGAAATAGCGCTGTTCATCGAACACGCCATAGTTAGGCAAAGCATTTTTATAATATTCAAGCTGAATTTCGCCATCCGCCAATACCGCAGCCGTGTTGTACAGGCCATGATCCTGGCGTTTTGGATAACCGATCACCACGGTGATACCCTGAGTTTGCCTGGCTATTTCCAGGACAGCCTGAGCAATCTGCTGCAAAAAATCGGCACGAAACAGTAAGTCTTCCGGTGGATAGCCACTGACACACAATTCCGGGAAGACAATCAGGTCAGCCTGTTGCTGTCTGGCCCGATGGGCTGCATCGATAATTTTGGCAGTGTTGCCAGACACATCAGCAACGCTGAAATTAAGCTGAGCTAAGGCTATATCGATCTGCATATCAATTTGTAAAGCAATCCCGCATGGCTAAACCGATATCGGAAGGTGAACTGACCATGACGACTCCAGCGGCGCGCATAGCCGCGACTTTGCCGGCTGCGGTTCCGACACCACCGGTGACGATGGCACCCGCATGACCCATACGTTTGCCGGGCGGTGCCGTCAATCCGGCGATATATCCCACCACGGGTTTGCTGACGTGGGCTTTGATAAACTCAGCGGCGCGCTCCTCGTCGCCACCGCCGATTTCACCCACCATGACGATACCCTGGGTCTGTTCATCCTGCTGCAAACGGCTTAAAACGTCGATAAAATTCATGCCGCGTATCGGATCACCGCCTATACCGACACAGGTACTTTGACCTAAACCCTGACGAGTGGTCTGATGCACTGCCTCATAGGTAAGAGTCCCGGAGCGGGACACTATGCCGATTTTGCCGGGCGTGTGGATGTGTCCGGGCATAATGCCGATTTTACATTGACCGGGAGTGATGACGCCGGGACAGTTTGGCCCCACCAGTAATGATTGACTACCCTGTATAGCGGCTTTGACTTTAAGCATATCCAACACCGGGATACCCTCGGTGATGCACACAATCAATTCAATGCCGGCATCGACGGCTTCTAAGATAGCATCTGCGGCCAAAAACGGCGGTACATAAATCATGCTGGCAGTGGCCTGAGTTGCAGCTACGACTTGTCTGACGGTATCAAACACCGGCAAATCCAGATGAGTTGTACCTCCCCGACCAGGGGTAACCCCGCCGACCAGACGAGTGCCGTAAATTAAGGCTTGCTGGGAATGAAAACTGCCCTGTTTACCGGTAAAACCCTGACATATCACTCGGGTATCGGCGTCTATCAGTATACTCATGCGGCCTCCGCCAATGCGACAGCCTGTTCCGCTGCACTGTTTAAATCATCAGCAGCATACAAACCCAAGCCGGAATTGCTGAGCATGGCCCTCCCCTGCTCGGCGTTGGTACCCTCCAGCCTCACCACCACCGGAACGGTTAAGTGCATATCTGCCACTGCCGCCAGAATACCGGCAGCAATAACATCGCAATGCACAATGCCGCCAAAAATATTGACCAATACGGCTTTAACCACACCATCAGCCAGAATCAGTTTGAAGGCTTCTTTGACTTTGTCTTTATTGGTACCGCCACCGACATCCAGAAAATTGGCCGGTGATCCGCCTTTGAGTTTAACCATATCCATAGTAGCCATCGCCAGTCCAGCCCCATTGACCATGCAGCCGATATTGCCGCCCAAGGTGACATAGTTGAGATCAAACTGTTTTGCTTCTGCCTCTTTGATGTCTTCCTGACTGATATCGCGCAGTGCAACAATATCAGGATGCGCAGCCACTGCATTATCATCAAAATTGATTTTGGCATCCAATGCTACTAAGTGGCCTTGTTCCGTCTCAATTAAGGGATTTATTTCAATTTGACTGGCATGTTTGCTGACAAATAACTGGTATATGCCGACCATGATGTTTTGCAACTGGGCCTGCTGCTCTTTGCCCAACGCCAAGGCTGCGGCGATTTGCCGGCCATGATAGGCTTGCAAACCGGCTGCGGGATGCACTGTGGTACGCACGATCAGTTCGGGGGTTTCTGCCGCGACTGTCTCTATATCCATTCCCCCGGCTGCAGAAGCGATAAAAATCAGGCGTTCGCTGTCCCGATCTACCAGCAGACTCAGGTAAAATTCGCGTTTGATTGCCGATACTTCTTCGATCAAAACCTGATTTACCGGCAAACCAGCTGCATCTGTTTGCTGGGTACGCAAGTATTTTCCCAACATACCGGCGGCATATTCGCTGACTTCCGACAAGGATTTGGCAATTTTGACACCGCCGGATTTACCTCTGGCACCGGCATGAATTTGGGCCTTTACGGCCCAGGCCTGTCCAGCCAAAGTTTGGGCATGATGACGAGCTTGTTCGGCATCGGTTGCCACTAGCCCATAAGGCACGGGTACAGAAAACTCGGCGAGTAACTGTTTGGCCTGATATTCATGGATATTCATTTAATTACTCCACGTAATTAGCTGGTCAAGCGGATAGTCATTATATAACGCTATAGGCAGAAAAGCTCGGCCGACGTTGGCAAGGAAGGGAGGTAAGCTTGAACAGAGACAGATGTGTTAGCGGCTGATACGAATAATTCGTTTTGTAGAAACAGTTGGACACACCAACTGTTTCTACAAAACTGCAGGTAGTTACTTATTGATATTTGTCGATTGCCTTTAATTTTTGCAAGGCTTCTTGAATTTTGAGTTTGACATCATCAGTCAATTCATTGTTTTTGTAAACTTTTTCCAGCAACCCTTCTTCAAGCAGTGCATCTTTTATCCACCGTTTGGCGAAAGCGTAATTACCGGGAATTTTGCTGATTTCGCCGGTTTTGGGGTTTTTCAGACTATCCTGAGCGACTGCTTCGCTAACAAGCACAGTTTCGGCGGATTTGGTATTGGCCGGAACGGGTTTTGGACGCGCTGGTTTGGCTGCCACGGCTTTTACCGGCTGAGGCTTTGATTCCGCCACAGTCGCACTAACTGAGGCCGCAGCCGGCTCAGGTTTGCTCACTCTGGCTTTATGGCTGGCTGCCGGGCTTTTTTTATCACCTAGAACCACAAATACGACATAAGCTACAAAAACAACGGTCAGTATAAAAAATAACTCAGCCATAACCCTTCCTCTAGTTTTATTTTAATTTTAGGAAAAACACAGTGTAAACGATAGTGTGAATATACCAGAGCGAACGAAAACGGTAAACCAATAGCACTTAAAAATTAAATTATTAAATTCGTATCAGTAAACAATAGTGACGAGTTTTATTAAGTTTAACCGAGCGGCAAGACGTAATGATAGCGTCATAATATTTAAACAAAACCGTGATATAAATAGCGCCAACAACTTTTTAGGCCATCAGTTCAGCCGTTATTTCAGCTTAATCATTATCTTTGGATGGCGAGCTCTCAGATTGGAACGGCTTTAAGCCAGACTATTTAATCAGAGCCATTTGTCATATAACAGTCATATTGTCATATTTCTGTCACATTGAGTCTTTAGAATTTTCTACAGTTTTACGTATCAGCTAAATGCTTAATTGGTCTCAACAGCCTGAAACAAAGCCTTTTGTTCTTACAAAAATCAAACTAACTAATTGATAATAAAATATATTCGGAGATTTACGCATGAAGCTGACTAAACTCAGTTTGGCAATAGTTACTGCTTTAGGCGCTGGCGCAATCAGCGATGCCTTGGCGCTGGACTTATATGTCGATAGCAAAACCCAGCAAATATTTGCCGAACCCGGCCCAGGCCGAACCAAACTGGGAACCTTTCAGCGGGTCGAAGACAGCCCCAATCAACAGGTGGAAACAGCTCAACAAAAAGCTGAAATAGACAAAATCAAAGAAGACTTAGCCTTAAAAACCAATGAATTAAAAGCCATAGACGAACACTTGAAAGATCCAACTGAAGGCAAGCTGCATATTGACGAAAAAGGCATTAAGTTTGAAAGCAAAGATGGCAATTTCGATATGGCTATTACCGGCCGAATGCAGGTCGACTCCCAAAGCAATGTCTCGGGCCTGGATGGCGTGGGCAGCAGTAAAGTAGCCAAAACTGACCAACCTTCTGATGGCGCCAATATTCGTCGGGCCCGGTTAGGTCTGGAAGGCAGTTTTTATAAAGATTACGAATATAAATTCGAGTACGATTTCAGCCGTGGTAACGGTACTGTCGCTGCCGGCATTACCGATGCCTATATCAATTGGAAAGGTTATGATCCGTTTGGACTTAAAGTGGGGTCTTTTAAAGAACCGTTCAGCTTGGAAGAAGCCACCAGTAACCGCTGGACTACTTTTATCGAACGTAATATGGCGGTCAACTCTTTCTCTGACAACCCTAACGCTTACAAAACCGGCCTGGGGTTGAACTATGCCCAGCCACGCTGGACTGCAGCCGGCGCATTTTTGACTGAACCCGTTGGCGGCGGCTGGGCCTATAATTCTTCTTTGAATGGCGGCTATAACAGTGCTGCAGCATCAAGTGCCTACAGCAATATCAACGGCAATCAAAACCGCAGCAACGGTTCCGGTGATACCGGCTGGGAACTGACTGGCCGTGTCACTACTTTGCCCTGGTTTGAAGACAAAAACAAATTCGTCCATTTGGGCGCTTCCGGCTCACAACGCCAGGTCAACAACAATTATGATGCCAGCGGCAATCTAGCCAGCGGCGGTATGACTTTTAATGCGACAATCGACGGCAACGTTGATCGTACCTCAGTTCTGAACACAGGTAGTTTAACCAATATTGCCGGCAAGAATGCTGCACATAGGGTCAACAAAATTACCCGGTTTGGCGGCGAGGGTGCGGTGGTTTACAAATCTTTATCCGCCCAGGCTGAGTACATTCAGACCGACGTTTCCGGGATAGGCTACACCAACGAATCGCTAAACGGTTATTATGGTTTTGTGAGTTATTTCCTGACCGGCGAATCCAGAACCTATAAAGCCAAAACCGGCGCCTGGGACAGAATTAAGCCCAATAGCAATTTCTCGACTCATGGCGGCGGCTGGGGAGCCTGGGAACTGGCGGCTGGCTATGATTACCTGAATCTGAACAGTGGTGTCATTCACGGTGGCCGGGCCAGTACCGGTAAATTCGGCATTAACTGGTATCCAATGTCTCACGTCAAACTGATGGCCAATCTGATCCATTATTTGAATGTTGATACTGCCGACATCAATGTGGTTAAAGCCGACGGCAGCACTGACGCCGCAGCAACCGCCCGCTCCAAAGCCTACAACAGCGCCAATCTGGATACTGTTGAGGCCAGGGTCCAGGTCGATTTCTAAACCCATTCAAACGCCGACTTTCTGTTGAATGTCGGCGTTTGCCCTGGATAAGTATGAATTTAGTTAAAAGTTAACAAATACTGATGCCATCGCCAAATGATACATATAGTTATTGCGGTGATTGGCATCATCAAGGTATTGATTCATATAACCCAGCTCGGTTCTGACATTGCTGTTAAATGTCCAGCCAAATCCGGCAAAACCCCGGTTTTGGTCAAAACCTGAACGACCACCCCAATCGGTATTGTTAACCCGGACAAACACTTCGTCCCAAGTAATAAAGCTCAATTTATTATCAAAACCGATAGGCAGCGTGTATTTAATCATTTGGCGCGGTCTTTCTCTGACCTGCTGCCCCAAACCAAAGTTGGTTTCCCACATGGTTCGGAACATAAAGTTACCGTAATCAGTTGGCAAAACATAACGGAACGCCGGCCAGACATCCTGCTGCGCCACATATGGGCCATTATGTTGAGTGCCGAATTTGAGGTTTTGGGTAGGCAGCCAAGTATATCCGGCCCAGATGGTGGCGCGATCGCTAAGCGAATAACCTACCGCTGTCCTTACCATGCCTTGATACCAATGATTGAAGTTGTCATTGAAACGGGTTTGACCTTCTACCCAGACTCTGGCTTTTTTGGATAGCGAAGGTGAAATCGACTCCATACTGCCTTCACCAACTGCTTGCAACCAGGCACCGGTTGCTTCGACCATAAGATTTTCAGTTGGCGCTTCTGCGTAAACACCCCCGGCATACCAGCCGACTTGCAGCATAATGATTTGCATAACAAGCAAACGCTTGAATGATTTACGTATCATAATTTGATTCCTAATTTTTGGTGTTAATAATAAAACTGAGTCCGCCGGCTGAGTAACCGAGCAAATCAGCAGTGCTAGGCAACTGCAAAATTACGCCCTAGAGTTACCTTAGCAATGAACGTGCCCGCCTGACCGGGCGATTAACTTTGATTGTCATATTGTAGCGCTTATAAGGGGGGATTCACCACTAGGCCGGCAATCGGCAATGAGCTGCCAGCAGGCAATATTGCTTTGAAATGCCCTTGGCTTTGTTACTTCAGGCATTATGGTTAGAGATAGGCAATGGCAACACAGAAATGTGACACTGAAGCCATCTTTTCCAGCTTGCTCCCAACCAATATTTGGCTCACTCAACGATTTTAAAAGCATTTGGTTTAAACAAACCGGTTAAATTGGTTTATTTGCCCCGCCGATATGGATATACTCAGTCAGGTTTACCGGTTGATAGCCTTAAACATTGGCTTTGCCAGAGCACTCAGGTCGACTAAAAACCTAAGCCATGAACAGGGGGATGAGTTATTAATGCTGGCATGGTAAATGCTTTGAATATTTGTAATTATTCAGCGAATAATCGTACGCACCTAAGAATTGTTGAAACTCAATAGCTTTATTACACTCACGGCGGGTACGATGCGCAGCAAGGTTTTTGAATAATTTAAAATCAATGGCTTGCGCATCTAACCCGCCCTACGCTGAATAGATACGAATATTTAAATTAAAGCAGCCCAACATAGCCATTATGGTCGCCTAACCAGGTGCAACGCTTTACATACCGCTGTTACTTAAGGATTATGAAGCCAACCATGCGCCAACTGCTGTTTCGTCCCGTCATCTTTGTCAGCTTTGTGCTGGGCTTGCTGGTCATCGGCGAGCTACTGGCAATAGGCCGGTTAACCTGGGTTAACGGGCAACGCATTCATACCATTGAACGCGATATAGATCGTGGCCGTCATCTGGAAAAAACTATTTTCGAGTTATTGCAATTGCAACTGACTCTCTCATCACGAAAAGATAGCGATAAATCCCAACAAACCGATATTGCCAATATTCAAAACCAGTTGATTGAAATTCTAAAATCGCATAACAACGCTTTTTCGACACCGTTTGATTTAAACAATGTCCGCAATGTGTTTACCAAAGCTCAGCCCGAGGATCAGCCCAGCATGATGCATGCGCTGGAATTGATAGAGCAGGTACTGGATAAACAGGCATCGGAAGAAGAAAACCTGCTGGTCAATGTTAAAAACGACAGCAAACTTGAGTTACAGTTAGCGATGATTTTACCCTTGCTGTTATTCTGGATTGGCCATTACTTCTTCAAAACCAATGTCCTGGAGCCTATGGATTCTTTAAAGGAATTACTTTCCGGCTTGGCGGAAGGAGAAATGAAGCCGATAGAACGTGATACCTCTGACCCTTTATTACACTCGCTGTTCGACCGCTATAACCATTTGGTATCGCGCCTGCTGGAACTGGAGCAGGAACATCTGGATCACACCAAGGCTCTTGAGTATAAAGTGCGGGAAACCAGCCACGCTTTACTTGAGCAAAGCCAGCAACTGGCAAAAGCGGAACGACTGGCCGCCTTGGCGGAATTGGCGGCCAGTACTGCTCATGAATTGCGTAACCCTTTAGCCAGCATTCAATTGGCACTGGAAAACATGCTGCAGGAATGTGTGGATGTTGAACTCAGCGAGAGAATGCAAATGGTATACCGGGAAGTCAAGCGGCTAACCCGGAATTTAAACGATTTACTGGCCTCTGCTCGCAGCAGCGCAGAGTCATCGCAAAAAATTGATGTCCGCCAATTGCTGGACGAATTACTGATGCTGCTTAAATTTCAGGCCCAAGAAAATATTAAATTCAGTTGTGATGTAACGCCTCATCTGCAGGTTTTTTTACCGGAAAGTGAATTTCGGCAAATGTTACTGAATTTATTACTGAACTCTATTCAAGCCATTGCCCAGAATAGCGGTGCAGTAAATGTAACAGCCAGTAGCGAGCATAACAAATTGATAATGACCATTACCGACACCGGCCCGGGTTTTAATGCCGAAGTACTGAAACACGGCATCCGGCCTTTTGTAAGCCTGAAGGATGGTGGCACTGGTCTGGGCTTGGCGATGGTGCAACGCTTTGTCAAAGACCATCATGGTCATCTACATCTGCAAAATACAGTTCAAGGCCATGCTCAGGTGACTTTCAGCTTGCCTATGCTCAATGCCTAACGCCGCTATACTACCGACCCAATAGGTTTATGCAGACAGACCGGCCAGGGTTGGATAGACTATCACTCTGCCATGCAACCGATTTTTGTTTAATGAATACCAAACCAACATCGCTGACATTTTACGGCTGGTTATCACTACTGGCAGCAATATTCACAATCGCCTTAAAAAGTTACGCTTACTGGTTGACGAATTCGGTTGGCTTGTTGTCCGATGCCCTGGAATCGGTTATTAATCTGATAGCGGCTATTATCATGTTAATTGTGCTTAGCATTGCCGCCCGCCCACCTGATGACCGCCATACTTACGGTCATGAGAAAATTGAATATTTTTCCAGTGGCGCAGAAGGCATCATGATATTGCTGGCTGCTTTCAGCATTATCTGGACAGCCTGGGAGCGCCTGTTTGCACTACAGCCTTTGCAGAAACTGGATATCGGGATTGCTATCTCGGTATTTGCCTCACTGATTAATTTGTTTGTTGCGCGTATTTTAATCAGTACCGGCAAACGCCATCGCTCGATCACGCTGGAAGCTGACGGCAAGCATTTAATGACCGATGTCTGGACCACAGTCGGGGTACTGCTAGGCATTGCCATCATTTCGGCAGGCAATCATTTTACGGCGACTTTAAAAATTGCCCAGCAATTAGGCCTGAACAGCTGGGAAATTCTTGATCCGATTATTGCTTTTCTGGTCGCACTTAATATTTTTGGGGCGGGACTGCATTTAATCCGCCGCACTATTTCCGGATTGATGGATGCCGCCTTATCACAAGAAGAATTGACGGCTATTGTGGAAATATTAGACAAATTTGCCGCCAGCGAACATATCACTTATCACGCCCTGCGCACTCGCTATGCTGGTACCCGGCGGTTTATGTCGGTACATATTTTGGTACCGGGCGATTGGACTGTAAAACAAGGCCATGATTTTGTGGAAAACATAGAAGGGCAAATCAAGTTTATCTTTAACAATATCGATATTGATACCCATCTTGAACCTATTGAAGATCTTGCATCCTGGGATCACTGATTAAATATATGGCTGACACATTATTAATAATTGAAGACGAACTGCTGTTGGGCACTGAACTGGCTCGATTTTTTAGCAAACGCGGCTGGGAAGTAACCATCGCCCAGACTATCAGGCAGGCGGAATCGCATCTATCAAAACAGGAAATTGACCCGCTGGTAGTGCTGTCTGATATGAATTTGCCAGACGGCAACACTCTAGATTTGCTGGAGAATCTGAAAAACAAAATCAGCAGCAGTGAATGGGTGTTCCTGACCGGTTACGGTAGTGTCGCCGACTCGGTGCGAGCGGTACGCCTGGGTGCTTATGATTTCATCGAAAAACCCTGTGAGCTGGAACGCCTGAATCTGCTGGTGGAAGGGGCGGCACGCAGTGCCAGAGCCCAGCGTCGCGTTCAGCAACAAACGGCCGCACAAAACAGCCGACATACTCTTGATGCCTTGATAGGCAGCAGCCCACCAGCCACGGCTTTGCGCAGTATGATTGCGCAAATGGCCAAGGTACCTTTTTCCAGCCTGATTATCAGTGGAGAAACCGGTTCAGGTAAAGGCTTGATTGCCCGCATCCTCCATTCTACCGGGAGCCGTGCTCAGGCACCACTGGTGGAAATCAATTGTGCGGCATTACCCAGAGAATTGTTGGAATCGGAATTGTTTGGTTATGAAGCAGGGGCATTTACCGGCGCTAAGAAGCGACATCGTGGTCTGTTTGAGCAAGCCCATACCGGCACCTTATTTCTGGATGAAATCGGCGAAATGGATCTGGATTTACAGACCAAGTTACTGAAAGCAGTGGAGGATTTTCGCATCCGTCGTCTGGGGGGGGAAACAGAAATCAGCATTGATGTGCAAATTATTGCCGCTACCAACCTGAATCTGGCCCAAAAAGTTGAACAAGGCCAGTTCCGCAGTGATTTATATCATCGTTTGAATATCATGAGTTTGCGGGTGCCGCCATTACGGGAGCGCAAGCAGGATTTGGAAGAACTGGTTCCTTTGTTTATCGCCGACAGCAACCGTAAATCGGCGAAAAACGTCAGCCATATTTCCCAACAAACCTGGGATAATCTAAAACGCTACGATTGGCCAGGCAATGTTCGCGAATTACGTAATGTGCTGGAGCGCTGCGTACTGCTGGCGACGGATGAAAACTTTCCTGATCAATGGTTGCAACTGCCTAATATTTCCAGCAAACCATCACTACCGCAGGTTGAAAACGGGATTTTCCTGCCGCTGGACGGCAGTCTGAGTCTGCAGGATATGGAAAAGTATTTAATTCAGGAAGTGCTGAATCGTACCGATGAAAACGTCACCGCCGCCGCAAGAATGCTGGGTACTACCCGGGAGACCTTACGTTACCGGGTACAGAAATATAATTTGAAGTGTAAATAAATCCATAAATTTTTGGCTAACCCCAAGCCTGAAGTAAGCAAGTTTAAATCAGCAGTTACCCATGCGCGAATTTAGCGCTATCAAAAGACTGATATTGCTATAAAACATTACCTTCAGTTTAGTATAAAGTGCTTCGACCCTCTAGATTATTTTCTTATTCCCAGACCAGCGCTCCTCCCACCTGATACTCGGTTACCCTGGTTTCGAAAAAGTTTTTTTCCTTGCGCAGATTCGCCTGTTCGTCCAGCCAGGGCAACACATTGCCGGCACCGGGAAACGGTTCCGGCCATCCCAGTTGCCGGGCGCGACGGTTGGCGATATAGCGAAACTGCTCGATATGCAAAGTGGCGTTGTATCCCAGGATAGGCTCACGCAGAATATAGCCGGCATAAGCTACTTCAGCAGCCTCGGCTTCTTCCCACATGAGTTTGATTGCGCTGGGGTCTAGTTGCAAATTTTCTTCTTCCAGCAATTGCTTAACCACCCGGATGCCGAATGCACAATGCAGCACTTCGTCACGCATGATGTATTGCAACTGCTCAGCAGTACCTTTCATCAGACCACGACGTTGTAAGGCAAAGATTGGACTAAAGCCGTTATAAAACCAGCAGCCTTCAAATACTGCGGCAAAAAACAAATAGGCCAAGGCAAAATCGTGCAATGCATCGCGGTCACTCAAGGGCCGGTTTGCTTGCAGTACACCGTTAAGCCGTCGGTTAGCCAGCGCAATTTTGGCGTGAATTTCCGGCACGACCCGATAACGATTATAAATTTCCCGTTGATCCAGACCCAGGGTTTCGATACAGTGCTGGTAGGTCCAGGTGTGTAATGCTTCTTCATAAACTTGACGGGCCTGATAGATTTGCAGTTCCGGAGCACTCATTTTTTCCATCACCGCCAAGCCGATATTACGCATCGCCAAAATGTCTGAGGTGGTCAGGTAGGCTAGTACATTTTGGAACAAATGCTGCTCTGCCGGATTCAGTTTATGCTGATAATCGTGCACATCCTGGGCCATGGAGATTTCCAGCGGTGTCCAGTGATTGCTGTTGGCATTCAGGAAAAACGACCAGGCCCAGGGATATTTGAACGGTGCCAGCTGATTGATATCGGCTCGACCGTTGACTACCCGTTTGTGCTCAGCGTCTATCGGCATGGATGCAAGTATACTGATTGCATCATTCGCTGCGCTATCCTCAGGCTGCGCACTCACATTATCCCAGTCATCGAAAATGCTTAGTGGTTTCATTGACAAACCTCACAGTCCGGATTGGTAATCGCACAAGCCAGACCGACAGCTTCGCTACTTTCGGCAGCGGTTTTTTCCATTGCCGTCGCCCCCAGAGTGCGTAAGTAATAGGTGGTTTTCAAACCACGCAACCAAGCCAGAACATATAAGCTGTCCAACTTTTTCCCAGAGGCTTCAGCCACATAAAGGTTTAGCGATTGTGATTGATCGATCCATTTCTGGCGACGGGCGGCAGCTTCGATCAGCCACTCGGCATCGATTTCGAAGGCGGTAGCGTAACGGGCTTTGATAGAGTCGGGAATCCGGTCAATGGCGGCTAGGGAGCCATCGAAGTATTTTAGGTCTGCGATCATGACTTCATCCCATAAATCCAGCCGCTTCAACTCGCTTACCAACGCCGCGTTGACTACGGTAAATTCGCCGGACAGATTGGATTTGACATAGATATTTTGGTAGATGGGCTCAATGGAGGCCGACACACCGACGATATTGGCTATGGTAGCGGTCGGCGCAATGGCTACGCAATTGGAATTACGCATACCGACTTGCATTATCCGCTGTCTAAGCTTGTCCCAATCCAGGCTGGTACTGCGATCCATTTCCAGCCTGCCGCTGCGTGCCTCAGCCAGCCGGTCCAGACTATCCAGCGGCAGGATGCCCTGCTGCCAGAGACTGCCGGCAAAACTGCTGTAACGACCACGTTGCTCGGCCAGTTCCGACGAAGCCCAGTAGGCAAAATAACAAAGCAGCTCAGCCGAGCAATCGGCAAATGTCACCGCTGCGTCACTGGCATACGCCAACCCCATGCGTTGCAGGCAGTCGGCGAATCCCATCATACCCAGACCAAGCGGACGATGGCGCAAGTTGGCCTTGCGGGCCTTGGGCGTAGCGTAAAAATTGATATCAATGACATTGTCGAGCATGCGCATTGCGGTGCTGATGGTGTGTTGCAGCTTGGTCTCATCCAGTTGCCAAACGCCGTCCCGCTCAATTAAATGGGCCGGCAGATTAACCGAACCCAGATTACACACCGCTGTTTCGTCGGTAGAAGTATTCAGGGTAATTTCCGTGCACAGATTTGAGCTGTGGATGACCCCGGCATGCTGCTGCGGTGAACGCAGATTACAGGCATCCTTAAAGGTGAGCCAGGGATGGCCGGTCTCAAACAGCATGGTCAACATCTTGCGCCATAATTGCACGGCACTAATCTGCTTGTGCAGTTTGATTTCGCCGCGCCCGGCTCTGGCTTCGTAGTCGCAATAGGCTGCTTCGAAAGCTGGGCCGAATTTCTCGTGCAAATCAGGGACATCAACCGGCGAAAACAAGGTCCATAATCCATTATTTTGCACGCGTTGCATGAATAGATCGGAGATCCAGGCGGCAGTATTCATATCATGGGTGCGGCGACGTTCGTCACCGGTATTTTTCCGCAAATCCAGAAACTCCTCGAAATCCAAATGCCAGTTTTCCAGATAGGCGCATACCGCACCCTTACGCTTGCCGCCCTGATTAACGGCAACGGCGGTATCGTTGACCACTTTCAGGAACGGGATCACACCTTGACTATGACCATTAGTACCCTTGATCCGGCTACCCAACGCCCGCACCGGGGTCCAGTCGTTGCCCAACCCTCCGGCGTATTTTTGTAATAAGGCATTTTCCTTAATACCTTGATAGATGTCTTCCAGATCGTCGCTAACGGTAGTCAAATAGCAGGAAGATAGTTGGGGATGGCGAGTACCACTGTTGAATAGTGTAGGTGTCGAACACATGAAGTCAAAGCTGGACAACAAGTGGTAAAACTCGATAGCACGTGCCTCGCGGTCAATTTCGTGGAGGGCCAAGCCCATGGCCACCCGCATAAAGAAACATTGCGGTAGTTCGATGCGGCGGTCGTCTATGTGCAGGAAATAACGATCATAAAGGGTTTGCAGGCCCAGATAGTCGAATTGCAGATCGCGTTCAGCATTTAACACCTGACCTAAGCGGGGCAGATCAAATTCCAGCAAGCGCGAATCGAGTAATTCTGCGGCGACACCGGCGCTGATAAACTCACAAAAGCTGTCGGCATAGCATTCGGTCATCTGTATCTGCTTCAATGTAACTCCCAGCACTTCCTTACGCAGATTATTCAGCAGCAAACGCGCTGCAACTTTTGCGTAGTCCGGTTCGCGCTCGATCAAAGTACGTGCCGCTAACACCAAAGCCTGACCTACAGTCGACAACGGAATACCGTCATAAAGATTTTGCAGGGTTAATGTCCAAACTTGCTCGGCGTCCACATCGGTCAATCCGGCGCAAGCTTCGCGGCATAATTCCAGCCAAAAGGTATTATCCAGCGGTAAGCGCTGCCCATCATCACTGACCATTAACGGCGCTATATCCACACCAACCCGTGGCGGCGTTTCCATCAAGCGCTGCGCGGCACGTTGCTCCCGGTAGAGTACATAGGCGCGAGCAACATCGTGAGCGCCGGAACGCATCAGGGCCAATTCCACCTGATCCTGTATATCTTCGATATGTACTGTACCACCCCCTGGAAATCGCCTGCTTAATACATCTACCACACTGGAAGTCAGATGCGCGACCTGCTCGCGAATACGCGCGGAAGTCTGGCCTTGTGGGCCGGATACAGCCAAAAATGCTTTGGTAATGGCGATACCGATTTTTTCCGGCTGAAACACTACCACAGCCTGATTGCGGCGTATCACCTCAATACCTTGATAGGCAATAGTTACAGAGACTTTGGCTTGTTCTGCGGCATTGATGGTTCGGGTAGACGAGCGGACTGCGGTTGATTGCATGCGGTACTCCACGGCTGGGGAACGGGAGTGGCAAAATGATGAGTAGTCGATTTGATCATTAAACGACAGAAAAGTCGTCTGACCCAGATAGGCTTACCATCGTCTTTGGAGGCACCCCGCTCCTGGTTGACTAAGTTTGACGAAGGCAGGTCTCCTGGCTTTCGGGTCGTAATCTTTAATCGGCCTTCCCGGATTACTATCCAGTGGCATGCAGGACTAAAAACTCACCGAGTACAGTTGCGGGGGCAGCTTCGGTATACCGGCAACTGGGCTAAATGCGCCCATATTGACCGACCGAATTCCCTTTTAATCCCCTTTTGGGGAACCATCTCAGGGGGAGATTCTAAGCCTGACAAATGGGCAGGTCAAGCACAATCAACTATATATTGTGATATATTTTTCAATAACCACTATATACAGCTATTCATGGGTAGTAGCTATCCCGGTGCGGGCATGGTTTATCAGCCACTGCATGTATTCCAATTCGGCATCTTCGTGCCGGCAGGCCAGATACATGGTTTTCGTCAGCGGCAAGCCGCTAAAACGCAGACTGGTCAAGCCTAGCTTGGCATATTTGTCCGCCAGCAGCCATTCCGGCAACAGGCAAACCCCACGTCCAGCAGCAACCAGTTGCAGCATAATGTCGGTTTCCTCAACCGGAATATGGCCGGCAGGTTCAATACCGGCCGGTTGCAGCACTTTTCTGAACATGTCCAGTCGATCACGTTCAACTGGATAGGTCAATACGGTTTCATCACCTAAGTCGGCCGGAACAATCGAGCCGCGTCCGGCCAGCCGATGTTGCTCTGCAACAATCAGCACTAGCTCGAAGCCGAACAAGGCTTGATATCTGAGCATGCCATTATTGACCGGATCGGAGGTCAGTACTGCATCCAGCTTGTAACTCTGGATTGCTTCAAAGGAATTGAAACGATAACGGGAAGTGACTTCTATCGCCAGATCCGGCCAAGCCCGCAAATATGGCTGCAGGATGCCGCGAAACCATTCATAACAGGCATGGCAATCTATACCTATCGCCAGCTTACCGGTCTTACCCTCAGCCAGCAGCGTCAGATGCCGCCCAGCCGAGTCTACGGTTTCAATCACCGATTCGGCTACCTCGGATAAATAGCGGCCCGCCTGCGTCAATACCAGTAACCGGCCCTGCTTGTGCCAAAGCGTCACCCCCAGGCGTTGTTCCAGGTTTTTGATCTGATGAGACAGTGCTGATTGAGTTAGATGCAACTTTTCGGCGGCAGCACTCAGCGTGCCGTGCTGTTTTAGCGCCAAAAGAATGCGCAAATGTATCAGCTCCATATCTATGAATATCCTTCATCGAATCATGAGAAACCATCAATTATCCTCATTATTATTCCTGCTTACAATGCTGGCATTTTCTTCATCAACACAATAGGCATTTACGCATGACTAAAATTCACAACCTGGGTTTTCCCCGTATCGGTAAAAATCGCGAACTGAAAATTGCGCTGGAACGTTATTGGCATGGGGAAATCGATGCCGATGCCTTACTTGCCGTTGGTGCTGAGTTGCGTGCTCGGCATTGGCAATTACAGAGCAGTTGCGGACTGGATTATCTACCGGTTGGCGATTTTTCTTACTATGATCACGTTCTGGATACCACTGCCATGCTGGGCGCGATACCACCCCGCTTCAACTGGCAGGGATCACAAGTTGATCTGGATACCTATTTCCGTATGGCACGCGGACAAAGTGCCGATGGCAGCAGTTACCGGGCTCTGGAGATGACCAAATGGTTCGATACCAATTACCACTATCTGGTGCCGGAAATCAGCGCAGATCAGAAATTTAGCTTAGCCTGCACCAAGCTGTTCGATGAAACCAGAGCATTGCTGGCCCTCGGCCATCAAGCCAAGCCGGTGTTGCTTGGTCCGCTAAGCTGGTTATGGCTGGCAAAGACAGTCGGCCATTTCGATAAGCTGGATTTGCTGGAACGCTTGTTGCCGGTGTATCAGCAGATTCTGCAAGGTCTGGTCGAACTGGATGTGGATTGGTTACAAATCGATGAACCAATATTGGTAATGGATCTACCCGATGCCTGGCAACGAGCTTTTGAAATGACTTACGCTACGTTGCAGCACAGCTCTATCAATATTTTGCTGACCAGTTATTTCGGCGGATTGGCTGATAATACAGCATTGGCCTGCCGATTGCCGGTTGCTGGTCTGCATATAGACCTGACACGCGCCCCCGAACAGCTAGACTCGGTACTGGCCAATTTCAGCAACCGTAAAGTTCTGTCACTAGGGTTGGTTGATGGTCGTAACATCTGGCGGACGGATTTGACGACAGCTTTAGCAACTGTAGAACAGGTACGGCAAAGTTTTCTCGGCCATTTATGGTTGGCTCCTTCTTGTTCATTGCTGCATGTGCCCATTGATTTGGCAAGGGAGACCGGGTTAAATCCGCTGGTCAAACCCTGGCTGGCATTTGCCCGGCAAAAATTAACTGAGCTGGAATTGTTGCGTCTGGCCTTTGTTGAAGGTATTGATGCGGCGCAGCCGGAATGGGACGCGGCAGCCGCAACCATTGCCTCACGCAGCGCTGCCGCCTGGATATGCAATAACAAAGTACGCGCCCGTCTGGAAAATTTGGCGGCTAATCTGGATCGCCGCCTCAATCCGTTTCCGATTCGTAAAACATTACAACAACAAAAGCTGAATCTACCGCTTTTCCCGACCACTACCATAGGCTCATTCCCGCAAACCACGGCAATTCGTAAAGCCAGACTGGACTATAAACGCGGCACACTGGCTGAGCAGGACTATAGAACTTTCATGGCAGAGCAAATCAAGCAATGTGTACGGGAACAGGAAGCATTGGGACTTGATGTATTGGTGCATGGCGAACCAGAACGTAACGATATGGTTGAGTATTTCGGCGAACGGCTAGACGGCTTTATGTTCACTAGTCACGGCTGGGTACAATCCTTTGGCTCCCGCTATGTAAAACCACCGATCATTTATGCCGATGTCAGCCGGCCTCTGCCGATGACTGTCAGTTGGAGCTATTACGCCCAGTCACTGACCGACCGTCCCATGAAAGGCATGCTGACCGGTCCTGTGACGCTATTGAATTGGTCATTTGTGCGCGATGATCAATCCCGTGAGCAAACGGCCTATCAACTGGCGCTGGCAATACGCGACGAAGTTATCGATCTTGAGCAAAGCGGTATTCAGGTAATACAAATCGACGAGCCGGCTTTTCGCGAAGGTTTGCCTCTACGCCAAGCAGACTGGCCTAGCTATCTCAACTGGGCAGCACGGGCGTTTCGCATCAGTGCCGGCGGCGTTGACGATGCCACCCAAATCCATACTCATATGTGTTATGCCGAGTTCAATGACATCATTGCCGCCATCGCAGATCTGGATGCCGATGTCATTACCATAGAAACTTCGCGTTCGAATATGGAGTTGCTGGATGCGTTTACTGACTTTGATTATCCAAATCAGATCGGCCCCGGTGTTTTCGACATCCATAGTCCGAATCTGCCGGCTACCGAGACCATGGTGGAACTGCTAAAAATCGCCGCCAGCCGACTGACGCTGGATAAGCTGTGGGTCAACCCGGATTGTGGTCTGAAAACCCGGCAATGGAGTGAAGTTAGACCGGCTTTGGCTGCGATGGTCAATGCTGCTAAACAACTACGTGAAATAATAGTCTAAGTCCTGAAGATGAATATCTCTTTTGAAATTGTTCCCAGAAGCCTGGAAGTTTTTGATCAGCAATACTCATTTGTGCAATCACTTAATCCCGGCATTAATATTATCAATGTCCCCGATATTCAGCATTTTACCACCCGCAGTTGGGCGCTCTCTGACCGAATCGACCGAAATAAATTTCGCTTTATCCCGCATTTTCGTGCCATCGATTTCAGCATTGAAAGCGGCGAATTGTGCAGAATTATCGATGATTACCAACTTGATAATGTGTTGCTGGTGACGGGAGATCCGCCGGAAGGGTTGAAACGGGCCTATTACAATACTGATGTTGTCGATTTAATTCGCTCACTACGTCATTATTATCCCAAGCTGAATATCTACGCCGGCTTTGACCCGCATCGAAACGGCTTACAACAGGAATGTGATTATATTCAGCGCAAAGTTGATGCCGGTGCAGGTGGCTTTTTTTCTCAACCTTTCTACGACAGCAGAATGATTGAAATCTATGCTGAACAAATGACTGGCTTGGAAACTTATATAGGGATTAGTCCGATCACTTCCACTGCTTCAATGAACTACTGGGAAGTTAAGAATAAAGTCAAATTTCCCAGTGGTTTCCGTCCGGATTACCAGTGGAATGTGGCATTTGCCAATAACCTGATTGATAGTATTATTGCCAGCAAACTAAATATTTATTTCATGCCGATTCGTGTTGATTTGCAGCGTTATTTCAAATCAGTATTGATCAATAGATTTAAAAACTGCTAAGCCGCCAGAGGTCGCGGAGCCTGGGCTGGGAGCCTGCTCTGCAACTAATGGCGACTCTTGTGCTTGATGCGGGGTTTGTCGACATTGCTGCCTGCAGCCTGCTCAACTGGTTCTGAGGCTGGCGCTTGCTCACCCAGGCTTAGGCTATCCTGCACGGTCGGCAATTGGCATTCGGGCAACATTTTGGTATCCGGCGGGCAGATAACCCGGTAGCTGATAGGACTTTGTCCAACAAAATCTGCATCGGCTTGTGCCGTTTCGGCACCAGCGGTTTCGTCAGAAATATGTCCTAATAATTCCGCACTTTCGACGGAACCGGCCACTAGACAACATATTATTGCCAACTGCCGGCTAACTAAAGCCGGCATCACGATTCTTCACGCTTGCGGTTTTGCACCCGTTTGGCTTCATTCCATAAATTGTCCAGTTCGGCCAGTTGGCAATCGCGCAAACTGCGTCCGGCTGCTGCCACTTGGGTTTCGATGTAATTAAAGCGGCGGGTAAATTTTTGCGTGGCGGCACGTAGCGCCATTTCGGGATTGACCTGTAAATGTCTGGCCAGATTTACCACGACCAGAAATAAATCACCGATTTCTTCTTCAATATGAGCTTGATCCTGACTTTGCCAGGCTTCATGCACTTCGGCTAATTCTTCTCTGACTTTATCGAACACCGGCTCAATTTCGGGCCAGTCAAAACCGTGGCTGGCAGCCCGATTCTGGATTTTTTCACATTGCACCAAGGCAGGCAGACTGCTGGCAACACCTGCCAAGACACTTTCCGGGCTATCGCTTACTTTTTTTTGCTGCCTTTCGACGGCCTTAGCATCATCCCAAGCCTGTTGGCGTTGGGCATCGCTGCTATAACTGGCAGTTGCGAATACATGGGGGTGTCGGTTAATCAGCTTCTCGGCTATTCCGGCAGCTACCTGCTCAAAATCAAACAAGCCACGCTCTTCAGCAATCCGGGCATGAAACACCACCTGCAGTAACAAATCGCCCAATTCACCACGCAAATCCTGAAAATCGTTGCGTTCAATTGCATCAATTACTTCATAGGCTTCTTCCAGGGTATAAGGCATCAGGCTGTGAAAGTCCTGCTGGATATCCCAAGGGCAACCGGACTCCGGGTCGCGCAAACGCACCATCAAGTCTAATAGTGTCCGGGTTTTGCTTAAACTCAAAATGATGTTCCGAAGCTGTCTAGATAACGTTGTTGAAACTCGGCCAGCGTAAATCGATGATTCTGGGTACCGGAATGCTCGATTTTAATAGCCCCCAATAGTGATGCGATACGGCCGGTAGTTTCCCAATCATAGGCATTGATCAGACCGAACAGCAAGCCGGCACGATAGGCATCACCACATCCAGTTGGATCCTGCACTGAACTGACGGGTGCGGCCGGAATTTCCAGACACTGACCATTGGTGTAAATTTTTGAACCTTGACTGCCTAAGGTGATGATCAATGCTTCAACTTTTTCGGCCAACTGGATCAGGTTCAAACCGGTACGCTGCTGTACTAATTCCGCCTCATAGTCATTGAAGGTTGCATAATTGGCCAATTCCAGAAATCTTAATAATTCTGGACCATCAAACATCGGCATACCTTGGCCCGGATCAAAAATGAACGGAATACCTTGCTCGGCAAATTGTTCCGCATGTTCTTGCATCCCCTGTTTGCCGTCTGGCGATACGATACCTATACTAATTTCGCTAGCCGAGGCTACCTGATTATAATGCGAGAAATTCATGGCACCAGGGTGAAACGCGGTAATCTGATTATCGTCTGAGTCGGTGGTAATGTAAGCCTGCCCGGTATAATGATCATCCAGCACCTGAATGTAGCGTGTTGAGATGCCATGTTGACTCAACCATTGGGCATAAGGTTCAAAATCATGACCAACGGTGGCCATAATCTGCGGCTCTTCTTGCAGCAGTTGCAGATTGTAGGCAATATTGCCTGCGCAACCGCCATATTCACGGCGCAAGCTAGGTACCAGAAATGAAACATTTAGGATATGTACTTTATCCGGGAGAATGTGGTTTTTGAATTTATCATGAAACACCATAATGGTGTCGTATGCCATAGATCCACAGATCAATGCAGCCATTTTTATCCTTTTATAACAAAATTAATGCCCAGGTCACACCTGCCCAGATCAATGAGAGCATGACGGCAGCGGAACCGATATCTTTGGCGCGACCCGACAATTCGTGATGCTCGAAGCCTACTCGGTCAACTACTGCTTCAACTGCTGAATTTAACAGCTCTACCAATAACACCAGCACCACGCTGCCAATCAGCAATACTTTCTCGATATTATTATGGCCCAGCCATAAAGCCAATGGCGTTGTCAGCACAAATAAAGCCGCCTCCTGACGAAAGGCTTCTTCGTGCTGCCAAGTCGCCTTAAAACCTGCTATGGAAAAAAAGCAGGCATTTACTAGCCGTTTCCAGCCTTTTGCGTTTTGATTTGCCATGGTTTTATTGTTCAATAAAATGTTGATACGCTGCAGCATCCAGAAGCAAATCCAATTCTGCCGGTTGTTCCGCTTCGACACAAAACAGCCAAGTCTGAAAGGCGGCTTCATTTACCAGTTCTGGTTCATCCAGTACTGCTTCATTTATGGCAACTACTGTGCCGGTCACCGGGCTATGCAGATCGGATGCGGTTTTTACTGACTCGACTACCGCAATTTGTTCGCCACGCCGAACCTGGCGACCCAGTTCAGGTAAGCCGATATACATGATGTCCCCCAACTCAGATTGAGCAAAATCGGTAATACCTACCCGCACAATTTGCCCATCTTCCAATTTTGCCCATTCATGGGTCTCAGCGTATTTCAAAATTTCCGAAACGTCACTCATCCTAATTTCTCCTTTTTAAATCTTCAGTCCAACAAGGTAAGCTATTCTTGATAGCTATAAGCCCGATTAAAACAGTAAAAAAATCAGCTTTTACAGATTAGCCCACAGAGTCCTGGAGCAAACTGACTATACCGGGTGCTGCCTCAGTTGCAGTTGTGCAACTAAACCTAACCCACTACCACTAAACGGGTATAGCCCGGTTTACCGATAATTTGCTGCGTACTTGGTATAATTTTGGCATTGATCTTACTTATTTTTGGATTTTCATGCCTATTTTAATTTTGCTGGTTTGTCTGTGCGTTTTCCCGGTCTGGACGTTAGCCGCATCCGGTGACGAAAACCCTGCTGCTGCACCCAGCAATAATGGGCCAGACACGATCAGTTTAGAACCTAAACTCCAGCTCCTGGCCGCAATCAAAACTCAAACTCTGGCGGCAGCTCAACGCCAACCTGAAATAATAAGCTATGGATCAGTCATCAATCTGGAGCCATTGCTGCAACTCCGCCAGCAATATCTGGCCAGCCAAACCTTACAGGCCAGCGCTCAGGCCAAATCTACCGAATCATCGCTAAATTTGACCCGCACCGAACAACTACATCATCAAGATATCATTTCCACCCGCCGCCTTCAGGAGCAGTTTGCGCAATCACAAGCCGATCAGGCCAATCTTAACGCCAGCAGCAATCAGCAACAAACCATTCTGGCCGGCAGCCGCTTGTTATGGGGGGAGATTTTAACCGAATGGTTTGTGCTTGGACATAATAAAAACGCCTCAGCGTTTTTTAATCAGGACGCCCAGTTAATTCAGATCAGCCTGCCTGCCAACATGCAACTCTCCACTAATCCAGAAACCATTTATGTTGACGAGCGCGGCCAACGTCAATCAGCGGTGCTTGCCCGACTGGTTTCGGTGGCCCCTGGAGTTGACCCAGTATCACTTGGTAAGCGCTATTTTTTTAAACTGGAAGGCCACCATATTCCTTATGGCGCTCATATCACGGCCTGGCTATCTGCTCCCGATAAAGCGGTCTCCGGCATATTTATTCCCAAATCAGCTCTGATCTGGCATTTGGGCCAGGCCTGGGTATTTATTAAAACCTCAGCCAACAACTTTAGCCGTCGGGCCATTCCTGAATATCAGACTGATCCGCAAGGCTATTTTGTCAGAGATGTGCTAAAGCCGGGTGAAGAAGTGGTGATCAACGGCAGCCAAACTTTGCTGTCTCACCAATTGAAAACCATTATCCCCAACGAAGACAGCGATTGAAACCAGCCAAGCTTACCGTTGCTATAACCATAATTCTAAACCCGGCAAAACAGCTCGGACACAATTAGCCGCATCATTGCGCCACAGGCAGTATTTGGACACTTTCCCAAACATTGTCAATAAATGCTTGATCCATTTCCACCATACCTTGTTGCAACCATTCCACCACTATTTTAGCCACATTGGGATAGGTGATATGCATGGCATGGTGATTGTGTAACCAAGCTTCGATAACAGCCGGTTGTATATCATACATGGTCCGTCCATAACCTAATTGCTCCAAAGCCGCCGCATTGGAAATTTGCTCCATTTGCGAATGCAGTGGCTTAACCAGAATTTTTTTACCCAATTGCAGCGCTTCGCTGGCCAGCTCGAAACCAGCATTACTAATGATGCCGGCGCAATCGTATAAATCTTTTTGAAATCCAGCTCTGGATAATGGTTTGCTGACAATATTGGCAAATTTTGAAACGACCGGCTCTGGACTATACACATGAAATTCGAAGTTCTCAAAACAGGATAATTGACTTAAAACATAATTCGGATCTTCAAACGGCAAATACACCACAATTTTGTCGGACTGGATATTTGCCGGAAATTCCGGGGTTTCAATAATCGGCGGTAAAATCGGTTGACCGAAATGGTGCCAATGTAGTCCTACGCCAGTAGTGGCCGGGGCGAAATATTTCATTACCTGGTTAGCAATAGGATCCGAACCCTTGCGCGGGATATTGTGACCGAAGGCATATTGGTGGCCGATGCCTATCACTTTTCGGCGCTGTTTTCTGGCAGCCCAAGCTGTCACCGGTTCGAAATCGCTGATAATCAAATCATAAGCACTTAAATCCAGCGTGGAGATATCTTTATAAAATTGCACTGGGCTGGCTTGCAGCGCCGTTTTTAAATATGAAACTTGTCCTTTAGCGGTGTTGAATGTCAAGCCTTCCTTAACCCGATAACCGTTAAAGATTTCCATATCAAAATACTTTTCAGCTGGGCGACCACTAAACTGATAGCTAACATCAAAACCAGCCTGTTGCAATTCCTTGGCCATGACTCTTGCCCGGGTAATATGTCCATTACCCGTCCCTTGTACTCCATAAAATATTTTCATATCACAATTTGATTGAGGCTAAAAATGGCTGAACCCAGACCCAAACCGGCCCCTACCAAGGTATCGGTTGGAAAATGTACACCCAGCACTACGCGGGAAAAACCTACCAGAGCGGCCCAGACAGCTAGTATGGGCAATAAGCCGGGGTAAAAATAGGCTATTAAGCATGCGACCATGCAGGCGGCAGATGTATGCCCTGAAGGAAAACTGAATTGATCGGAAGGTGTGATCACGCTACGAAAATTTTGTAGGGCCTGCTGCGGGCGATGACGTTTGCATGAATTTTTGAGCAGGAAATACAAAGGTCTTTCAATGCTAAAAGCCAATACCATAGCTTGCAACAAAGGATCACTCGCACCTTGGTACCACAACAGACAAGCTGCTAAGGCTACATAGAGAAGACCATCTCCGGTTTTGGATATATAACGACATATGCGCACTAAATTGGCATGGATGCTGACACTGTTTAACCAGGTAAACATGAATACGTCGTACTTGTGTATGGAATAGATTAATTTCATGATTTCAACCTCCTAATTTTGCGGCGCATATTTTTGTACTGTTACAGCCGTGGAAATCAGAGATTTTCCGTTATGCAATGACTTCTCAAACTCAGGCCCAGATTAGAAGAGCCATATTACAGATGGATGAAGGTTTGTTTAAAGTTGTATGACACCACTGATATTTGACGTTTTCTGAGCCAAACTAAGACAAGCTGATCAGCATTTTATTGTGCCTGGCCTACCCGACCGAAAAACAACACCGTCTGAGTAGCTGTTAAAATAGCTGATCAGATCATGTCAAAATTTTTGCAATATGATGATAGTTGCTCAATTTTGTTACAATTCTTTCACTCCGTTTAGAAAATTGCTTTTTAATCAATCTTCAAGACTTGTCAGTATCTTAAAACTGTCCCGTTTTCCTGCAGGCAACCTATGCAACGTTTTTGTACTATCGCCTTTGTCCTTGGCCTGATTCTAATGATCTTTGGGCTGACCTATATTTTGCCCATTGCAACTTCGCTGTACTTCAATGACGCTATGACGGAGCATTTCACCAACGGTATGTTGCTGAATATCGGTGCGGGTGCGATTCTGGCCGGTCTGAGTATGCGCTGGCGCGGCGATGTAAAAACCCGGGATGGTTATTTGCTGGTGGCGAGTTTCTGGATACTCATGGCGGCAGCGGCAACCTTACCGTTAATGTGGGGCTTACCTGAATTATCGTTTACCGATGCATTCTTCGAAACCACTTCGGCTTTGACCACTACCGGGGCGACGGTGTTTGTCGGACTGGACAGCTTGGCCCCTTCTTTGAATTTGTGGCGACACGAGCTTAACTGGTTGGGAGGTCTAGGCATTATTGTGTTGGCAGTGGCTATTCTACCCTTGCTGGGCATAGGTGGGATGCAGTTATACAAGGCCGAAATTGCCGGCCCTATCAAGGATAGTAAATTGACGCCACGTATTAATGAAACTGCCCGCTTGTTATGGATGATTTATGCGGCATTCACACTAATCTGCATCGTATCTTTAAAATTGGCGGGAATGGGTTGGTTTGATGCTATTTGCCATGCCTTTTCCACCATGAGCTTAGGCGGCTTATCCACGCACGATGCCAATATCGGCTATTTCGGATCCCCTACAATAGAACTGGTTTTGATGGGATTCATGCTGATTTCTGCCATGAATTTTGCGGTTCATTACTCGGCCTTGCACAAATTCAGTTTAAAACCCTATCTGACCGACCCTGAAGCAATTCCTATGCTCGCTGTGATAACAGCGAGTGTGATGATATGCAGTATTTATATCTGGTATCAGCAAATCTATCCCGATTTTCTGACCGCATTGCGTCATGTCAGCTTTAATTTAATCTCGGTCAGTACCTCCGGCGGGTTTGTCAGTGACAATTTCAGGCTTTGGCCACCCTTTGTGATCTGGTGGATACTCTACCTGACCAGCATCACTGCCTGTACCGGCTCTACCGGTGGCGGAATCAAAATGTTCCGCACCCTGCTGCTCTGGAAACAGGCGGGACGTGAGATGTTCAGCATTCTGCATCCCCGCGCAATTAATCCCATTCGGATTGGCGATATGCCTATCCCCAACAAGATCATTTTTTCGGTTTTGGCCTTTATTTTTCTGTATTTTATTTCCATCGTGGCCTTAACATTTGCCTTATTGTTCTCCGGCCTTGACCCCTTATCTGCACTGGGTGCAGTTTTGGCATGCATCAATAATGCCGGGCCTGGCTTGAGTCTGGTAGGTACGGCCAGCAATTACCAAGGGCTGAGCGATTTTCAAACCTGGATTTGTGTGATCGCGATGCTATTGGGCAGATTTGAAGTTTTTACCCTGCTGATGCTTTTTACCCCCGCTTTCTGGAGAAAATAGTACAATTTAGGGTTTGCATGCCTGATCTATTGCTATTCGTGCTATATCAGGCCAATTTTCCGCTACCGACTTTTAATATTCATCAGGAATCATGGTATGTCTACCACTCGAAATATAGATTTTCTTAGTAAGAAAACTTTTGCTTACATATTCTCCGGCAGCTTGTTTATCATTTCAATTCTATCTTTTTTCATCAATGGCTTACAGTTAGGCATTGATTTTACCGGCGGCAGCGTTTATGAAATCCACTACGATCAGTCGGTCGATCTGGACAAAATGCGTAATGCTCTGGAACAACAAGGTTTTGCCGATGCCAATCTCCAGCATTTCGGCAGTTCTCAGGAGGTTTTATTACGTCTTAAGCCGGTAACGGATATTAGCCAAAAGCAATTGACTGAAAAAGTACAAAGTATCACCGATAGCAGCCAAGCCCAACCGGGTGAAATTCGCCGGGTAGAATTCGTCGGCCCTCAAGTGGGTGAAGACTTGATCAATAACGGTGGACTGGCTTTGCTTTTTGCCTTTATTGGCGTCATGATTTATGTGAGTATCCGCTTTGAATGGAAGCTTTCGGTAGCTGCTATTGTGGCCTTGTTTCATGACTCTATTATCACCATGGGATTTTTCTCGGTATTTGGCTGGGAATTTGACCTGACAGTGTTGTCGGCGATTCTGGCTTTAGTCGGTTATTCCACCAACGACAAGATTGTGATTTACGACCGAATTCGGGAAATTACCCGCACCACCAGAATTCAGTCTATGAATGAAATTATCAATCTGGCCATCAATGAAACCCTGAGCCGAACTATTCTGGTTTCTTTCACAGTATTTTTGACTTTATTGGCACTGGTATTTTTGGGTGGCAAAATCATTCACGGCTTTGCCATTGCCATGTTGATTGGCGTTATCAAAGGCACCTACTCTTCAATTTATATCGGTAGCGCCTTGGCCTTGTCCTTTGGCTTAAGCCGAGAAGATCTGATGCCGGCTAAAAAAGATGCCACACTGGATCAATTGCCTTAAGATTCGGCTAAAAATCAGCCCTGGTAAAACAATGGCTTGATTAAGCACTAAACTAAGGTATAAATAATGCCATTATTCAGCTTGAACTCTGAATGACTGCAATCAAAACAAGTGCTTGGCTATGTTGATACGCGACACGAGCGTTCGGCACGGCCCGCACTGTTTTTGTTTTTTTAACATACGCTCTGCCAAGTATGGACAAGTGCAGCACGGGTACTTTTGCGCTTGTTGTGCTATCGGCAACCTGCCTAGTGTTAGGTAGTGACTGTATTTTTAATTTTAGACGCATCATCGGCCTGGAGTTCATCCTTCATTGACCAACCTCAGACCTGTATGCACGGAAAAACCTGATGACACAAACGATTAACAGCAGCAATCCTCAAACCCTGAACCTGGGCATTCCCGGCTTTGACTACGCAGACTTATACGATACGCAACGTTTGGCGGATCTTATGGGTGTTTTTGATCAATCTGTCGCGCAACATGACGCGGCACTGTTTGATGAAATCCAGTCCTATCGCCAGAATCAGGGCGACGGCATGGCCCCTGAACAAGTTTCGGAATTACTGGTAAAACTGGCTCCGCTGGTCGGCACTTTTGTCGCCAGACTGTTCCAGGTCAGCAATGTTCGCGATGAGCAGATTGACGCTATTCGCAGTGAATTTTCTTCCATATTTGTGTATCGCAGTGAAATTGTCGGCAAACTGGCCAGCCGTTTCAAGGGTCAGTCTATCGTGGACTGGGATATTACCGCTCTGCATCAGCAACTGGAAACCCTGGTAAACGCTGCCGGCAAACAGGCTTTATACCAGGCCGACCCGGAACGTGCGGTTAGTGAAATTGCCGCCGATCTTTGGCGTCTGGTACAACAGGGCGAACCGGCAGAGGCTGTTGTCGCTGAACTGGATATTATTTATCGCTGGAGTTTTGCCGCCCAGCATGCTCCAGAATTACAAGCGCTGGTAAAAAAATGGCTGAGTTTCAAGATAGCTGAAAAGTGCAATCTGGATAATCTGGTTGCTCACGATACTTTGGACAGAGACAGTCATCAGGTCTGGGCCAGCGAACATCATCATCACCGCCGCCGCGATGGCTTTGCCCTGACTGACAAACGCCATTCTCAACGCCAGGCTTTATACGAAGTCGATCATTGCATTTACTGCCATGATCGTAATAACGACTCGTGTTCAAAAGGTATTAAAAACAAAAAAGACGGTACCTTTAAAAACAACCATCTCGGCTCCCTGATGACCGGTTGCCCGTTGGAAGAAAAGATTTCGGAAATGCATCTGGTTAAGCGTCAGGGTGACAACATTGGGGCTCTAGCCTTGATTATTATTGATAATCCAATGTGCCCCGGCACTGGTCACCGGATTTGTAATGACTGTATGCGCGGCTGCATTTATCAAAAAACTGAAGCCGTGAATATTCCACAGATTGAAACCAATGTGCTGACCGACGTGCTGTTCATGCCTTGGGGTTTTGAAATTTACAGTTTGTTGACCCGCTGGAATCCACTGAACGTGAAACGTCCGGTGGCGTTGCCTTACAATGGCAAAAATGTGTTGGTGGCGGGCCTGGGGCCGGCCGGATACACTTTATCTCACTACCTGCTTAATGAAGGTTTTGGCGTGGTGGGGATTGATGCCTTAAAGCTGGAACCACTGCCCTTGTACCTGACCGGTAACAAAGATCAGTTGCCTGAACCGATTCTGGATTTCGCTACTCTCTATGAAGAACTGGATAAACGGGTTTTGCTGGGTTTTGGCGGCGTGGCCGAATACGGTATTACCGTACGCTGGGATAAAAACTTTCTAAAAGTGATTTATCTAAATCTATTACGGCGTAATGCGTTCAAATGCTACGGCGGCATTCGCTTCGGCGGCAGTATCAGCATTGATGAAGCCTGGGACTTGGGTTTTGATCATATTGCTATTGCCAGCGGCGCCGGCAAACCGACGGTCATCGATCTGAAAAACAATCTGATTCGCGGGATTCGTAAGGCTTCCGACTTTTTAATGGCTTTACAATTGACCGGGGCAGCCAAGGATTCCTCATTAGCCAATCTGCAGGTGCGCCTGCCGGCCGGCGTCATCGGCGGTGGTTTGACTGCAATTGATACTGCTACGGAATTATTGGCATATTATCCGGTGCAGGTCAGTAAGGTTGTAAAACGCTACGACAAACTGGTGAGTGTTTATGGTGAGGCCCAGGTACGCAACCAGTATGATAGCGAAGAACTGGAAATTCTTAATGAATTTCTGGCACATGGCCGGATTATTGAGCAGGAACGCCAACGTGCCGCCGCTGCCGGTGAAACACCGAACTTTTTGCCACTGCTGCAACAATGGGGTGGAGTGACCTTGTTCTATCGTAAAGGGATCAAGGATTCGCCAGCCTACCGGCAAAATCATGAAGAAATCCATGAAGCCTTAGCCGAAGGCATCTGGCTGGCGGAAGGCATGAGTCCACTGGAAGCAGTGGCAGATGAATACGGTCATCTGCAGGCGGTACATTTTGAAAAACTGGCCGAACAGGAAGGCAAATGGCGGAAAACCGAGGAAGTTGAAATCAAGCTGCGCGGCTTATTTATTGCGGCCGGTACGGCACCGAATACTATTTATCAGTCTGAATTTCCCGGCACTTTTGTTATGGATCGTAAGTTTTATAAACGTTACGAACCTGACTGGTCTGCCCAGGCCGAACTGGTGGCCAGCGAGGATGAAACTCAGGTTAAAGTGGGTAAGCCGGCACCATTTACGTCTTATCAGAACCAAGGCCGCAATATCAGTTTTTACGGTGACAATCATCCGGTTTATGCCGGTAATGTGGTGAAAGCCATGGCCAGCGCAAAAGATGGTTACCCTTATATCGTCAAACTGTTTGCCGATGACCTAGCGCAACTGAAAGCCGCTGAACAAGCGCAACGGGATCAGCAATTACTGGCCCTGCAGCAACATTTGGACGAGATTTTCCTGGCACATATTGTGGCGGTAAACCGCCTGACACCTACCATTATCGAGGTGGTTGTGAAAGCGCCGGCAGCCGCTAGGAACTTTAATCCCGGCCAATTTTACCGGGTGCAAAACTTTGAATCACTGGCACCAGTTAAAGAAGGTACGGTGCTGGCATCTGAAGGTATTGCGCTAACTGGGGCGTGGGTAGACAAAGAACAAGGCCTAGTATCTTTGATTGCTCTGGAGATGGGTAGCTCTACACGCTTGTGCGCAACCTGGCAAGCTGGGGACCCGCTGGTACTGATGGGAGTTACCGGAGCACCAACGGAAATTCCGCATAATCAGACCGTGTTGCTGCTGGGCGGCGGACTGGGTAATGCGGTGCTGTTTTCGATAGGTAAAGCACTACGCTCGGCCGGAAATAAAGTTCTGTATTTTGCCGGTTATCGAAACCGGGAAGATTTATTCAAGGTTGAGGATATTGAGGAAGCTTCCGACTTGATTGTCTGGGCGGTAGATAAACGGCCTGGTAATGACGCCATACCTATCACCCGCCAGCAAGATAAAAGCTTTGTCGGCAATATTGTCGAAGCCATGCTGGCTTTTGCCAATGGTGATCTGGGTGAAACCGGGCTGTTCTTACAAGACGTGGATCATTTGATCGTGATTGGATCGGATCGGATGATGGCAGCTGTGAAAGCCGCCCGCCATGGAGTACTGAAACCTTATCTGAAAGAAAGCCATGAGGCGGTGGCCTCCATCAATTCGCCTATGCAATGCATGATGAAAGGGGTTTGCGCCCAATGCCTATGCAAGCATGTGGATCCTGAAACAGGTGAAACCAGCTTTATGTACTCCTGTTACAATCAGGATCAAGCTTTGGATTATGTGGACTTTGATAATCTGCGCGCCCGCTTACGGCAAAATACCGTGCAGGAGAAATTGTCTTCCTTGTGGTTAACTTATTTGCTGGAAACAGACCAGGCCTGAAAAACGATCTGATTCGTCATTTGGGCTGAATACCCGAATGACGAACTTTCGAAAACAGTCCGGCATGCTTTTAGCTTGGCACCCGGCTTATCTGCAACATTTAGCCAAACCGATGATTTCTTTTCTCACTGCAATATTAGCATTTAGAGTGCTATAGGTTCCTGGACATAATAAACTGCCGAGAGCCCCAGAAACCGGCTATCTCGGTATCCTTTAACGTGACTGCCTGCTGGTTTTGCAGTGCCATTGGTATAAATTTTCGAACTTTGGAGTTCACCCGTGATTCAACGCAGCCTTTTTTTAGTGATGCTGATCTTGGCACCGCAATTATCCTGGGCAAACCCTGAACAGGCGGCACACACGCTGAACTTGACTCAACACTGGGTCGGTTATCTTTCCATTCTTATTTTTGCCATCGCCTATTTATTGGCTATGACGGAAGAAGTGACCCAGTTAAACAAATCCAAACCTATGGTATTGGCAGCCAGCATGATCTGGGCGTTTATCGCTGCCATCTATGTGGCCGGCGACATGAATGAACAAGCCGGACGCGCGTTTCGCGCCTGTCTGGAAGGCTATGCCGAGTTATTTCTGTTCATCATGGTGTCTATGGCTTATCTGAATGCACTGCAAGACCGTGGCGTTTTTGATAATCTCCGGGTTTGGCTGCTCAGCAAGGGATTCAGTTACCGTAAACTGTTCTGGATAACCGGCATCCTGTCATTTTTTATGTCCTCGCTTTGCAACAATCTGACCACAGCATTACTGATGGGCGCGGTGATTGTAGCCATGGGCAAGGATAACCGCCAATATGTGACTTTGGCTTGCATTAATGTGGTGGTTGCGACCAATGCCGGCGGTTCGTTCAGTCCGTTTGGCGATATTACCAGTCTATTGGTCTGGCAAAGCGGTGTGGTGCCTTTTGTGAATTTTTATGCCTTATTTTTGCCGGCAGTAGTCAATTTCCTGTTACCGGCCAGTATCATGCATTTCTGGATCCCCAAACTGCAACCTGCAGCCATAGGTAAAGCCCCGACTATGAAGCGTGGCGCTGTAACCATGATATTTTTGTTTATTCTCACCATCATTACCGCAGTTTGTTTTGAAGACTTTCTGAAATTGCCGCCGGCTGCCGGCATGCTGGCGGGATTGACCTATTTAAAATTTCTAGGCTTTTATCTGCAAAAAACCGATACCAAACCTGAGGTTAGTGATTTTGCTCATGTTTATAAATTATTTAATGTGGATTTGCCGGAAAAAAACCGCAAGCAACAATTTGATGTTTTCAAGAGTGTCGCAGCACTGGAATGGGATACCTTATTATTTTTCTACGGGGTAATGATCAGTGTTGGCGGCTTGAGCTTTATCGGTTATCTGACACTGACATCACAAATGCTGTACGTTGGACTGGATCCGACGATCGCCAATATTCTGGTTGGTATTTTCTCAGCATTTATTGATAATGGCACCATTATGTTTGCGGTACTCACCATGCACCCGGATATTTCTCAAGGCCAATGGTTATTGGTAACCCTGTCGACAGGCGTGGGCGGCAGTTTGCTGTCAATAGGTTCTGCCGCTGGTGTCGGCTTAATGGGTCAGATGCGAGGTGTATATACTTTTAGCGCTCATTTAAAGTGGATGCCAGTCATTCTACTCGGATTTTTCGGCAGTATTGCTACGCATTTCCTGCTGAATGGCCGCTTTTTCTAAGCTCAAACAGGCATCAACAGCTATGATGCTTATTGGGCATTGCTAATTGATCTGTATTTGCAACAGTTAAAAACCCGGCATTCAGCCCCCGATTAGATTCAATTCGATTAGGAAGTTTTTGTCATATACAGGTAATATTTTTTCGCTAGACTATTTGATTAAATGCACTCGAAAATATGATCATGTCAAATTTGAACGTTCTAGTCGTGGAAGATGAAGAAGCCATACGGGAAATGCTGGTTATGGCTCTTGAACAAACTGGTTTGACGGTGATGGCCGTTGCCAGCGCCGAACAAGCATTGCAAACACTGGCGGAAAACATGACAGACCTGCTGTTACTTGACTGGATGTTGCCGGGTATCAGTGGCGTTGAATTGGCCAGACGTTTAAAAAATGATTCCAGTTACAAGGAGTTGCCGATTATTCTGTTAACGGCGCGTGGTGAAGAAGAAGATAAGATTCGCGGACTGGAAATTGGGGCTGATGATTATATTACCAAACCTTTTTCTCCCAAGGAATTAATTGCCCGTATCAAGGCGGTAATGCGCCGCAGTGGTAAGTTATCTGATTCCGGTTTGCTGAATGTCGGCGATCTAACCTTGGATGCAGAACAACACAGGCTAACCATAGCCGGCCACACTCTGGAAGTGAGCCCTACTGAATTCAGGTTGATGCAGTTTTTTATGACTAATCCGGACAAGGTTTACAGCCGGACACATTTACTGGATCAGGTTTGGGGACGTAGCGTTTATATTGAAGAACGTACCGTGGATGTACATATCCGTCGCCTAAGAAAAATATTGGCAACCTACGACCGTGAAGAATTGATACAAACCGTAAGAGGCTTTGGGTATCGTTTTTCTCTGGCCGGCTAATCTAACATGCAGCGCTGGTACCGAGAGCTAAATTTACTTTTGCTTTTAACTCTGCCGGCTTTAGTGCTGGGCATGTTTACCGGATATATTGCTTTATGTTTGTTGGTGGTTGTGACTTTGTTGCTGATCCGCCAAACTATCTATATTGATCACCTGGAAAAATGGTTAAGCCGGGGCGCTTTTGGAGACAAACACCCACAACATGGGATTTGGCGCGACATTTATTATCATATCTGGAAAATCAGGAAAATCGACAAAAAGCGGAAAAAAAAATTAACCCGCATGATAGACCGTTTCCGGACTTCAACAGATGCACTGCCTGATGCTGCGGTGGTGTTAGGCAGTTATGGGGAAATCGACTGGACCAACAAATCTGCCCGGGACATTTTGGGTTTAAAAAAATCGGATAAAGGTCAGCGTATTGCCAATCTGGTACGCAATCCTTTGTTTATCCAATATTTAAAGTCTAACGACTATCAGCAAAAAATAAGCATCCCTTCACCAGTTAACGAAAATATCATCTTACAGATCAGCATTGTCCCTTATGGCACCGGACTGCGCTTATTACTTGCTCAAGACATTACTCAGTTAAAAAATATCGAACGCATGCGTACAGACTTTGTCGCCAATGTCTCGCATGAATTACGCACGCCGCTGACGGTATTGAAAGGCTATCTGGAAACTCTGCTGGAACTGGAAAATGTTCCCAGCGTGTATTTGCGCTCTTTTCAAAATATGTCTACCCAAACCGAGCGGATGCAATTGCTGATTGATGATTTGTTATTGCTGGCGCGTCTGGAAACCAAGTCTAAAAAATCCGAGTGTATCAATATAAGCGAATTACTTAAACAGTTGTGCAAGGAAAGTGATTTGCTGGAAAAGGACGAATGCCGGGTCAACCTCAAACTTGACAGCCCGACTAATCTATTGGGTGACCCTGAAGAATTGCGCAGTGCTTTCAGCAACTTACTTGCAAATGCTTTAAAGTACTCGCCAGCCGACAAACCAGTTTATGTGAAATGGTTTAAAAATTCCGAAAATGGGGTTTGTCTGGAAATCGAGGATTTTGGCGAAGGAATATCCAGTAACGATATTCCGCGTATCACCGAACGTTTTTACCGAGTAGAGGTTAAACGTAACCGTAAGATAAACGGTACCGGCTTAGGTTTGGCCATTGTTAAACATGTTTTAGTCAGACATGACGCCCGACTTGAAATTGACAGTCAATTAGGTAAAGGTAGTCGCTTCCGTTGCCAGTTTCCGCAAAAAAGAATTTGTTAAGCTGATTATATGCGTTAGAATCGCTCAACATCAGGTTAACTCGGATTTTTTATATTGCTGTGCAACTTGGCGGTTTCGATACTAGACCAGTATCTAGCCAGCCAAACCGGTGACAGGGTTGGTATAATGGCCCGCTTTATCCTAACCCAATCAGACAGCTAATGATTTCCGCAACTGTTGTCGAACTTTCTCACTGGCAATTCGCCTTGACCTCGGCTTTTCATCTGGTTTTTATGCCGCTTAACCTCAGTCTATCGTTATTGCTGAGTATGACCGAGACCCGAAATTTATTGAGCAGAAACAGCGGATATAAGCTGATATGCGAATTCTGGACACGAATTTTTGCCATCAATTTTAGTTTGGGCTTGTTAGCCCGATTAGGAATGCTGTTTCAATATGGCACGCAGGATTCGTATTTTTCCGATTATGCCGGCGAGGTGCTTTTCCTGCCGATAGGCATAGAGTTATTAGGGAGTTTCTGGCTAGCCGCGCTATTGTTTGGGCCGTATGTTTACGGCAGACAGGCCATGGGTAAAATTCCACATCTGCTGATCAGTTGGCTATTATGTCTTGCGCTTTTGCTTGGTGCCGGCTGGCAATTATTAGCACAAAGCTGGCTGGAAAATCCCCAAGCGGCTGTTTTTAATTATCAGTCTTTCCGACTGGAGTTAAACGATTTCAAGCACATTCTGGAAAATTCCGCGACCGTCTGGCAGGTACTGAACGATCTCAGTTTGGCCTATCTCATTGGTGCAGGCACTATTCTGGCCATTAGCAGTTGGCGCTGGTATCACCATGCCAGCCCTGAGATTGACCGGTATAGTTATCGTTTCGCCGCCTTACTGGGCCTGCTGGCAGTGAGCAGCCTGTTAACATCAACATTAATCCATCACCCACTGACACCCTTAGCAAGCCAGAGTGTTGCGCTGTTGACCGATGCTGATAGGACGGCTTTGACGGCTAAAACTGAAGCCAAAATTCATAACAGTATTTATGCTTACCGCTTATTATTAGAATTACGCGACGAAAATCAATCCGCACAATTACTGGAGAATTTCCAGCAAAATCAGGCTGACTTAGGCTATGTCTGGTTACTGAAACCCTGGACCGATCATCTTGCCGAGGCCAGTGACCAGCAGGTTAAACAGGCAGCCCAAGCCAGTCTGCCCGACAAAACGGAACTAATGAATTGGCTGCAGCTGTTTGCCTTGCTATGCACTGCCTTGAGTCTGTTAGGCTTTCTGCTGGCAACTGGGTTTAGTCACCGGCGAATTCCACCACTCTGGTTACTTAAATCAGCTTATTACCTAGGCGCTCTACCCTGGCTGGCGGCACTGTGCAGTTGGTTAGCCACCCAAATCAATCTGCAGCACTGGGGGGTGTTTGCACAACTGCCCAGTTTTTTAGGCGTATCCAGTTTGGCAACAACAGACTTATGGTTCAATCTGGGACTGGACAGTATGATTGGCCTGACATTGCTGGCAATAGCGGTGTTTTTGTTGCGCCCGGCCGTTATGCAAAATTTAGTTCCCCTGTGGCCGGAGTCAAAAGATGAACTTTGATTACGAAAGTCTGAAATTGATCAGTTGGGGAATACTGGTATTATGTCTGGTCGGGTTTATGCTGTGCGACGGTTTAGTGCAGGGTATTTGTGTATTACTGCCGATTATCGCCAAAACTGAAAATCAGCGTCAACAGCTGTATGCCAGACTTGCTCCGGTTTGTTTGGGTCAACTAAGCTGGTTGCTGACCAGCATAGCCTGGTTAATGACGGCCTGGCCAATTGCCTATGCGGTATTTTTTTCCAGTCTGCGGCTGTTACTGATCCCTTTATGGCTGAGTTATATTTGCCGGACTTTGGCTATATTGTTTAGAAACAGTCTAGCCAACCCGGTCTGGCAACAATGGTGCGATAAAGCCGTACAGATATCTGCGGTCATCACCCTGGCCGAAGTAGGTATACTCGTCGGCAATTTGCTGAAAGGGATACCGTTTCATCTGGATAGTGATATGCGAATTTTGTTTCTGGGAGACATTGGCGGCCTGCTCAATCCTTTCGCCTTGCTAAGTGCCTGCTTGACAGCAGCGCTACTGGTGTTTTATGCCGCCTGTTTTTTACAATCGAAAAACACCGGCGAACCTGATCACTCCAACCAAACCCTGACATTTAAAGCCGGAATCAGTTTTATACTGTTATTCGGCATAGCCGGTTTGTGGATTACTCATTTGGAAGGTTACCATATCAGTTCGGAAATTCTGCCAAACGCAGCCGCTAATCCGCTTAGTAAATTTGTGAAACGCGGCGAGGGCTTATGGCTGGATAACTACGAACATTTGCCCGGTTTATGGTCGATACCCACATTGGTGTTATTGGGTGTTGGCATCAGCTTGTATCTGAGCTATATCAACAAAACCGGCTGGGCATTTGTTGCCGGCAGCAGCAGTGTAATTTTTGCAGTAATCACGGTTACAATTTCAATGTTTCCGTTTCTATTGCCATCCAACCGTTCTTTGAACAGCTCGCTAACGCTGTGGGATGCAGGTGCCAGTTTTAATAGCCTGACGCTATTATTGCTGGTCGCCGCAGCGGGATTACCCTTACAGATTATTTTGACCAGCTGGGCCTTTGGCTTAGGCCTGATCGATAATTCTGTAAACCATACCGATTGATTACTTGGCTGCTGTTCTGCCTAAGATTTGAATATTTTGTTCAAATTAGCGTCGAACAGCTTTTAAACATTGGCAGGTAGCATTAAATGACCGAAAACACCCTTAATGACCCAGAACTGGACAAATTGCATCGCTACTGGCAAGCCTGTAATTATTTGGCAGCCGGGATGATTTATTTGCGGGATAATCCTTTATTACATGAGCCTTTAAAAGCTGAACACATCAAACAACGGCTGCTGGGACATTGGGGGTCCAGTCCAGGCTTAAGTTTTATTTATGTGCATATCAATCGGCTAATTAATAAATATGCTTTAAACAGTATTTTTCTGGCTGGCCCGGGGCACGGTGCTCCCGGTATCCTGGCGCCGGTGTATCTGGAAAGCACTTACAGCGAGATTTATCCGAATAAGGGCGAAAATCTGGAAGGTTTGCTGCATTTTTTCAAGGAATTTTCCTTTCCAGGCGGTATAGGCAGTCATTGCACACCTGAAACTCCGGGGTCTATCCATGAAGGCGGCGAACTGGGCTATAGTATTTCACATGCTTTTGGAGCCGCTTTTGACAATCCGGATTTGCTGGTGGCGGTCACGATTGGTGACGGTGAAGCCGAAACTGCCGCGCTAGCCACCTCCTGGCATTCCAACAAATTTTTGAATCCGTTGCGAGACGGCGCGGTGTTACCGATTCTGCATTTAAACGGTTATAAAATTAACAATCCCAGTCTGCTGTCGCGCATCAGCCATCAGGAACTGGAACAACTATTTCTGGGCTATGGCTGGGAGCCGCATTTTGTGGAAGGTAGTGATCCGCAGGAAATGCATGTCAAAATGGCCGCCATACTGGAATCATGTGTATTAAAAATCCGCGCTATTCAACAACAGGCGCGAAATAGCGGTGTGGCGACCCGGCCACGCTGGCCGATGCTGGTATTGCGTTCTCCCAAAGGCTGGACTGGCCCTCAACAAGTGGATGGCCATAAAGTTGAGGGTTTTTGGCGTGCCCATCAAGTACCGCTAAATGCGGTACGGGAGAACCCTGCCCATTTGGCACAATTGGAAACCTGGCTGCGCAGTTACCATCCTGAAACTTTATTCGACACCCAAGGCCGCCTGCTCCCGGAATTAAAAGCTCTGGCTCCCAAAGGGGAACATCGTATGAGTGCGAATCCGCACGCTAATGGTGGGCGTTTACGCAAAGCTTTGCGACTGCCGGATTTTCAGGATTATCAAGCGGCTGTAGGCAAACCCGGTAACAGCAGCGCAGAAAACACCCGACCGCTTGGTAAATTTTTACGTGACATCATGCTGGCAAATCCCAGCAACTTTCGCTTGTTTGGTCCGGATGAAACCAGCTCTAATAAGCTGGATGATGTGTATCAGGTCAGTAAAAAAACCTGGCTGGCCGACTACTTGCCGGAAGACTGCGATGGCGGCGAACTGGCAGTTGATGGCCGAGTAATGGAGATGTTGTCCGAACATACCCTGGAGGGTTGGCTGGAAGGTTATCTGTTGACTGGCCGCCACGGCTTTTTCTCGACCTACGAAGCCTTTGTGCATGTGATTGATTCCATGTTTAATCAGCACGCCAAATGGCTGGCTATGGCTAAACAGGTACCGTGGCGAGCTGCGGTATCTTCGTTAAATTTGTTAATTACCTCAACAGTGTGGCGGCAGGATCATAACGGCTTTACTCATCAAGATCCCGGATTTCTGGACTTGGTGGTCAACAAAAGTCCGGCGGTAACCCGAATCTATCTGCCCCCAGATGTCAATACGCTGTTGGCAATCAGTGCTCATTGTTTACAAAGCACTGATTACATAAATGTGATAGTCTGCGACAAACAGAAACATTTACAATATCTGGATATGGATGCAGCAATCAAGCATTGCAGCAAAGGCATAGGTATTTGGGAATGGGCCAGCAATGATACCGGTGTCGAACCGGATGTGGTATTGGCCTCTGCCGGCGATATTCCCACTAAAGAGGCCCTGGCCGCTGTGACTATCCTGCGCGAACATTTCCCGGAGCTGAAAATTCGCTTTGTGAACGTGGTTGATTTGTATAAACTCAGCCCGGCCAGCGAACATCCGCATGGTCTGTCTGATCGCGATTTTGACAGTCTGTTTACCCTGGACAAACCAATACTGTTTAATTTTCACGGTTATCCCTGGTTAATCCACCGTCTGGCTTACCGGCGCACCAATCACAAAAACTTGCATGTGCGTGGTTACAAGGAAAAAGGCAGTATCAACACACCGCTGGAATTGGCTATACAAAATGAGATAGACCGCTTTAGCCTTGTTATAGATACTATAGACCGCATCCCCAACCTACGGGTGGCTGGAGCGCATGTTAAGCAGAAAATGCGCGACATGCAGATTGATTGCCGCAATTATGCCTATAAGCATGGGGTGGATTTGCCGGATGCAGATAACTGGGTATGGCCGGAATAAGGGCCGAACCGGCAACACCAAGAGATTATTGCGCATGATCAGATAAACGACCAAATCCTTACTTGGTTATGATCTTTTGTGTGATTACTTTAGCAATAATCTAAGATACACTATAGCCATATCGCTGCACAAAATATTGCGCTTGCACCAAGAAACGATAAAACTATAACAACAAAAATGAGGGTATAACTATGATCGCCATTGTAATTTATTTGCTGACAACACTATTTGTAGGCTATGTCCTTTATAGCGCATGGAAGGGCTGAACAATTATTTTATGCACGAATGTTGATGCCAGTAAGGTGTACTCTTAGTCGCTGACAACCACCGCTAACTTTGCATAGTTGAATTTGCCTAATTGCTCCGCTTTAATCACCTTTGAGGCGATGGTTATTAGATAAAGTTGGGTTTAATTCCGGAGCACCGATAGCGGGCGATATTGGTAGTGGTTGGCTGGCCAATCTGGCTAACAGCCAAGACTTTTACTATCTTTTTAATAAAAATGAATGCTTAATGGTTGGCCCTGCCTAGCCATCAATCCCATTGAAATATATTCCACAGATTGATATTGGTGTTTCTGTCCATATCGTTCTTTTTTACATCCATCTGGCCATCGCCATTGGTATCCAGCATGTAATAGGCCGGGCCTATCTGCGGAATAATTTTGATCATATACAGCTTACCGTTGCGCCGATACTCTTGGATGGTTTCTTCGCCTTTTCGGGTAATGGTAATATCCGGCTCCATTTCTTCTCCCGAATGTACCGGCATTGGTAATTCCGGTGGCTCGGGCACGGCGGCAGGCTCGTTACCATCCGCTGCAAAAACCAGCGGCGAGAACAGCACCAGGCTGAAGATAAAATATTGACGCATGTCGATCTCAATTAATCAGTTTAAAGTCAATAATAATACAGTTTCAACATATCTGTATTAATCAGGGATGTTAAGGTCGACACTCAACGCTTGCCAGGATATTGTCTGAAATGTTCTTGCTAACAAACCCCGGAAGTGTCTGGGCTTATCTGCCCAGGACAACCAGGGTTTATATTAAGCCTGTTTGCGCAAATATTTCTCTACACCTGTGGTTCTGGCTATACCGGAATCTTTGGGTTGCAGACTTTGTTTAGCCAAATATTTTGCCACTCCAGATGCCGCAGGTGTATCTTTATGTAACACTTCCTGTTTGTGCAAGTATTTGGCTACACCGGTTACGTCCTGGGCTGAGTTTTCCGGAACTTGATGTAGAGCCAAATATTTACTGACGGTACTGGCTTCTACTTTAGGTTTTGCGGTTAATTTCTGTTTGACCAGATATTTGCTGACACCGGTAAGAGCAGGTTGTTGTTTAGCCAGTATCGCCTGTTTGGCCAGATATTTGGCAACACCACTTGGCGGCTCGATTTGACTTTGGATCTGGAGCTGTTTGGCCAGATATTTTGCCACGCCGGTGGCTTTGCCGGCCTGACTTTCGGACGATGCCAGTTTCGCCAAATATTTGGCAACACCGGAACCAGCCGACTCTTCATTCTCTACATCCGCTTCCACCAGAGTCAACTCAGCAGAGCTTTCAGCAACAATGGCGGCTTTTTCTTGCTGCAATTTGAGTTCCTGCTCGATATAGCGCGCGACTAATGCTGCTGCAGCCTCTTTGCGGTCCTGGATGGCCTGCTCAGCCAGGAATTTGGCAACACCGGTCAAAGGTTGATGTGCCTTGGCAAGCCGATCCAACTGCTGTAAATATTTGGCAACGCCAGTTAATACCGGTGCGTCTTTTGCCAACTGGATTTGTTTTGACAGGTATTTAGTCACGCTAGTAGCAACTGGTGCATCTTTGGCAAGCAAATCCTGTTTGAGTACGTATTTAGCCACACCAGTAACAGCTGGGGCCGCATGATCTGAAAATTGCTGTTTGGTCAAATACTTGGCTACACCAGTGACCAATTGAGTTTCGCGCTCATGGTTGGTGACGTATTTGGCAACGCCGGTTACCGGGGTGGCTCTGTCCTGAATGGTCTGTTTAACCAAATATTTGGCGACACCGGTAATACGATTGGCTTGTTGTAGTGTTAAATATTTTTCTACACCACTGATTTGCGGCTGTTCTTCTATTTCTAAGGCCGTTTCAACTATCGGTTCTGCTTCAATCTCAGCTTCGATTTCTTCTGCTACTGGAGCTTCTACTACCGGCTGTTGCCGAGCCAGATAGCGCGCTACACCTGTCAGGTTTTCGGCTTCGTCTGCTACCTGAATTTGTGGCTCCAGCTTTTGCAAATACCGAGCGACACCGGTAAGCTGACTGCTTTCTGAATTTTCTTCTATATTTTCGGCGACGCTTTTTGCAGAGGAGCTACCGAAGAAAAATGTCGGTACTATTCCGAATATGCTATTCATCAAACTGTTGTTTTTCATTTGAGAATACTCCTGAAGGTAAGTAGGTTAGTGCGATTCAGTTTTAACTGATTTACACCGTTTATTTAAGAGGTAACTGACCTCATGTTTAAAACTCGCCAGTAATCACTTTTATACCGGGAGAGCTTATTTTGTATCGGCACTGCTATAAATTACTTTGGGCTGAAAATTGGCCGCCGGATATTTGGGGTCAACCTCAACTTGTGCTACTGCACTTGCGCTGGCTATACAAGGATTGGCCGCCGCTGTGGCAACCGCTGCCGGTGCAGCCTCTTCACTGCTGTAAATCACTTTAGGCTGGAAATTTGAGGCCGGATAGTCTTGGGCGCTTACTGCAGAGCTTGCCAGCAGGAATGCCACGAATAAACCATAAACCACTTGTTTGATTGTCATAGTGTTCACCATCACTCTGGGTTAAAAACGTAAAAACTCCCACCGATAAACGGCGGGAGTTTTTTACAGTTTACTACTATATCTTAATTATTAAAGCACTGCTTCGACATTAGCGACAACATTTTCGACGGTAAAGCCGAATTCTTTGAACAGCAGAGGCGCAGGAGCGGATTCACCGAAGCGATCCAAACCGACAACTTTGCCGTTGCTGCCGGCATATTTCCACCAGGTGTCGGTGACACCGGCCTCGACAACAACGCGTTTGCTGATGCTAGGCGGCAATACGCTGTCCCGATATGCTTGATCCTGCGCTTCGAAAACGTTGGTCGACGGCAGGGACACCACGCGGATGTTTTTGCCTTTGGCGGTCAGTGCTTCTGCGGCTTTGACAGCCAGTTCGACTTCGGAACCGGTCGCGATGATGATGGCATCCGGGGTGCCGGCGCTGTCTTTCAGGATGTAGCCGCCTTTGCTGATGGCTTCGATTTGCGCAGCTGTCCGCGGGATGTGCGGCAGGTTTTGGCGCGAGAAGATCAGGGTGCTAGGGCCATCTTGTCTTTCCAGCGCGGCTTTCCAGCTAACAGCGGATTCAACGGCATCACAGGGCCGCCAGACTTGCATGTTGGGGATCAGTCGCAAGGTGGCGGTTTGTTCGACCGGTTGATGAGTCGGGCCGTCTTCGCCCAGACCGATGGAGTCGTGGGTGTAGACGAAGATGGTGGGGATTTTCATCAGGGCTGCCATCCGCAGGGCGTTACGGGCATATTCCGAGAACATCAGGAAGGTGGCGCCGTAAGGTTTGAAGCCGCCGTGCAATACCAGGCCGTTCATGATGGCGGACATGCCGAATTCGCGCACGCCGTAGTAGATGTAGTTGCCGTTGTAGCCGTCGACGTTGACATCTTTGCAGCCTGACCATAGGGTCAGGTTGGAGCCGGCCAGGTCAGCTGAGCCGCCGAGCAGTTCAGGCAACAGCGGGCCGAAGCCGTTCAGGCTGTTTTGTGAAGCTTTGCGGGTGGCGATGGTTTCAGCTTTGGCATCGACGGCGGCAATGAAGGCGTTGGCTTTTTCGGTCCAGTCGCTAGGCAGCTGACCTACGATGCGGCGTTCGAATTCGGCAGCCAGTTCTGGATAGGCGGCACGGTATTTTTCGAATTTTTCGTTCCATTCGCTTTCCAGACGGGCGCCTTTATTGTTGGCATCCCAGCCGGATTTGATGTCAGCCGGTATTTCGAAAGCAGGGTACGGCCAGCCGATACGTTCACGGGTAGCCGCGACTTCGGCTTCGCCCAGGGCCGCACCGTGGCAGTCTTCTTTGCCTTCTTTGTTGGGTGAACCCCAGCCGATAATGGTTTGGGCGCAGATAATGCTCGGTCTGTCGGTGACTTGACGCGCTTCGGCAATGGCCGCTTGAATCGCGGCGGCATCGTGGCCATCCACTTTAGGGATGACGTGCCAGCCATAGGCTTCAAAGCGTTTTGGGGTGTTGTCCAGGAACCAGCCGCTGACGTTGCCGTGACCACGGACTTCACCGTCAATGGAAATGTTGTTGTCGTCGTAGATGGCAATCAGTTTACCCAGGCCCAGTGAGCCTGCCAAAGAGGCGGCTTCGTGAGAAATGCCTTCCATTAAGCAACCGTCGCCTAAAAACACGTAGGTGTAATGATCGACGATCTCATGGCCGGGTTTGTTAAACTGGCCGCCCAGGGTGCGTTCTGCCAGCGCAAAACCGACGGCATTGGTGATGCCTTGGCCTAAAGGGCCAGTGGTGGTTTCGACGCCCGGTGCATAGCCGTATTCAGGGTGACCGGCGGTGCGAGAGTGCAGTTGGCGGAAGTTTTTCAGTTCTTCTATCGGCAGGTCGTAGCCGCTCAGGTGCAGTAACGAGTACAGCAGCATAGAGCCGTGGCCGTTGGATAATATGAAACGGTCACGGTCTGGCCATTTCGGATTAGCCGGGTTGTGGTGCAAAAAATCGTTCCACAGCACTTCGGCAATATCAGCCATCCCCATCGGCGCTCCGGGGTGGCCTGAGTTGGCTTTTTGCACGGCATCCATACTGAGTGCGCGTATGGCGTTCGCTAAATCTCGACGCGAAGGCATTGTTAGTCTCCTAGGTAGTTGTAAAAACAATTAAAGAAGCGGCAATTATTGCCGGTTCTTAAGAAATCTGGGGTTTATGGCTGGCAGTCGATTTTGACCGGCGTATAGGACACCGTGACATTTCCGGTTGATTTGTATTGATATTGCGGCTGATGTTTATTCAGAACAGTTCAATCACTAAACGGGTATGTTCAAAATTCAGGGTGCTTTGCTATAAACAAACAAAAGGACGAGTGGCAACGCCACTCGTCCTTAACAGCTTATTTGTATCAGCTTTCAAGCAAGCCGAAATTATGCTGCAGCATCAACCAGTTCGCGGATCTCGCGAGCAGCTTCAGCTGGTGATGGTGCACCGTAGATAGCCGCACCAACTACGATGATGGTGGCGCCTGAAGCAACTACTTGTTGTACAGTAGATTGTTTGATACCGCCGGCGACGGAAATTCTGACGTTCAGGCCCAGAGCCGCGATGTCTTGCAAGTCGGCAAATGGGGTTTGGCCGGCTGCTTGCGCATCCAGACCGGTGTGAATACCGACGATTTGTGCGCCCAGTTTCACAGATTCTTTGGCAACATAAGCTTTATCACCAACATTGATCAGGTCAACCTGTACTTCTGCACCGTATTTTTTAGCTGCTTTGATAACGCCGCCAATGGTGGCCAGGCCGGATACGCCCAGTACGGTCACGATGTCTGCGCCAGCTGCATAGAATGCACCGGCTTCGTATTCACCTGCGTCCATGGTTTTCAGGTCAACCAACAACAGTTTGTCTGGGAAACGTTGTTTTAATTCTTTAACCAGGTTAACGCCGTTATATTTGATGCAAGGGGTACCGATTTCAAAAATATCCACGTATGGCGCTACTTGATCAGCCAGGCCAACAGTTTGATTGAAATCTAAAGAATCCAATGCGATTTGAATTAATGGTCTTGCCATATTAATGTGCTCCGATTGTTACAGTTTATTGTTATAAGAACCACTCACCAACCATTTATTTCGAGTCACTGACCAGAAATGCTCCGCTCCCCTGTTGATGAACATTTAAGACGAACTTTGGCAACTCTAAATCAGAACAAGGCCGTCTGTCAATGCAAATGCCCAGTAAAAAAGCTTTCAGGAGCGTTTGCATAAATAAGGCTTTGTAGCAGTTATAGAATTTTTCGGTGTATACCTTGTGCAGAGGGCAATTTAGTAACGAAAAACGCCAACAGATGTAAGCAAATTACTCACATTCTGCCGTTGCCTCAGCTACTGGCCAGTACACACTTAGCTATCGCTTGTCGCTTTGTTATCCGCCAGTGTCGGAATCCATACAATTTGCAAGGGATAAGTCTCAGGGCTAAATCGTACCTGCTGGCTACAGGCCTTGTCAATCTTGAGTTAAAAGATTTTAAACCAGCTAAATTAAAAACTGGATTGAATATTGCTTTATTGCTGTTGATAACTTTCTAACTATATGGAATGCAATATGTCGAACACTGTTTTTTCTGAAATTTTAAGCGGATTGTACGATAACACAGTTGTGCCTTATTTGGGGCCTGGGGTTTTGTTCGATTCGGTTAACAAGGTGAGCGGAGAACCAATTCCGGCTGATAGCAACAGCCTGATTCTGGCCATGAATGGCGGCAAACCGATGGCACCGAAACTGATGTTTGAGTTTCCCCGTGCGGCCATGAATCAGGAATTAAAACGCGGACGCGCTTTCTTAACCCAATTTCTGGATAAGGTTTACGGCCAAACTGAATGGAGCCGGGCATCGGCTCATGACTGGGTAGCGGAATGGCGGCCCAAATATGTGATCGACATTAATCGCGACACTCAACTCCAGGACACCTATGCTGACGAAGAGCATACTTTAATCGTCGGTTTATCGCGGGTAATAGGTGCGGCTTTCCGGTATAGAATTTATCATTATGACGGCAGCAGTTATTTTGAAATACCCGAACAACAGGTAGACAAAAACTTGCCCATATTATTTAAACCGATGGGGACTCCTAAACCGGAATCCAGTTATGTGGCCTCGGATGCGGATTATGTTGATTACATTACCGAGCTGATGGGCGGTTTTGCTATTCCGGGATTCCTGAAAGAATATCGGGAGGGTAAAAAATACCTATTGCTGGGACTGCCGTTAAACCGGGACTCTGAACGGATGGTGATGAGCGACATTGTCTATGGAGCCGCCGAACATAAAGGCTGGTTTATAAGAAAAAACCCCACCGATAAGGAAAAACGCTTTAGTGAACGCATGGGCTTTGAACTGATTGAAGCCGATTGTCAGGAGTTTTTAGCGGTGGCGCATAATCGGGTATCGGAAGCGGCTTAAGCTGATATTTGCAAACGGGCGCCCCCTGGATGGCGGCGCTCATCAGCTTTTAACACTTTCTGATAATTTGCGGTTTAAAACAGACATGCAACAACACGAGAGACTGGCAACGGTTTATCAGCCAGAAACTCAACAGCAAGACAATTAGTGCAATCACGGGCAGTCCTGCCGCAGCAGTATCTGACAGATAGGCATCAGCAAGCCCGACACTAAGCAGCATGATCACTACAGGCAGCAGATAGATGATGATAGAGGTGGCAAGCAGATGGGTATCATCAATTGCCACCATTACTTCGTCACCAACCTGCAAACCAAGATCACAATCAATGGCAAACTCTCGTTTGGGCAGCAGTTTTGCCAAGGTGGCAGTGCTGCAGGTATTTTGTTGCATACAGCCGCCGCAAGCGCCACTTTGCAAGCTTTTAATCCATACCTGCCCGGTACTAATCTGGGTTACGACAGCCTGTTGTTCTATCATAAATTGCTAATGACCTTATTGCCAAGCCGGACTTATACCGGCCAGCCAGGCATTTAATCTGGCTTCGCTAAGCTCTTTCTGGTTATCTTCATCCAGCACCAAGCCCAGAAACTGATCGTCCAGCACGCCTTTGGAACGTGTGAAATCATAACCTTCGGTACTGGTAAAACCGATAAAATTAGCACCTACATCACTAAAAGCATCAAATAAAAACCCTAAGGCATCGACAAAATTGCTGCCGTAACCCACCTGATCACCCAAACCGAATAACGCGATGGTTTTTGCCGAAAAATCACTATCGGCCAGAGTCGGCAAAAACTCTTCCCAACTTTCATTTTGATTGCCGCTGGACAAACCCGGCAGCTCGCCGTCACCATAAGTAGGTGAACCCAATATCAACACATCATAAGCCAGCAGATCATCGACGGTCGCATTACGAATATTGACTGGCTTATCGGCTATCGCATCGCCTAATTGCTTGTGGATGGCTTTGGCAACTTTACGAGTGTTACCGGTATCAGAGCCGAAAAAAATGCCTACTTTTGCCATGCTACTTACTCCTTAAGATAGTTTTAAACTTGGATTTGCAACAAACCGGGATTTGCCGCACTTTGCTGAGCCTGCCATTGCGCCTGGGTATAGGTTTTTAAAGTAACGGCGTGGAGACGACCTGAGGCCAGAGGTTCGTTCAAAGCAGCCATTACCCCCTGATGCTGTTTAATCAGGCTTAAATCGGCAAATTGATCGCTGATAACAGCTATTTCCAGATTACAGCCCTCGCCAACAATATGGACAATTGCGTCAGGATAAGCTTGGACAATTAAGGCATCTACTTCGGAATGACTAATCACCGCAGCCTGAGGTTCTGCCGATTTAGGCAGCGCTGATTGTAATAAAGACAGCAATACCCCGTCTTTGTCCAGCGTTTCGATAATATCGCAGCCGCCGATTAGTTCACCGTTAACAAACAGCTGCGGAAAAGTTGGCCATTTGGAAACAGTCGGCAGTTTGTCACGAATAAACGGCGCTCTTAACACATCGACATAGGTATAAGGCACTTTGCTGGTATTGAGTATGGCAACCGCTTTGGCAGAAAAACCGCATTCCGGTGCACTGGGCACCCCTTTCATGTAAAGAATGATGGGGTTTTCGGCGATTTGTTTAAGGATTTTGTCTTTAGTTGAACTGCTCATAGTGTAGTTTGTTAATTAAGTTGTTTGCATGAACCGGCCAATCAGACCGATGGCCTATGACTGACCACCGGATGCCAGCAGCCCCAGGGTATCGGCGTTTTCAAACGCCGAAGCGCGTTCGACAATTTCTATCTCGGCCTGGCCGCGTATCATTTCGGCATTTACCACGCAACGCTCGACATTGCCTTTGGAAGGAACGTCGAACATAGCCCGGCGCAAGACATTTTCCAAAATACCACGCAAGCCTCTGGCGCCGGTATTTCGCTCAATGGCTTTTTCGGCAATTTCCACCAGGGCATCCTGGGTAAATTCCAGTTGCACTTCATCAAAGGCAAACAACTGCTGATATTGTTTGACCAGAGCATTTTTGGGTTCGGTGAGAACCTGGATTAAGGCATCGACATCCAGCGGCTCCAGTGGCGCTAAAACCGGAAACCGGCCGATGAATTCCGGTATCAGGCCAAAGCGCTTTAAGTCATCCGGCTGGGTGGCGTTGAGCAGAGCTTCCAGCGTGGGCTTATCCTCAGAATTACTGACTTCGGCGTGAAAACCAATAGAGGTCTTAGGCGGCATCAACCGCTTTTCCACATGTTTTTCCAAACCTGGAAAAGCGCCACCGGCTATGAACAAAATATTGCGGGTATCGATCATTACGGTATCACTGCCGTTATGATCTTTGCGCCGTCCTTTGACAGAGACTTTTACCTGCGAGCCTTCCACCAGCCGCAACAAAGCCTGCTGAACGCCTTCACCGGAAACATCACGAGTACCAAAAGCCTGTTCCGGACTGCGGGCAATTTTGTCTACTTCGTCGATATAGACTATGCCCCATTCGGCTTTATTGATTTGGCCATCGGCAATATCCAGTAAACGCACTAGAATATTTTCCACATCATCCCCAACATAACCTGCCTGCGTTAAGGTGGTGGCATCTGCAACAGCAAAAGGCACACCGACTATCTTGGCCAGGGTACTGGCCAACAAAGTTTTACCGGTACCGGAAGGCCCTATCAGCAGGATATTGGATTTACCGATTTCCACTTCCTGCCCGGAGTCGCCCAGATTACCGGTTTTATTACTTTCCTGCTTCAGACGTTTATAGTGATTGTAGACGGCGACCGACAGAATCTCTTTGGCCAGATCCTGACCAATGACATATTGATCCAGTTTGAGTTTGATTTCAGCCGGTTTAGGCAAAGGCCCCTGCATTTCGGTAAGTTCCTTTTTTTTGCCCCAGCTGGATACGACCTGGCTAGCCAGCGTGACACAGGCTTCACAGATATGCCCTTCAGTACCGGCAATCATGGGCACCGAGGCCGAGGCCTCTATTCCGCAGAATGAACAATGTTTGAGTTCTTTTGCCATGCCTTATCTCCTGTTAAAGATTTTATTGCTGCTTCAATTTTTTGCTGAGCCTATCGCCTAGCACATCCTTCGATTGATATAGTTAGCCGGCTGGTAAGCTGGCCAGCCAAGTGCGTTGGCAATTACGCCGATAACGATCCTGCATGAGTTGGCGTATTTTGGGTGTGGCTTTTTTCAACGACAGGGTTTCGGCATGGATAATTTTTTGGCACTGAATCACATGAAAGCCTACTTCTGTCTCTACTACCGCGCTGACTTCATTTTCTTTTAAGGCAAACAATGCTTCATCGAGTTCCTGATAAAGTTTGCCTTTGACGATAGTACCCAATTCTCCCCCATCTAAAGCGGTAGGACATTCGGAATTTTTTAATGCCAAATCAGCAAATTTATGCGGTTTGCGTTTTAAGGTTTCCGCAATTTCGCTGATGCGCCGATGTGCATTTTCTCGAGTATTTTCCGGATAATCCGGATTGATGCTGATTAATATGTGCCGGGCAACCCGCTGCTCGGGCTGATGAAATTTTTCCGGGTGCGAATGGTAAAAAATACCGATTTCCACTTCATTGACTTTGGGGGCACGCGCTGCCACTTTTTCCAGTACAGCATTGACTTTACACTGCCGGGATAAAGCCGCGCTGAGTTCCGGCAAGGTCAGATGATTGGCGGCAAGAGCGGCATTAAAGCTTTCTTCATCCGCAAACCGACCTTGGACTTCAGCAATGGCCTGCTGAAGCTCCTGCTCAGTGACGATCACGCTGGCGGCCTCTGCAGAATTGATGACTCTGGTTTCGATAGCGTATTCGTTTTTGGCCTGTCTTTCAACCTGGCGTAACTGCTCGGCTTCCAGATCGCCAGGGGCTTTCTGGTAAAGGCTGAGCGCAGCCCGTAATAAAGTGTAAGGTTCGATTTCGACATTCGAAGTCCGGTTCATAATTACTCCTCGGGTTCTCTGAAATTATCCGGATCCGCCGGTTCCAGCGCAGCTTCGGGAACTTGCAGGGTTTTTCCAGGAAATCTGACGTGATACTGCATGGGAATACTATCCCGCAACACCATGAGAATTTCGCCTTCCGCGCCTTTTTCGACAATGACCTGACCCTGCACAGCCAAACTGATACGGCTCAACACCTTATCGCGAAATTCAAAACGGCTGGGATTCCAGGCTGCATCAGCCGGTATCAGCTCTTCGGCCCGGCAACCGACCATGCGGCCCTGATCAAGAAAATGCACGGTATAGATGACCTGATCCTGCAAAAACGTCCCCATTTCGATGACATGTCCAACGCTACCACGCCTGACCAGCAATTCGCCTACCGGCATACCCGGATAGGTGCCGTCATTACGCACATTACGCGTGACTCTGACTTGTTCGCCGAACTCAAAACGTTCTTCATCGTAGCGTTCTTCTATCATGTTTGAATGTCACCCAATGAGATGAATATGGTTTGCGGCTCGCCCATCTTGAATACTTTGAACACTTTTTCGGTTTGGGCATCAGAATCCACAAAATCCTGATAAGCCCGGAACAGTAACTGCTTGTAAATCTGTTTTTTACTGTCCTCATCCTCCGGCATCAAATCACCGCCTTTGGACAGGTAATCGTGAAAGCGTTGCAGAATATGCAGGCGATTGACATGTACGGTGGTTTGATCGTACTCCAGTTCAAAATAGTGTAAAAAATCTTCCGCAGATTCCAGTTCTTCCACTTCTTCTTCAAAGCTCATGCTCTTACCTCACAATTAACAGATGGTCGATACCGGCGTTATCGCCGCCCAGTACATACATTACCAACAGGATAAGCAGCATTGCTGAGGTCTGGGCCAAAAATGGATCTGATTTTTGTTTAATCATGACAGTCACCTGCTAAGTTAAAATTAAGTATCTATTCGGGGTAGTTTCGCTGAGGAACACTGAATCGGGATTATCAACTGCGAATCCGGCAAACAGCGTTTCATCGGGACTACGTTATCAAGCGTATTCCACGGCCTGACCAGCTGATTCCAGACGCTGGTAGACCAGTTCCAACAGGGCTTTTGCACCTATGCGGTCTTTGTCATCCAAAGCCACCAGTTTTTCAAAAATGCTTTGACTGAGCGCCAGATTTTCCATGCGCATATTCAGAAAGCCGATTGACTTCAAGGTAAATAAATACAAACGAATACTGGTCAATTGTTCTTTGGGTGCATCTTTAATATGCTGTATATTCAGCTCCCGCCAATCTGCCGGCAAACTGATATCCCGACGAATCAAGCTCAAGGCTTGTTCCGAAATCATCAGCGCTTCACTGAGACGGTGCTGGTAGTAATAAAACCGGTTAAGAGCTACCAGCACATTCAGCGATTCCGGTGCGCGTAAATAGGCTTGTAATAAGGGCAATTCTGCAGCACCGGTGCTATACAATTCCGAAGAACGTTTGATCAGATCCTGCACTTCCTGAGTATCTTCGCGCTGAAAATACAAATCCCTGGCTTCAAATTCCAATAAATCCATCACTCACCACCTGCGGCCATTTTTAAAATCACTGCTTCTTCGCCATGACAAATACCCTCGGCCTCACAATTATCGCAATCGCCATCGGCGGCCATCACAAAACGCTTTTGATTGTCTTCCAGTTGATCCAGACGTTCGATCAGGCAGTTAATGGCTTTACCTATCGGATCCGGCACCAGATGGTGATCCAGATCAATACCGTGTGCATTCTGGATTTTTACCCCTTTGGTCTGAATGATGCGACCCGGTATACCAATCACCGTACAACATGGCGGCACATCTTTGATCACCACCGAGTTTGCCCCAACCCGCACATTGTTACCGATGGTGATGGCCCCCAGAATTTTGGCGCCAGCCCCAACCATGACATTATTGCCCAGGGTTGGATGGCGTTTTTCCTTGTTCCAGGTGGTACCACCCAGGGTGACACCGTGATATATGGTGACATCGTCACCGATTTCTGAGGTTTCGCCGATAACGACACCGGCACCGTGATCAATAAAAAACCGCTTGCCTATGCAAGCACCAGGATGAATATCAACATTGGTAAACCAGCGCCCAAATGCGGCCAATACCCGTGCCGCCAGTTTCCAGCCAGCCAGCCACCAGCGATGGCTAAGCCGGTAAATTAAAACGGCATGGACACCCGGATAAGCCAATAATACTTCCAGTAAATTACGTGCCGCCGGGTCCCGGGAAAACACGCAGTTGACATCTTCGCGCCAATCTTGCCAGATGCTGGGCGCAGCATTGGCAGCTTGCGGCGAAATTAACATCATTTCGCCAGACTCCAGGTGGTTTTGCCTGGCATAGGTACGCCAGGCACCCGGAAGAAGGTACCGGGATAACGTTCGTCCTGTTCGTTGACGGGCGACAGACTAGCCGGTTGTTTGCTGAGCTTGTCAGCGCTGGGTACACTGGTTTTTTGAGGATTGCTGGACATCGAACACCTCTCTATAGGCTGCTTAAAAACTGATTTAACTCCGGCGGCTGCGGGGAGCGTTTATTAAAACTGACAAACTGGCGAATTACGGGTAATAAGCGACCGGCCTGGGCGCGATTAATCAGAATACCCAGTTGCTGGTAAGCATGAATCACCCCCTGACTACCGGAGTGTTTGCCCAGCACCAATTCATGGCTGCGACCGACTATGGCCGGATCGACACCCTGATAGTTATGCGGATCTTTGAGTAAGCCATCGACATGGATACCGGCTTCGTGGCTAAACACATCGCGACCGATCAGGCTTTTGCGGCTGCCGATGGTGTCACCGGAAGCGCTGGCCACCTGTTGCGACAAGGCCGGGAAGCTGCGTAAATCAACACCGGTTTGCATACCGTATAACTGGGTTAATCCGATAACTACTTCTTCCAGAGCGGCATTACCGGCGCGTTCACCCAGACCGTTGACGGTGGTATTAACATGAGTGGCACCGGCTAATGCCGCGGCTAAACTGTTGGCAGTAGCCAGACCGAGATCATCGTGGGCGTGCATTTCGATATCCAGATCGGTGAGGCTGTGTAATTTGCGGATGGCGTCCAATACACCAAACGGCTCCATAATGCCTACTGTGTCGGCGAAGCGGAATCGGCAGGCTCCTGCGGCTTGGGCGGTTTGAGCCATTTGAGCCAGAAAATCGGCATCGGCACGTGACGCGTCTTCCGCACCCACGCAAACCTGCATGCCGGCATCAACAGCTGTTTTGACGCAATAATCGATGGTGTTTAACACCCAGGCCCGGCTCTGTTTAAGTTTGTGCTGGATATGCTGATCAGAGGCGGAGATGGATAAATCCACTAAACCTACCCCTAAGTTCAGACAATGCTGTAAATCATCACTGCGCATTCTTGACCAGACCAGCAGGCGGCTGGACAGCTTTAACCCGGCCAGCGCTTTGATTTCGTCACGTTCCTGGGCACCCATGGCCGGAATGCCGATTTCCAGTTCTGGTACGCCCAATGCGGCGAGCTGACGGGCTATGCTGAGTTTTTCATCCAGGGAAAACGCCACTCCAGCCGACTGTTCGCCATCGCGTAAGGTGGTGTCGTCTATGATGATGGTTCTGGCCTGTTGATTCATACTGCTCTACCCGACTGGCTTGATATTGTTTGTGGCGGTGTAGCTGCCTTTATTTCATAGAATGCAAAACACTTGCCAACTGTTGAGATCAGGTAAATCAAGGGGTTTGGTGGGGTTGGTCGGATTAGTGACAGCACAAAGCGTAGTGAGGGGCGGGGAATTGTCGGGAATGTGACAATTTTATGGGGAGGGGAGAGATTTTCTGTTGTGCGTGTTATGTAGTATGGATGTAGCGGAATCCGGGAATCGGCGTTGATTGGCTTTATATGACTTGAATCAAGTATTACCGGGATCGTTGTTATCTAAGGCAGATTAATTTGGAAACGCTACGCGAAGCCAATTTAATACCGGTTCCCGCACCGGCGGGCGAAGAAACATCGGCCTGGCAACTTGGTACGCTGCGCGCGGATTTTGATATTCGGCTTGATTTGGGTAATAGCGGTAATTTGAAGTTTTGGTTATGCGTGTGGTTTATGGCCTTGAATGCTGAGTTTCGCTTTGCGCTATCCAGCCTACCGAGCTATGTTTGCCTTAGTCGTTGATTTGACCTGAAGCGGGTGAAGCCATTGTAAAACCACTTAACCTTTGTTTAATAAAGGCTACACTGCGAATCCCTCGATTCCACTACGTTGCATCGAGGCTACGGGCAGGGCTTCGCTTTGCTCTACCCAGCCTACCGAGCTATGTTTGCGTTAGTCGTTGATTTGGTCAGAAGCGGGTGAAGCCATTGTAAAACCACTTAACCTTTGTTTAATAAAGGCTACACTGCGAATCCCTCGATTCCACTACGTTGCATCGAGGCTACGGACCCTAACGAGTTACGAGTTTTTATGGGGATTTTATGTGCTGAACTGAGAAAACGTAATGACATTAGGCAATAAAACCTTGCCTGCGGCAGTTTTGTGTTGCTGCGCAATTTTTTAGGGGCCACAGAAGGGAGTTTGGCTGAATCGACCAGTATTTCCGTGGGTGAAAATACCGGTCGTGATACTTAAGCGTAAGTAGGCTGAAAAGCTTGTTCGGGGTTGGTGACTGGGCCGTCGCCTTCCCAGTAGGGGGAAAGTTTGCGTAAGTTGGCGACGATGGTGGGCATGACTTTCAGGACTTCGTCTACTTCGCTCATGGTGTTGTAGCGGGAGAAGGAGAAGCGGATGGTGCCGTGGGCTGCGGTGTAGGGAATTTGCATGGCACGCATGACGTGCGATGGTTCCAGTGAGCCGGAGGTGCAGGCGGAGCCGCTGGAGGCGGCGATGCCGGCGCGATTGAGCAGCATTAATATGGCTTCGCCTTCGATGTATTCAAAAGCGATGTCGGTGGTGTTGGGCAGGCGGTTGTTGAGATCGCCGGTAATGAAACAATGCGGAATCTGATCGACGATGCCTTGCTCCAGGCGGTCGCGCATGGCTTTAACCTGGGTGTTTTCATATTCCATATGCTCCAGAGCCAGTTCACAGGCTCTGCCCAGACCGACGATAGAAGCGGTGTTTTCGGTACCGGCACGGCGACCCCGTTCCTGATGACCACCACGCAGCAATGGGCGGTAGCGGGTGCCACGGCGCAGGTACAACACACCTATGCCTTTGGGGGCATGAAGTTTATGGCCGGACAGTGACAGCATGTCGATTTTGGTGTCCTGCAGCATCATGGGAATTTTACCGACGGCTTGCACGGCATCGGTGTGAAACATGACACCAGCGGCGTTGGCCAGTTCGGCCATTTCCTCAACCGGGAAAATGGTGCCGGTTTCATTATTGGCCCACATTACCGAGACGATGGCCACCTGATCGGACAGCATGTTTTTGTAAGATTCCAGATTAAGTCTGCCACACTTGTCCACCGGCAAACGATGGATGGTGTAACCTTCTTTTTCCAGGTTTTCACACAAATTCAGGATAGCCGGATGTTCTACCGAGGTGGTAATGATTTCTTTGCGGGTGGGCTGGCATTTGATAGCCGAGAGAATGGCGGTGGAATCTGACTCAGTGCCACAAGAGGTGAAAATAATTTCTGAATCATGCTCTGCACCCAACAACTCCTGTACCTGACCACGGGCTTTTTTGATGGCTTTGGCCACGCCGTCGGCAAAGCGATGGATGGATGATGGGTTACCGAATTGTTCGGTAAAATACGGAATCATCGCATCCACTACGGCCATATCCACCTTGGTGGTGGCGTTATTATCCAGATAAATATCAGGCATGAGCGGCCTCCTCAATGTTGACCAGTTTCGGCATTTGCGAAGCCGGCACTACTTTGATGAACTCGCCCAGCACTTCCATCAGACGTTGCTGAATCCCGGAAATGGTCATGGCGGCCATCTGACAACCATTGCAAGCACCGGTCATATTGACATAAGCGGTATTGCCGACCACTTCAACCAGTTCCACATCACCACCGTCAGCCATCAGTTGCGGCCGCAGTGAATTGAGGACTTCTTCGATTTTTTTGATGCGTTGCAAATTGGTCAGCGGTTTCTTTTCGGCAACCACTTCAACTTTTTCGATAGGTGCCGCATTAGGATCAAAAGTTTCACCACGTTCTTTTAACACCCGCTCCAGGATAGCTTCAATATCTTCATGGCAGGCCGCACAACCACCACCGGCTTTGGTGTAGTTGGTAACATCTTCCACGGTACGAAGTTTGTTGGCCCAGACCATTTCTTCGATCATCACGGCATCAATGGCAAAACATTTACAGATCAATGCGCCTTCTTCGTGATCATCTTTCCATTCTTCGCCACGATAATTGGCCACTGCAGCTTGCAGGGCTTCACGACCCATTACCGAGCAATGCATTTTTTCCGGCGGCAGGCCATCCAGTTCTTTGGCGATATCCTGATTGGTGACCTTTAAAGCTTCATCCAGAGTCAGACCTTTGATGATTTCGGTTAATACCGAAGATGAGGCGATGGCCGAACCACAGCCAAAAGTCTGAAAACCGGCATCTTCGATGACTTCGGTGTCATCGTTGACTTTGAGGGTTAAGCGCAAGGCATCGCCGCAGCTGATGGACCCTACTTCGCCTACGGCATTGGCCCCCGCCACTGCTCCGGCGTTTTTGGGGTTGAAAAAATGATCTTTTACTTTATCAGAATAATCCCACATAACTTATTTCCTCGACAGCATTACGAACAGGTTTTGGTAGGCGCGCCATTGTCGGTGGTCGTAAACGACGAACCGCAAGCGCAGCTTTTGACAGCATTGGGATTGGTGAACTTGAAGCCTGAACCATCCAGGCTGTCCACAAAATCGATGGACATGCCATCCAGTTTAGGCATACTCAGCGGATCGACGAAAACATTCACTTCGCCGCATTCGATGACAGTATCATCCTGATTATTCTTGGCTTCCAGTCGCAGTCCATAGGACAGGCCGGAACAACCTCCATCGGTGACTTCTATGCGCAGACCGCCGGTTGGTTTGTCGGAACTGCTGATAAAACGACCCACTGCTTTAATGGCGCTTTCGGTTAAAGTAATCATTATTAAGTCTCCTGAACGGTTTGGCATTGATCTTGTAATAGCTAATGCAACCAGTGTGCCATACGTAAACAATGCCGCTAAGACACTGATTGCATAGGCACTCTGCGAATTTACTCCGACCAGCTCACAGACTATTTCACAACAATCGGCCTGCGTTTGTCGGATTTGCTACATACAACAACAGGTAAACAGTATGAATTTAGAAGATTTGGATTTGGGCGATGTGGTGTACGCTGCACACGAGATCATCGACGACGGCAGTATGCCGGAAGGTGAAGAAGGCGAAGTGCTGGCCGATGCCGGCGCACGCGGCGTGATTGTTATGAAGGGTTATGTAGAGGAAAACCCAGGACGCAGTGTGTTTTTGGTACGTTTTGAAGATAAAGACTTTAATCTGGGCCGGCCCATAGGCTGCTGGAGCGAGGATTTAAAGGTTGTGGAACTGGTTTCTTAAGCAAAAAACATCAAGGCCACGTAGTTTTTGGGTGTAGTCTGTAGCCTCCCATGCAACTCGGTGGAATCAAGAGACTCACAAGCTTGCCTTGCTTAAAAACAGGCGCCCATAGCCAGTTTATCGCGGTATTGTCAGCCTACAGCCTCGATTCTGCGTTGCTGCATCGAGGCTACTTCAGGCTTTTTGTGTAGGCAAGATTTGATTTTTAAAATTGGATGAATATGAACATCGAATCGGCAGGCGTATTGAATTATCACGAACGTACCAAGCATCAGTTAAATGCTTATGCCAAGGGACCGGGGTCGCTGGATTGGGATGATCAGCCCCAGCCATTCCGACGCTTTACCGGTTGTGAAATTGTCACCTTGCCCAAACCGGGAGCTGAACTGGCGGTTTTGTTTGCCGATTTGGATACACCGGCACTGATTAACCCGCTGACCGTAAATTTGACCAGTATCGGCTTATTGCTGGAATTGGGGTTTGGTTTATCGGCCTGGAAACAATTTGGCCCGGATCGCTGGTCCTTACGCTGTAATCCATCCAGCGGCAATCTGCATCCCACTGAGGTTTATCTGGTTTGCACTGATGCTGACTTGTTGGCACCCGGTGTCTATCATTATGTCAGTTACGATCATTATCTGGAACAGCGCAGCCGGTTTGCCGGGCCAGAACTGGGGGCGGCAGTGTATATCGGCCTGTCGTCTCTGCATTGGCGGGAGGCCTGGAAATACGGGGAGCGGGCGTTCCGCTATTGTCAACACGATACCGGCCATGCCCTAGCGGCTTTGAGTTATGCGGCCGCCTGTTTAGGCTGGAGCGTGGAATTGTGCAGCGCCGCTAGTGACGCCGATATTGCCGCCTTGCTGGGTATAGACCGCGATGCGGATTTTGTGAAAGACGAGCGGGAATATCCGGATTTAATCTGCAAGCTGCATTACGGGCCACTGCCCGATACCACCTCCGATATTGCCGGGTTAAATCAGGTTTTGACCCAGACGAAATGGTTTGGCAAAGCACCGGCTTTAAGTGGCCGGCATTTTTATCGCTGGCCGATAATTGATGAAGTGACCGCGCAAGCCGAAAAACCGGTCACTGTGCCGGAACGCTGGCAAACTGAACTTAAGGCGCTGCCCACTACCCGGCTGAGCCTGCCTGCCAGTGAGCTGATCCGGCAACGGCGCAGCGCCCAACATTTTAACGGCAAGGCCGAAGCCCTGCCGCTGGCGGATTTTCAGCGTATCCTGGCGGCTTTGCAAGCCAATGCCAAACCACCTTTCAGCACCTGGAACTGGCAACCGCAAGTAGACATTATGTTATTTGTGCATAGAGTAGACGGACTGGAACCGGGCCTATATTGGCTACCACGTAGCGCCACCTCTCTGACCGACTTTAAGGCCGCCATGTCGGCAGATTTTGTCTGGCAGGCAATAGAAGCACCCTACCCGTTTTACCTGCTGACCGGCGGCAATGTACGCCAAGCCGCCAAGACTTTATCTTGCCACCAGCCGATAGCCAGCGACAGCGCGTTTAGCCTGGGCATGCTGGCCCGGTTTGCCGAGAATGTGGACAGCGCAGCCTGGCATTACCGGCGGCTGTTTTGGGAATGCGGTCTGCTGGGGCAGATTCTGTATCTGGAAGCCGAGGCCGCCGGCGTACGCGGCACCGGCATCGGCTGTTTTTTTGACGATGCCGTGCATGGGGTGCTGGGTTTGCAGAATAACACCTGGCAAAGTCTGTATCATTTTACCGTGGGTACGCCGCTGGATGACGGGCGGTTGCAGAGTTTTCCGGCTTATGGGCATTTGGGATGAAACCAAAAAATCAGAAGCTGTTAAAAACTTTGTGTAAACTAAGGCAGAGCAATTCTACAATGTGCAGGTTACACAATGAATACTGTTGAATTTCAGACAATTATCCAAAACGGCATTATAAATTTACCTGCGAATCAGCAAAGCTGAGCCTACCGTAAAGGCAGCGGAAACAGAATCAGTGTTTTTTGATTGCGCGGGGATTTAGCAGAACAGGGAAATCAGTCAAGAATCAATCCGTGCCAGTGCTTGGCCAAATAGCTTCACATGATTCCTTGCGACACAAATATCCTAATTGACTTTTACAAAGGCAAGCAAACTGTTATACAAAACTTAAGGCAAATTGGTTTTGATCAAATTGCCATTAGCACTATTACCCAAGCCGAGTTGTTTTTTTGGCGCTCGTGACAAGCCGGAAAAGATTTATCCCTTACCAGTATTTGCCGGCATCTGACCCAGATTAAGTTAATTCTGTAAGCATCAACTGAGTATTGGGGGCGACCAGGGCGCCGCAGATGGTGTCTGTGGGCCAGAACTCGATGAGTTGCCAGGCGTTTGGGGGGGAGTATTCGGCGGGGAGGCTGGCAAATGTTTGGGCAGCCGGGAGATTTAGTTCGCAATTGGACAGGCCCAGGACGATGCCGCGCCCAACGGCCTTGACAAAGGCCTCTTTTTTTGTCCAGAGCTGGTAGAATAGCTTATGTTGTTGGGACAGCGGCAGTTGTTGCCAAAGGTGAAACTCTCCTGCGGAAAAACAGCGCTGTGCCAATGCCCGGAGGTTGGTGCGCGGTTGGGTATATTCGATATCGATGCCGATGTTTTCGAGATTGGAGATGGCTATAACCAGCCGGTCTGCACTGTGCGAGAGATTGAAGTACAGAGGGTGCTGTTTTAGATAGGGCTTACCGTATGTGCCGATACCAAATTCCAGTGCTGCAGGCTGCACACCAAGGTATTCTGCCAAGCTGGTGCGCAATTGGCCGCGCACCTGTATATAGCGGTCTCTCAGCGCCGGTTGACGAAATTTGTTGGCGGTTGTCAGTTCCTGCTTACTAAGTAAGCCGGTCAGTTTTTGCAGTAAATCTTGATCTGCCTGAAAACAACTATGGCGGATATCTATAAAATTCATCCCTCTTCACCAGGCTTTTAATGGGAAAAACACCATTAAAACCACACGTTTAGTCTGAATTTAAGGTGTTTTTTCTTGACGAAACAGCATAAAGACAGTAGTTTATCAGACCTTTTTGGTAAATTTTTCTTAATTAGCGGGTTTTAACTTGTCAACCTGTTTTAAAATACGGTTTTGTGGCGGTTAATTGATGAGGGGCAGGCAAAACCTAGGCCCCTTCCCTGTTTTGTAAGGGGGTGCTGGTATAGGGCTATGGTTTATAAAGTCGTTGCCTTATTAATCAGTACCTAACCTAAAATATAGGGTCTGACGGGGTTGTTTTACCTGTCGATCAGTTTCTGTGGTTTTTTTCGAGGGCTTTAAATTGGAACTCAGTGGCGGACATATCCTTGTCCAATGTCTTAAAGATGAAGGTGTCGAATATGTATTCGGCTACCCCGGCGGTGCAGTTTTGCACATTTACGATGCTATTTTTCATCAGGATGAAGTTAAGCATATTTTGGTGCGGCATGAACAGGCAGCTACTCACGCGGCTGATGCTTATGCACGCGCCACAGGTAAACCTGGGGTAGTGCTGGTGACATCCGGCCCTGGCGCAACTAATGCGGTAACTGGTATTGCCACGGCCTATATGGATTCGATTCCTATGGTGATTCTATCCGGCCAGGTGCCTTCACCGGTGATCGGCAGTGATGCGTTTCAGGAAGTTGATACGGTGGGTATTACCCGGCCTTGCGTGAAACACAATTTTTTGGTCAAGGATGTCCGGGATTTGGCGGAAACCATAAAAAAAGCTTTTTATGTGGCGACTACCGGTCGGCCTGGCCCGGTGCTGGTTGATGTACCGAAGGACATTACCGACCCTAACATTAAGGTGCATTACCACTATCCTAAAAAAGTAGCCATGCGCTCCTATAACCCGGTGGTTATCGGCCATAAGGGGCAAATTAAAAAAGCGGTTGAGCTGTTGCTGGCTGCCAAGCGCCCGATTATTTATTCTGGCGGCGGGGTGATTTTGGGCAATGCCCATCATGAGCTGATTGCTTTGACACGTTTGCTGGGCTATCCGATTACCAGTACCTTGATGGGACTGGGGGCTTATCCGGCACCTGATCCACAATTTTTGGGCATGCTGGGTATGCACGGCACTTATGAGGCCAATCTGGCCATGCATGAAAGTGATGTGATTCTGGCGGTGGGCGCACGTTTTGATGACCGGGTAACCGGCAAGCTGACCGAGTTTTGTCCTTATGCCAAAATCATTCATATTGATATTGATCCGGCTTCGATTTCGAAAACGGTAAAGGTGGATATTCCTATCGTTGGTGATGTGAAGCCGGTGCTGGAACAGATGATTGATATTATCAAGGACAGCAAGCAAAAGCCGTCTAAATCTGCTCTGGAAGCCTGGTGGAGTTTGATTCAAAGCTGGCGTAGCGTGCAGTGTCTGGAATATGACCGCACCAGCACCATAATCAAGCCCCAGTTTGTGATTGAGCAGTTGTATGAGGTGACCGGCGGTAATGCTTATGTCACTTCGGATGTGGGCCAGCATCAGATGTATGCGGCGCAGTATTATCATTTTGATAAACCCAGACGTTGGATCAATTCCGGCGGCTTGGGCACCATGGGCTTTGGTTTGCCGGCGGCAATTGGGGTAAAACTGGCGTTTCCGGAAGCGGATGTGGCTTGTATTACCGGCGAAGCCAGTATCCAGATGTGTATTCAGGAGCTGTCCACTGCTTTGCAATACCGTACCCCGGTGAAAATCATCAATCTGAACAATCGTTATATGGGTATGGTGAGACAGTGGCAGGAGTTTTCTTATGAGAGCCGTTATTCGCAATCTTATATGGATACTTTGCCGGACTTTGTGAAGCTGGCAGAAGCTTACGGACATGTGGGCATGCTGATCAATAAGCCGGAAGATGTACGCGGAGCTTTGGAAGAGGCGTTTGCTTTAAAGGACAGAACGGTGTTTCTGGATTTTATTACTGATCGTACCGAAAACGTTTACCCAATGATAGAGGCAGGCAAGGCGCATCACGATATGAAATTGCGAGTCGCTCCCGGCACTCCGCTGGATAGGGAGTTGTCATAATGAGACATATCATTTCAATTTTAATTGAAAACGAATCTGGCGCACTGTCGCGGGTGGCGGGCCTGTTTTCGGCACGCGGCTATAATATTGAGTCTTTGACGGTTGCACCCACCGAAGATCCGAGTCTGTCGCGGATGACGCTGGTGACACGCGGCAGTGACGAGATTATCGAGCAGATTACCAAGCAGCTTAATAAGCTGATTGACGTGGTTAAGCTGATTGATCTGGCGGAGTCGGCGCATATCGAGCGGGAGTTGATGCTGGTTAAAATTAAAACTTCTGCTGATACCCGTGAAGAGGTGAAGCGGATGGTGGACATTTTTCGCGGCAAAATTATTGACGTGACCCACAACAGCTATGTGGTGGAAATGACCGGACAATCCAGCAAGTTGGATGCTTTTATTCACGGTTTTGAGGAAGGCAGTATTATTGAAGTGGCGCGCTCCGGCCCGACCGGCATTTCTCGCGGCGAGAAAGGCTTACATTTATAACAATTTATATTTACCCAGTAACGAGAAAAACCTATGCAAGTTTATTACGATAAAGACGCTGATCTTTCGGTGATCAGAAACAAAAAAGTAGCCATCATCGGCTACGGTTCGCAAGGCCATGCCCACGCCAATAATCTGAAAGATTCCGGCGTTGATGTCGTCGTTGGTTTGCGCGCCAGTTCAGCGTCTGTTGCTAAAGCAACCGCCAGCGGCCTGACTGTTAAAGACGTACCGGAAGCGGTGGCTTATGCTGATGTGGTGATGATTTTGACGCCTGACGAATTTCAGTCGCAATTGTATAAAACTGAAATCGAACCGAATATTAAACCCGGCGCTGCGCTGGCGTTTGCTCACGGCTTCTCGATTTTGTTCAACCAGATCGTGCCGCGTGCTGATCTGGATGTGATTATGATTGCCCCAAAAGCACCTGGTCACACTGTGCGCTCTGAATTTGTTAAAGGTGGCGGTATTCCTGATTTGATTGCTATTCATCAGGATGCTTCCGGTCAGGCCAAAGCCATTTCTTTATCTTACGCTTCGGCAATTGGCGGCGGTCGTTCCGGTATTATTGAAACCACTTTCCGCGACGAAACCGAAACCGATTTGTTTGGTGAACAAGCGGTATTGTGCGGCGGCGCGGTTGAGCTGGTGAAAGCCGGTTTTGAAACCCTGACTGAAGCCGGCTATCCACCGGAAATGGCTTATTTTGAGTGTCTGCACGAATTGAAGCTGATTGTGGATCTGATGTATGAAGGCGGCATTGCCAACATGAATTACTCAATCTCCAATAATGCCGAATATGGTGAATATGTCACCGGCCCGCGTGTTATCAATGCGGAAAGCCGTCTGGCCATGAAACAGGCGCTAGCCAATATTCAAAAAGGCGAATACGCCAAGCAGTTTATTCTGGAAGGCGCTACCGGCTATCCGGAAATGACTGCGAAACGCCGTTTGAATGCTGAGCATCCGATTGAACAGGTTGGCGCTAAATTGCGGGCAATGATGCCTTGGATTAAAGCCAATCAGATTGTGGATAAAACCAAGAACTGATCGGCGCTATACCAGATGGGTACAAGCCCTTAGCCACGCTATTAAAAAGGATGTATCTGATCTGGTTTAAACCGATCTGCAAAAGCCCGTCACTGACGGGCTTTTTTATGTTTAGCGCAGTGAAATTAGCAGAACTTTTCTCAGCCATGTAAAATGGGCTAAATTTACTTCGCATAGTAAGAGCAATGATACAAAAGCCACCTCCTCGTCACCGGGGCATTTATCTGCTGCCTAATCTGTTCACCACGGGCGCCATGTTTGCCGGTTTTTACGCGATTACCGCCGCCATTAATGGCCGGTTTGAAACGGCGGCCATTGCCCTGTTTATTGCTATGGTGCTGGATGGCCTGGATGGCCGGGTGGCCCGGCTAACCAATACCCAAAGCGAGTTCGGCGTGCAGTACGACAGTTTGTCGGATATGGTTTCTTTTGGTGCAGCGCCGGCGATCGTAATGTATCTATGGACTTTATCCACTATGGGCCAGGCCGGATTATTCGCGGCTTTTGTGCACATGGCCGGTGGCGCGTTGCGGTTGGCGCGGTTTAATACTCAGGTGGAAGTGGCGGATAAACGCTATTTTCAGGGCTTACCCAGCCCGGCTGCGGCGGCAATTTTGGCCGGCGGCTTATGGTTTTGCATTGAAAACGGCTACGATGTAGAGAATATCAAATATCTGGTATTAATTACCACCACGGTAACCGGTTTACTGATGGTGAGTAATTTCCGTTATTCCAGTTTTAAAGAAATTGATTTTAAAAACAAGGTGCCGTTTCTGGCAGCGATTATCACCATGCTGGCAATAGGCTTTGTGATGGCGCAACCGCAGCGCATGCTGTTCATCATCTCGGTGGCTTACGCCGCCTCCGGGCCTATTGTGACACTGGTATTGCGGAAAAGAAAACTGCAAAGCCGCAAAAATTAGGACGTGCCTATCCACATCAGCCGCTTACTGTTAGACACTCTGGACGAACACTGGCGGCGGTATCGGATCAGCCTGATTGATTGCCGCCATGATTGCAGCGAGAACGCGGTGCATGAATTACGGTTTGCTATCCGCCGCTTACTGGCAATGCTGGCCTTATTGACAACGCTGAACCCAAAAGCGCGGGCAGGCAAACTGCAGCGTTTATTAAAAACTCAATTAGACTGCCTGAACGCATTACGCGATACTCAGGTAATGTTACTGGAAATAGGCAACACCGCCACGACATTAGCAGAATTAAAACCGTTTCTGCAAGATTTGCAAGCTCAGGAAAGCCGCTTACTGGCGGAAACCCGCGCGTTTATCAAAACCATCCCTAGCGGCAAAATCAAACGCAAATGCAAAAAGCTACATAGCCGCTGCAAAGCCCGCCGGGCAGATAAAACCGCCCTGCTTGAGGCAGTGGATAAGGTGTACGGCACAGCGCTGCAACGTTATCTGGCTGTTGATCCTCATCAGTTGCCCAGCCTGCATCATCTGCGCATCAGTATGAAAAAATTGCGTTATCTGCTGCTGGATATCCAGCCTTGGTTACCAGACCAGGACAAAGATCAATTGCCAGCCATTAAAGATTATCTAACCCTGTTGGGGGATATTCAAAATTCGGCAGTTCTGACTGCTGCGCTAACCAGTTTTTACCATGATGGGCTACCTACAGCAATAGCGGCTTATTATCAAGCCCAACAACAGGCCTTGTTGGACAGGTTTATGCTGGAGAAAGTGCAGATTTATGATTTTTGGCGGGTAAACCCGTAGGCTGTTAACTCAAAATCTTGAGCAGATGGCGACAATGCAGTATAGTTAGGTCATGAACACATCACATCCCCGATCCAAGTCCGCTGTTATTGCCGTATTGCCCGGCAGGCTACTGTGCGCCCTACTGCTGCCCTGAGGGGCACCCAGACATCTCATTCGCACCACCCAACTCATTTTTTAGTATTCCCGGCGGTTAAACCGCAATTTTCATGAACGGAGTGATCATGAAAGACAAATTAATTATTTTTGATACCACTTTGCGCGATGGCGAGCAAAGCCCCGGCGCGTCGATGACGCGCGATGAAAAAGTCCGCATTGCCCGGGCACTGGAACGCCTGAAAGTCGATGTGATTGAAGCCGGTTTTCCGGCTGCCAGTCAGGGTGATTTTGAGTCGGTGCAGGCGGTGGCCGGTGTGGTGAAAGACAGCACGGTATGCGGTCTGGCTCGGGCCCTGGATAAAGACATAGACCGAGCCGGTGAGGCTTTGCGTGGCGCCAACAGCGCCCGGATTCATACCTTTATCGCTACTTCGCCTATCCATATGCAGATGAAGCTGCAGATGAGTCCGGAACAGGTAATTGAACATGCGGTGCGGGCGGTGAAACGGGCCCGGCAGTATACCGATAATGTGGAATTTTCCCCGGAGGATGCCGGACGTTCGGAAGAGGATTTCTTGTGCCGGATTCTGGAAGCGGTAATCGATGCCGGCGCAACCACGCTGAATATCCCCGATACCGTGGGTTACAGCATGCCCCAGCAGTTTGGCGCCACCATCGCTAACTTGCGGCAACGTATCCCCAATGCTGATAAAGCCATTTTCTCGGTGCATTGCCATAATGACTTAGGCTTAGCGGTTGCCAACTCGCTGGCGGCGGTGATGAACGGCGCCCGTCAGGTGGAATGTACCATCAACGGCCTGGGCGAACGGGCCGGTAATGCCTCTTTGGAAGAAGTGGTGATGGCCGTACGCACCCGTCAGGACTTCTTTGGCTGTGACAGCCGGCTGGATACCCGGGAAATCGTCACCTGTTCCAAACTGGTGTCTTCCATTACCGGTTTCCCGGTACAGCCCAACAAAGCCATTGTCGGCGCCAATGCCTTTGCCCATGAATCAGGCATTCATCAGGACGGTGTCCTGAAAAGCCGCGAGACCTATGAAATCATGCGGGCCGAAGATGTGGGCTGGTCTACCAACCGCATGGTGTTAGGCAAACACTCCGGGCGTAATGCCTTCAAAACCCGGATGATCGAACTGGGGATGCCGTTCAGCAGCGAAACAGCCTTGAACGAAGCCTTCTTCCGCTTCAAGCAACTGGCCGACAAAAAGCACGACATCTTTGATGAAGACTTACAGGCTCTGATCTCCGAACAAAGCGAAGCCGCAGAAGTGGAACAAATCAAACTGCTCAGCCTGAAAGTCTGCTCCGAAACCGGCGAAGTACCCAATGCCAGCGTCACCATCCGCAGCGGCGGCCAGGAACTCACCGGCAGCGCCCAGGGCGGCGGCGCCGTGGATGCCAGCCTCAAAGCCTTGGAAAGCCTGTTACATACCCAAGCCACATTGGCCCTGTACTCGGTGAACAACATCACCACCGGCACCGATGCCCAGGGAGAAGTCACCGTCAGGCTGGAAAAAGCCGGCCGTATCGTCAACGGCTCCGGTGCTGATACTGATATCGTCATCGCTTCGGCCAAGGCTTATATCAATGCGGTCAATAAGCTGAACTACCTGGAGTTAAGACAGCATCCGCAAATGGTGGAGGTTTGAGGTAAGCCGAATGGACGAAGTGACGCGGCTAAGCTATTTACAGGCAATGGGGATTGATGTTTGGGTCCCCAGACAGTCTGGCGCTTCGGCAATTACGGCGGCTGATTTGGCGCTTGCCTCTGCTGCAGTCAGTCATCCGACTGATGCCTGGCTGGATTTGCAGCAGCAAGTAGCCGCTTGCCGGCAATGCGGACTTTGCGAAACCCGGACTCAAACTGTTTTTGGGGTGGGTAATCGGCAGGCTGACTGGTTGCTGATAGGCGAAGCACCGGGTCAGCAGGAGGATTTACAGGGTGAACCGTTTGTGGGTAAGGCCGGGCAATTGCTGACGGAAATGCTGCGGGCGATTGGTCTGGGCCGGGAGCAGGTGTATATTGCCAATATGCTAAAATGCCGACCACCGCATAATCGCGACCCTGAAGCTCTGGAAGTGGCGGCTTGTCAGGATTTTTTAAAACAGCAGATAGCGCTGATTCAGCCCAAACTGATTATGGCGGTGGGCCGGATTGCCGCGCAGAATTTATTGAAAACTCAGCAACCGCTAGGCAAGTTGCGTGGTATTTGTCATGATCTGGATGGGATTCCGCTGGTGGTAATTCATCACCCGGCTTATTTGTTGCGTTCCTTGTCGGAAAAAGCCAAAGCCTGGGAAGATTTACAGTTTGCGCTGGGGCTTTATAAACAGTTGGTATAAGAATAATATGTGGAAATTGCTTTATAAATTAAAAAGCTTGGTGGTTTATGATGCGGATCGGGAATTTTACGCCAAAATTTTTCCTGGTTCGGTGCAAAACAAGGACTTGCTGCGTATGCGCAAAATGGACCATAGCGACTTGGCTGCCGTATTGGCTATTGAGGAGTTGAATTATGAGTTTCCCTGGCCGAAAAGCATTTTTGAAGATTGTTTGCGTACCATGACTTATACCAATTGGGTATGCGAAGCGCCTGAGGATAAGCTGGTGGGCTATTGCATTATTTGTGTGGCGGCCGGCGAGGCACATATTATGAATATCAGTGTTTGCCCTGGCTTTAAGCGCCAAGGTGCCGGCCAGAAAATGCTGGAGCATTTGATTGAGTATGCCAGACCCAAAGCGGAGAAGATTTTTCTGGAAGTGCGGCCCAGTAATCCGGGGGCTATGGTTTTATACCAGAAGGTGGGATTTAAGGAAATTGGCGTGCGCAAAAATTATTATCCGGCTAAAGATGGCCGGGAGGACGCGGTGATGTTGGCGCTGGACTTGGTACCTATGCTTTAAGTTTGGGTTGCGGGTCTGGTGTTGGCTGATCATGTGTGACAGCCGAATTCCATAACAGGGGATGCGGTATTTTGTTTTTTCTGGAGGTTATTGCATGCGCATCTCGTTAAATAGTCAGATATTCATAGGTGCCGCATTAGGCGTTGCTCTGGGGCTGTTTTTTGCAGAATTGGGCCCGGACGCGGAATTCACCCAGCAAGGTATTTTCGTGTGTGGTTTGGCCGGGAATCTGTTTATTGATATGTTAAAAATGGTGCTGGCACCGTTGGTGTTTACCTCAATTGCGGTTGGTGTGGCTAATCTGCGTATGCATAGCCAGATGCACAGGGTCTGGAAATATACTCTAGGCTTTTTTGTGCTGTCGATGACTTTGTCGATTTTACTGGGCTTAAGCGCAGCCAATCTGTTTGCTCCCGGCAAGGGTTTAAGCCTGGATTTATTCGCCAGTGCTCAGCAACACTTCAGCGCCAAACAAATGACGTTTGCCGAGTTTATTGCTGAGTTTCTGCACGGCATTTTTCTTAATCCTTTTGCGGCGCTGAGTCAGGGTAATGTGCTGGCTATTGTGGTGTTTGCGCTGATTATGGGGATAGCCATTGTGGTGGGTGGTGACCGCTACCGCAATATTTTACTGCTGCTGCAGGAAGGCCTGGAGCTGATGTTACGGCTGGTGGGCTGGATCATGCATTTAGCGCCGTACGGGATTATGGCGCTGCTGGCGAAATTACTGGCTACCCAAAACATGGCTTTGCTGGGCAGTTTGATCAAGTTTGTGGCGGTGGTGTTGGGCAGCACTTTATTGCACGGGTTTGTGGTTTTGCCGCTGCTGCTTTATCTGGTTACCGGGGTTACGCCGTTACGGTTTTTTCGCGGTGCCCGCGAAGCATTAATCACTGCACTGGCCACCAGTTCCAGTTCGGCGACTTTGCCGGTTTCGTTGCGCTGCACCGAGCAGCATTTGCACGTTAAGCCGGGTATCGCCGGGTTTGTGATTCCGCTGGGCGCTACGGTGAATATGGACGGTACTGCACTTTATGAAGCCGCCGCGGCCTTGTTTATTGCCAACTTATCCGGCATTGAGCTGTCATTTGTACAGCAGTTAATTGTGTTTTTTACCGCCATGATAGCTGCTATCGGCGCACCCGGCATACCCAGCGCCGGGATGGTGACGATGGTGATGGTGCTGCAATCGGTGGGTTTGCCGGCTGAGGCAATTGCGATTCTGTTACCGATAGACCGTATTCTTGATACGTTTAGAACCATGGTGAATGTGGAGGGCGATATGGTGGGCAGTTTGGTGGTGCAGAAGCTGGTAGGCGATAAATAAGCCTGGCCCTCCTGTTACCTGGTATTTACCGGAAATAGGACGATACCAGGCATGATTTTGTCGCCATTGATGTTTTTTAAATCTATCTGCATGTTGCGGCTTTTATGATTGATGTTAACTTCGCCAAAAAACTGTAAACCCGAATAAGGCGAGAAGCCATCTTTGGGGTTTTTACAGTCCGGCCCGGCCAACTGCGGGGTATTGAATTTGAGCTGTAGGCCAAAGGTGGCATCAGGTTTTTGGGCGCAGTACGCGCCGGCATTTAAGGGGCCGGCAACAAATTCCCAGAATCCGCTAAAGTCGTGAAACGTGGCGAGTTTGGGATTGTAATAATGCGCCGCTGGCGAATGAGTTTCTGCTGTTAGCCAGACAATGTTGCTGATTTTATGGTGTTTAATAAACTTTAGTAGTTCGGCAATTTCCAATTCCCGACCAGCCGGCGGCCCGTCATTGCCGTTGGCAATAGCCTCCCAGCGCGACTGACCGGTGGCATCCACACCATCGCCTATATTCAGACCCAAGGGCATATCGGCGGCAATGACTTTCCAAACGGCTTGCGAATGTTGTAATTCTTGCTCCAACCAAGCCAATTGCACCGCGCCCAGAAATGCTGTATCCGGGCCTGGCGCTGTTTGCAGATTATGGCTGTTGGGCCCCCGGTAGCTGCGCATGTCCAGCACAAACACATCCAGCAATTTGCTCAGGGCTATTTTGCGATAAATACGCTGTGCTGCTGAGGCATCGTAAGGCCGCAAGGGAGCATATTCATGAAAAGCTGTGGCGGCATGGGCCACTAATAAGGGTATGTCTTTAATCTGATAGCGGTCATCGTTGCTTAGATCCTTGGTATCCGACCAGTTACTGACCACTTCGTGATCATCCCATTGCCAAATTTGGGGGACTTCGGCGTTAAATGTCCGCAGATTGGGGTCAGACAAATTATATTTATAGCGACCACGAAACTCATCCAGGGTTTCGGCGACCTTGTCCACCCCGAAGGCGATTAGATTGGTCCAATCCTGGCCGTTTTCAGCTATTTTGTGGGCCGGTATTATGGCATCGGCGTATACATTATCGCCACTGTGAATAAAAAACTGCGGCTCAACTTGGCGCATCGTGGTGTAGATTTTCATGCCGCCAAAATTTTGGTTTATTCCCCAGCCTTGGCCGGCGGTATCACCGCCCCAAACAAAGCGGATATCTTCATTGGCGCCTAGCGTATGAAAACGCCCGGTTATTGGCTGACTTTGCTGGTGCGGGGTAGTCAAATCTTTAAACCAGACTTTTAGATAAACATCGCGGCCGGGCGGCAGTCCGGTTAAATCCAGCCGTGCGGTAAAATCGCTATTTTCCAGGGCATAGGGTCCGGTAAGGCGTTGGGCATGATCAAATTCCCTATTAAAGGCATATTCCACCATCAGCTGCGCCGGACGGTCGGTGCGACTCCAAATAATGGCCCTACCTTGACTGACATCACCGATTTGAATGCCTTGTGCCATTGCCGGTAAGCTGGTATCAACTGCTGCCGCTAATGAGCCGGTTAGAAGTGCCAGACTCAACCCGATTAAACACCAGGGCTTTGCTATATGTTTGCAGGATTGAGCGGAGTTTTGCATATTGATGACTCCAGCAAATAAGGCGGGGACAAGTGTAAAAGCGATACTTGGATGCTGAGTAGTTACGATTTATGTTAATCAAAAAAGGCATCGAATGATGCCTTTTTAACCAGCCTGGAATTAATCGTAACTATAATGTTTACGCAAGGGCTTTACCACTTCCCAATGGCTATCCAGACCTGCTGGAAATACCACCAGATCACCGGGTAAAATCTGTACCGGCTCACCGCCTACCGGGGTAACGATAATTTCGCCTTCCAGCACATAAGCGGTTTCGGTTTCATCGAAATCAATGCTGAAAGTAGAGATTTCTTTTTCCCAGATCGGCCACTCGGCTACGCCCAGTTCCGCTAGACGCTCTTCGCTAGGCTTATGTTCAATTATGATTTGGCTCATGTTTTTTCCATGTAAAGTTCCTGTGAGGTCGGGATTTTAACATTGTGCCGATCTGGCTGCCAGCTTAGTGCTGTGACGGTTGTGTTAAAGGTGAAATTATAAACGCCGCGATTAATTATTTGATCCTTGGGCCAAAATCTCCTCTGCTAACCCGAGTACGGTATCAACTTCTATTTCCCGTATCGAAAAATCATTTTTGTTCAGTTTATAAGGATTTACCGGAGAAGATGACTTTAATATTTTGTTAATTGGGGTTTGATAAACCCGGCTGATGGGGGTTGGACCAAACAGGGTGATGGAGGGCCGGTTTAACGCCCAGGCCATGTGGGTGGGACCGGTGTCGTTGCCGATGACCAGATCGGTGCGGGCGATGGCGGCTTTGAGGTCGTTCAGACTCAGACGCGGCAAGGGCTTGGCATCACTACGCTCGGCTATCCAGGCGGCAGCTTGCTGTTCCGGCTCGCTACCGCAACTGATCAGGCAGTTGGCCGGCAGGCGCTGAATAATTTGCAGATATTTTTCCTTGGGATAGTTGCGGCTGGGCCAGGTGGAGCCGATTACAAACAACACTTGGGTTTGGTTGGCCGAATAATAGCTGTCCAGGGTTTGCTCGGGAGTGTGGTAATACAGGAATGCCTGCTTTTGAATAATTTGTTCTGGCGATACGCTGATATTTAAGGGTTTGGTTAAGACGGTGACATTGCGGTCTATGGTATTGGCATGGTATGGGCAGTGGACTGTTTGCCGATAAAACAGGGCTGCGGCTGATTCGCGGATGGAATGTTTGTCAAAGCCGATGCTGTGTTTACTGAGTAATCTGGCCACCAGTGCTGATTTAATCAGGCCTTGGGCATCTATGACCAAATCATAGTCTTGGGCTGCATAGCGGCGAATTTTGGCCATCTCTGCGCTTAAGCCGCGTTTGGCTGTTTTCAGGGCCTTTAAATTAAGCGGCTGGATACGCTGAATATGCGGGTTGTCTGCCAGTACTCCGGCAAAATGTGCTTCGACGATCCAGTCTATTTCGATGTCTGGCCGGGCGGTTTTGATGAATTGTAATGCCACCATGGCATGCACAATATCACCTAGTGCCGATAGTTTTACGATAGCCAGTTTCATGTCCGGCTCAGGGCTGGATGGCAGCCAGCACGATAGCCGGGCTGATGTCGGTAAGACAGCGGGTATGACCCAGCGGGCAATCTCGTTTAAAACAGGGGGCGCACGGCAGATTAAGACTAAGAATTTTGGCCTGGGGGTGTAGCGGCGGGGTAAAACCGGGGTCAGAGGAACCGTAAATCGCTATCACCTGTTTATCCAGCGCCGCTGCGACATGCATTAGCCCGGAATCGTTACTCAGTACCACACTGGCCAGCGATAATAAATCCACCGCTTCGCCCAGACTGGTGTTGCCGGTAAAATCCCGGCCTATCCCGCCGGACAAAGTCTGAATTTCGGCGGCGACCGCCTGATCCTTGACCGAACCGAACAGCCATACCTGCCAGCCGGCCTGATGTTTTTGCCGGGCTACTTCCGCAAAATGCGCCGCCGGCCAGCGTTTGGCCGGGCCGTATTCCGCACCGGGGCAGATTGCCAGAATTTTACTGCCTGCGCTAACTTTGAATTTGGCCCTGACATCGGCCTGTAAGGCCGGGCTGACTAGCAGTTTTGGTAAGGGATAGGCGGGAGCTGGTGCAGCGTTGGCCGGTAAACCCAGCGCGACAAAGCGTTGCACTGTCATGGGCAAGCGCTGTTTATGGAGGCGGCGGGCGTCGTTTAATAAACCCCAGCGCAATTCGCCTATATAACCGGTACGCAGCGGGATATCGGCAAAAAACACGGGCAGTGCTGATTTCCAGGAATTGGGTAGCACAATGGCTTGCCGGTAATGTTGTTGGCTTAATTGTCTGCCTAGTTTAATTCGTGTGCTTAAGGCCAACTGGCCATGACTCAAAGGTAAGGCTATGGCCTGATTGATTTGCGGCATGCGCGCCAGCAGTGCGGCTGACCAGGCTGGGGCCAGTACATCGATAAGACAATCTGGATGGGTTTGTTTTAGGCTAATGAACAGACTTTGCGCCATGACCATATCACCGACCCAGGATGGGCCGATGATAAGGATACGTGCTGCCGATAAACTCACGTTTAACGGACGAAGCTCAACCATTCCCGATGGTCGTCGCGACGGCCGTTTACGTAATCAAAGTACAGGGCTTGCAGTTTTTCGGTAATCGGGCCACGACTGCCACTGCCGATAGCTCGGCCATCGTATTCGCGAATTGGGGTGACTTCCGCTGCGGAACCGGTAAAGAAGGCTTCGTCGGCTATATAGACTTCATCACGGCTGATCCGCTTTTCGCTGACTTCATAGCCTTGTTCGCGGGCTATGGTGATCAGGGTGTCGCGGGTAATGCCTTCCAGAGCCGAGGTGGTTTCCGGTGTGTATAGTTTGCCGTTTCTGACGATGAACAGATTTTCACCACTGCCTTCGGCAGCAAACCCTTCATGATCCAGCAGCAGGGCTTCGTCGTAACCGGTGGCCAGAGCTTCCTGCAATGCCAGTATGGAATTGATGTAGTTGCCGTTGGCTTTAGCTTTACACATGGTGCTGTTAACGTGATTACGGGTATACGAGGAGGTACGAATCCGTATGCCTTTTTCCATGTTTTCTGCGCCCAGATAGGCTCCCCAGTTCCAGGCTGCTACCATGACATGAACTTTTAAATTATCTGCCCGTAAGCCCATACCTTCGGAACCAAAGAAACACATGCTGCGAATATAAGCGCTATCCAAGTTATTTTTGGCTACGGCATCACGATGGGCCTGATTGATTTCATCTTTGCTGTATGGCATTTTCATATTCAGAATATGCGCCGAACGGAACAGCCGGTCTGTATGTTCCTGCAATTTGAATATGGCGGTACCACCTTGGGCATTATAGGCGCGCAAGCCTTCAAATACGCCGGCACCATAGTGTAAGGTATGGGTTAAAACGTGGACTTTAGCTTCGCGCCATTCTACCCATTTCCCATCAAGCCATATCCAGCCGTCTCTGTCATCCATCGTTTTCATCATATGAACCTGTTTGTATGTTTCTTAATAAATAAGGGCGCGGTGCCTGCTATAGTGGTAAATTGTACTATAAAGCCTTATGCTCATTAACTAACCGGCATAAAAAACCACGATTAGGCTTGAAAATATTTTTAACAATAGTTTGTTTTTTGAGTAGTTTTGGCTGAATTTGTGGATTTTTTTGATGGGAATGCTTGTAAAAAACTGCTAAAAATTTTAGTCTCGCGGCAAATGTAAAAAAAACATTAAACAGGCCAACTCCAGAAGCACTAAGCGGCTATTCATTAAAAAATCATTTAAAATCAATTTGTTAAAAATATAACCTATTGGAGGCTGATTAAGATTTTTTCAGCTGATTTTTGTCATAATTTGTTAACCGGTTAATTCGCTGTATTTTTGCTTTGACAAAGACAATTGCTATGTATAATGACACCGATTTAGCAAGGTAATCGTTGTCGCTTTTCCAAGTCTTCCACTACCCGCTTTATTCAAAACCCCGTAACACGCCAGTGATGGCTTTATTAAGCAAGAGAGATTTATGTCAGTACAAGTAGAAGGCAAAGTAAAATGGTTCAACGATGAAAAAGGCTTCGGTTTCATCGAACAGGCAGGCGGCAAAGATGTATTTGTACATTTTAGCGCTATCAATGGCAGTGGCCGTAAAACCTTGAAAGAAGGTCAGCGCGTAACGATGGAAGTTACCACTGGTCAAAAAGGTCCACAGGCAGAAAACGTTACCCCTTTATAGGTTGACGTTGGGCACACGTTTAAAAGACCGCATTAGCGGTCTTTTATTACGATATTGTAGCCCTGCTATTTGATCTATAGCTTGATCTGGCTTCTGTTTGCTTGCTGATATTATTCGGTAAGCACTCACCTACGAGACACAGCTTCTTAGATTTCCCTGCGTCCATTAAATGCGTGGGATAAGGTACTGCTGTCTATAAATTCCAGCTCACCACCCATTGGAATACCGTAAGCAATGCGCGTGGCGCGAATATTGTGTTTACCGGCAATTTCTGCGATGAAATGGGCTGTTGCCTGACCTTCCACGGTTGAGTTAGTTGCCAGAATTATTTCGCTGATTGCGCCTGCTTGCAAGCGCTGCTCCAATGCGTCTATGCCTAGCTGATCCGGGCCTATTCCATCTAATGGCGACAATCTGCCATGCAATATAAAATACTTGCCCTTAAAGCCGATAGCCTGATCAATGATCCAGCTATCGGCCGGACTTTCCACTACACAGAGCAAACCGGTATCGCGCTGGGAATTAGCACAAACCTCGCATAATTTGGTTTCCGTCAGTGTACGGCACTCTGCGCAGTAAGCTATTTCTTGCAGGGCTTGCGCCAGAATCCGGCTAAGCTGCTCACCACCCTGGCGATTGCGTTGCAGCAAATGAAAAGCCATGCGTTGTGCTGATTTAGGCCCCACGCCAGGCAGGCAGCAGAAACTCTGGATCAATTCTTTCAGCAAGCCGCGATTTTGCATATTAAAAAGGCATTTGAAAGCCTGGCGGGATTGGAATACCGGCAGTAACGTCTGCCATTTTTGCCTTTTTCATTTTCGCGACTTTGTGCACAGCATCGTTTACGGCTGCGGCGACTAAATCTTCCAGCATATCTTTATCCTCACTTAACAGTGATGGATCTATGGTGACCTTACGCACTTCGCGCTTGCCGGTCATGACGATACTGATCAGACCAGCACCGGACTCACCCAGCACTTCAATGGCGGCCAGTTCTTCCTGAGCTTTTTTGTAATTGTCCTGCATTTTTTGGGCTTGTTGCATAATGCCCGCTAGCGCACTTTTCATGGTACTTCTCCAAAGGGTTAGGTGAGAGGCTCAATACTGCCGGGCAAAATTCTGGCCGTAAAAGTCTCCATTAATTCCTGAACATTTTTATCATTATTGATGCTGGCCACTGCAGCCTCTTGCCGGTGTTCACTGGCTTTTTGCATTTGCTCAGCCGGGGTCATTTGTTCAGTGCTTTGCTTGGTAATAATTAGTTTAATGGGGGTTCCATAATAATTTTCCAGGGCATCTTTTAATTTTTCTTCTGCTTTGTTGCCTATTTGCTGAAAATCAGGATTGAGCAGCAAGCGACAGACATTATCAGCCATGCTTTCCAAAACACAATGACTGGCCAATTCCCGGCTTAACGGCGGCAGCCGCAGTGCGGAAATTATCTCAGACCAGCTTGCTGCTGTTGACGAGCGATTTGCTTGCTGCAGATTGCCTACCGGCTCTACAGCAGGAGCGGCAATTACTGAACGATTGGTATTTTCTCTAACTTTCACCACAGGGGGACTGGCTGCAGCTGGTTTATCTGTGGGTAGTTGCGGCTTGAATGTCAACATGCGCAACAGCACCATTTCAAACCCGCTACGCGGATCCGGAGCCAGTTGCAGATCACGCTGACCAATCAAGCCAATTTGGTAGAATAACTGGGTATCTGCCGGCGTAATGGTTTGTACTAAATGATTTAATAATTGTTTATCAAATTCTTGATCCTTAAACTCGGGTATATGCTGAATGAGCGCCACCCGATGCAGAACCCGCAAAATTTGCTGCAAAATATCGGCAAAATCCGGGCTTAATTCGGCCACTTCGGCCGTTTTTGCCAGCAGCGCCGGCGCATCAGCATCCGCCAAGGCCATTAAGATATCTGCTACCGGCTGCTGGGCAATCGTACCCAACATACCGCTTACAGCAGACAGATTAACGCCACCACTACCATACACTATAGCTTGATCAAGCAAGCTTAAGGCATCGCGCATACTGCCGTCTGCAGCACGTGCCAACAGTTTTAGCGCCGCGCTTTCAAACTCGATCTGTTCCTGACCGAGAATAAATTCTAATTGTGTGGCTATCTGTTCCGGTAACAGGCGTTTAAGATTAAACTGCAGACAACGCGACAAGACGGTGACCGGTATCTTATGCGGGTCGGTGGTTGCCAGTAAAAACTTTACATGCGCCGGCGGCTCTTCCAGCGTTTTCAGCAAGGCATTAAAGCTGTGGCCGGACAGCATATGTACTTCGTCTATCAGATAAACTTTATAGCGGCCCTGATGGGGAGCGTATTGGGTGTTATCCAGTAAATCGCGGGTATCTTCAACTTTGGTGCGGGAGGCTGCGTCAACTTCAATCAAGTCCATGAAGCGGCCTTGTTCAAAATCCCGGCATACCTGACATTCGCCGCAAGGATTAAAGTCTTGCAGATTTTCGCAGTTGATGGCTTTGGCTAAAATGCGGGCTACAGTGGTTTTGCCAACCCCACGTGTTCCGGTAAACAGATAAGCGTGGTGCAAACGATCATGCTGTAAAGCATGGGTAAGCGATAATGTGACGTGTTCTTGTCCGACCAGTTGGGAGAAATTGCTTGGGCGCCATTTTCTGGCAAGAACCTGATAGGCCATCGGCAACTAAGGAAATGAGGCGTTTGGGCGGACGCTATGCCAGCTACATCCCGGCACACGAATCTGCTGCTACCGTTGCTCCCTTCCGGGCCTGGCGGGGTTTACAGCGTATCGTTGCGAGAGAACCGACATAGCACCCATAAAACATCAGTCAAAGCTGAAGAGTGGTGCATTATCGCCAATATTGCCGGGTTACGCAATAGCTAAAAAATAAAAGCTATCAACAAATTCTTACCTGCAGCTGATTTTAGGACAAATACGCCATAAAAATAGACTGTTAGGGCCAGCAAGCATTTGCCTTAATCCTGATAATTTACCCGTTGGCTTTCCGCTGTCGCTGTGATTATTTCACCGAGCACCACTGCGCTTTCACCATTTTGTTGCAAAATTTGCAAGGCATTAGCAACATCTTCCTGGCCTACACATAAGATCATGCCGATGCCGCAATTGAAAGTTAGCAGCATATCCACCAAAGCCACATTGCCCTGCTCCTGCAACCAGACAAAAATATCCGGTAATTGCCAAGCGGAAAGCCGGATATTGGCAGATAAATCTTTGGGCAATACCCGCGGCAGATTTTCGGTGATGCCGCCGCCGGTAATATGCGCCAGGGCATGCACATCAATGCTGCTGAGCAGGTTTAAAACTGATTTTACATAGATACGGGTAGGTTCCAACAAGGTTTGTCCCAGCGGCTTGCCGTTGACCAGATCATCCAAGCTATGGCCGGATTTCTCGATAATCTTGCGAATCAGTGAATAGCCGTTGGAATGAGGCCCGGAGGAAGCCAAGCCTATTAATACATCACCCGCTTTGACTTTGCTGCCGTCTATGATGCGGTCTTTTTCGACGATGCCGACACAAAAGCCGGCCAGATCATAATCACCATGAGCATACATACCTGGCATTTCTGCGGTTTCACCACCAACCAGAGCCGCCCCGGCCAATTCACAGCCCTGACCTATACCGGCAATTACCGCCGCCGCCGTATCGACATCGAGTTTGCCGGTAGCAAAATAATCCAGAAAAAACAGCGGCTCTGCACCTTGCACGACGATATCATTAACGCACATGGCCACCAGGTCAATACCCACGGTATCGTGAACATTTAAATCCAGTGCCAGCTTTAACTTGGTACCGACACCATCAGTGCCGGACACCAGTACAGGACTGCGATAACGATCCAGCGGCAGTTCAAACAAGGAACCAAAGCCGCCCAGCCCTGCCATTACACCGGCATTGCGGGTTTTGGCTGCAATCGGTTTTATACGTTCGACTAAAGCGTTACCTGCTTCAATATCGACACCGGCGCTCTTATAGTTCAGGCGTTCTTGCTGTTGTTCGCTCAATGTAGGCCTCTTGATCAACAAATTGTAAAAATTTAGCAACGGGCAGATCATGACACATTTGCGCCAGTCAGTAAGTTTACCCGGATTATCAGTCAATATTGTACTATAACTCCACTCTAAGAACGGCAGACTAGGCACTGGGCAATGAATTTTCTAAAATATGCAGTTGGATGTTACGGATGGTTGGTTTTGCTGTTGGCTCTAAGTCAACCGGTGGCCGCTGTGGAAGTCAGTGGTGTTTTTTCGGCCGAACTAATCGCTAATAATGAATCGTCTGATGCCAGAAACTACGCCATCAGACAAGGTTTGTTTGCGGTACTGGACCGGGTGGTCATTACTGAAGATATCGCTCAAATTCCGGCAGTTCAGCAAATGCTGCAGAACGCTCAGCAATATGTCAAACAATCGCAGTTTTTACCGCTGCCGGCGGATGATTATGCTGATACCAGTGCGCGCCTGTTACGAGTTGAGTTTGATGAGGACCAGGTGCTGGATGAATTAAGAAGGAATCAGCTGGGCATCTGGACGGAAATCAGGCCGCAAACTTTAGTTTGGCTGGTGGTGGATGAAGGAGCGGGCTGGCAATTCTACAATTCTGATACCATGCCGGATATTGAAAGTGGCTTGGCGCTAATCGCAAAAATTAAGGGTATCCCGTTAATTTATCCGCTGCTTGATCTGGAAGAGCAGCAAAAAATTGCTGTTAACGATGTTTTGACCACGGAATCCAGAAATCTGAAAACGGCTTCTGCACGCTACGAAGTGCCTTCGATTTTGGTGGGCCGCTTGTTGAAAAAAGCGGATTGCTGGCAAGGCAGCTGGGAATCTTATTTCGACGGCAAAGTCAGGCAGTGGCACACCGGCTGTTTAGCCCTTAAGCCGGTGATACAGACCGGTGTCCGCGGCGTTTATGATGTACTGTCAAATTATTACGGCATTAAAGCCGATAAAGCAGCGACGCCATAACTTATCCGCGCTGCTCTACGGCTCTGTTCAATCAAAACTCGTCGTTACCCGGAAAAGTATCGAACGGGGTACGGAAGTCCTGATATTGATGACTGAATTGATCGTTCAAGGCCTGAATCAAGTCCTTGGTTTGCTCAATTAAGGCATTGATGCGTTTCCGATTCTTTTTGTTTTTGCCGACCGGCGTAGTAATCGGCAACAGTATGCGCCAGAAGCTGAGGCTTTTAGCAAACAGACCCGCCAAATCTTCCGATAAATTCAGTTGCTTTTGTCGTTTGATCAACTGATTGATGACCAGCTTGGCATTAAAGCGGCTGACAATAAGATGCAGCGGTGTCAGGATCACGATGGAAACCAGAATGACCACCGGGCCGATGATAGGATCAAACAGCAGATCCAACACGCCGCCAGCCACTTCGGCAAACAGCACCAGCATGATAATAAAACCCATAATAACCAACATGACGGCATTGCTGCGCTCTTTCCACAGCACTAAAGCTTCTTCCACTTCCTGAAAAATCACATCATCGATATTTCGGATACTTTTTTCCAAGGTGCCTAGAATTCGGTAGGAGCGGTCATTATTCAGATTATTGACTCGCTGATCTATAGCAGCAGGACTGCTGCCGTAAGACAATACGATAAATTGCCCGGTATGGATACCAAACTCGGTCAAGCGACGTTGCCAGGCGGCGGCAATTTCCAGACTTTTGTGAGCTTCTAAGGTGATTTCGGAATGGTCGATGACAAAGACAAATTTATTGGAATCCTGTTGGGCGACTATGCTGGATACCACATCGCTGACCAGTTCATTATCCGCTTCGAATAAATCGGTAAATACCAGCACCAAATCGGATATATCCAGCACATGTTGACGCAACAAACTGGTCACCTGATTTTCGGTGCTGCGATTCAGCACTGGAGTATCTATTACCAGTTTGTTTTTGATGGGTGCGCTATTAACAGTCACCAATTCCAGATAGGTGTTGAGCCTATTGCCTTCACCACTGGCAATCAATTCAATGTCCCGTCCGATTTGATAAAACGGTAAACGATGATCCGCATCCAGTGCGGTGCCCGGTAAAGTAACCGTATTAGTTTGCGGGGTGTATTGTAGTACTGTGAATTTGTGCCGCGCAGTATGCAGATCTACACCTAGATAACGGTTGAGAAATTCTGATTTGGCCGGCGAATATCCGCCCAAGGTGCTAATGATGGGCCACCACGAGGTTTTTCGCGCGGTTGTTTCATCATTATCCAGCAGGCCCAATTCCTGTTCAAGCTGATCCAGTTCCTGAAATACCTTAGCCGCTTTTTGTAAAACGGGGTCGGTGGCTGCAAATTGCTTTTCCAGATTGATTAAGTGCTTGCTAACCGTTTTATCCGCCATGTGATGTACGCCTTATTATTAGTGACAATTATCAGACGGCGGGAGTATACACCTATGCGCGCATGGCGGAAAACACTTAGTATGCGACTACGCTTATTCTTTGATATTTAAATCTTTAAGTTTTCTGGTTAAGGTATTTCGGCCCAGGCCCAACAAAATGGCTGCTTCATGTTTTCGGCCATGGGTATGTTGTAATGCGGTTTCAATCAGCAAAGTTTCCATGGTAATGCTGGCCTGTTTGGCAATATCGATCTTGCCTGCTGCTAATTGCTGTTTTACCCAGATATTAAAGGCAGCTTCCCAATTTCCCTGGTTATTATTAATGGATATATCCTGATTAGGCTGGGTCAGTTCGGGCGGCAAATCCTCTATATGAATTTCCCGGCCTGAGGCCATTACTGTTAGCCAACGGCATATATTTTCCAGTTGCCGGACATTGCCGGGCCATTTCAGATTACTTAAAAACTGTTCGGCTTCGGGTTTCAGGCTTTTTATTTCAGTGTTTAATTCCTTGGCACTTTGATAAAGAAAATGCCGCATCAGCAGTCCGATATCCTGACGGCGTTCCCGTAACGGCGGAATGTGAATACGAATGACATTTAACCGATGAAACAAGTCTTCCCGAAACCGGCCTTGCGCCACCAGAGTTTCAAGATTTTGGTGAGTGGCGGCAATAATTCGCACATTAACCTTTACCGAAGCATGAGCTCCGACCGGATAAAATTCATTATCCGCCAGCACTCTTAACAAACGGGTTTGTAATTCTGCCGGCATATCGCCGATTTCATCCAGAAACAATGTGCCGTTATTGGCCTGCTCAAAACGACCAATACGCCGTGCCTGTGCACCGGTAAACGCGCCTTTTTCATGACCGAATAATTCGGATTCCATTAAATCCTTGGGTATTGCCGCCATATTCAGGGCAATAAAGGGCTGTCCTGCCCTAGGACTATGTCTATGCAAGGCTTTGGCAACCAACTCTTTGCCGGTACCGGATTCACCATTTATCAACACGGTAATATGCGAACGCGCCAAACGGCCTATAGCCCTGAATACCTCCTGCATGGCTGGGGCTTCGCCAATTATCTCTGGCGTTTCTTCTATAGTTTCCTGGGGTGCAGTGACATTATTTTGCAATTGTTTGCTGTGAATACAGGCTCTTTGTACTGTTTCAACCACATCATTGACATCAAACGGCTTAGGCAAATATTCAAATGCACCACCATGAAAAGCTGAGACGGCACTTTCCAGATCCGAATGGGCTGTCATAACAATCACTGGTAGATCAGGATAATGTAGCTGAATATTTTTCAGCAGTTCCAATCCATCCATATTCGGCATCCGAATATCGGTAATCAATACTTGCGGCAAGGCTGTCGGCAACAGTTTTAGCACTTCCTGGGCGCTGGCAAAGCTTTGCGATGCTATCCCTGATTTTTGCAGGGCCTTTTCCAATACCCAGCGTATCGATTTGTCGTCATCAACTATCCACACCATATCAAGCTGCTGCATAGACATTCTCCAGCGGTAAATAAATGGAAAACACAGTGCTGCCCGGTTCACTTTCGCACTCGATCAGACCATTATGCTGATTGATAAGTGATTGTGCTATGGATAAACCCAAACCGGTTCCTTCCGCACGACTGGTGATCATGGGATAGAAAATCTGATCCATCAATTCCGGCTTGATGCCGGGACCAGTGTCGGTAATGTCTATTTTAATAGCTAGTTTGTAGCGTTTACGGCCTATGGTCATGTGGCGGCTGATTCGAGTGCTGATAACAATTTCTCCTTCGTTTTGAATAGCTTGTACTGCATTACGCACTATATTCAGTAAGGCCTGAATCAATTGATTTTTATCAGCATACAATTCCGGAATACTTGGATCGTAATCGGTTAGCAGCACTATAGATTTATTGGCTTCCACCGCTACCAGATGCCGTACTCGTTCCAAAACTTCATGAATATTAATCAGACTTTTTTGGGCAGGTTTGTTAGGGCCGAGCATTTTGTCCATCAAATCCTGTAACCGATCAGACTCGGCAATAATAATTTGGGTATATTCCTTGAGCTCAGGATCATGCAATTCTAAATCCAGTAATTGCGCTGCCCCGCGTAAGCCCCCCAGGGGATTCTTGATTTCGTGAGCCAAACCCCTGACCAGTAAACGACTGGTATTTTGCTGGGCAAGTAATTGCTCTTCCTTAGTTATCTTTAAATGTCGGTCCACTTGTAATAATTCGATCAAAATTTCATTGAGTTTGCCGTTTTCATGCAGCGGTGTGGCGCTGAAATTTACGGTAATCGATTGGTTCATGCGCTCCAATATCAATTCTCTGTCCACCAAGGGTTCGTCCATATTCAGGCGGTGCAGCAAATCTTCAAAAACTGATGTGTTTGATGTCTTCAACAATTTATGGATATGATTACCCAGCAGATGTTTGGCACTATCAGCCAGTAAAATTTCCCCAGCCGGATTTACATAAGTCAAGCGTAAATCTCTGTCGAATAACAGGATCGCTTCATTTAAGTGATCGAGGATTTTTTTAAACACAGTGGTCATGATATGGAATCGGCTTTGTTAAAATTACTGCAATTAATGCGCCAAAGATTAGAGGCATGATCTAGAAACAGCAGGATGGGGGATAAACAGGATATTTCGCACCATTTTGGATCAAAACATAAATGTGTGCGTTTATTTGTGGTGCAATAATTTGAGCTACTCACGCCCGATGCTGAATTTATTAATTATGGATTAGTGCTTCTGCCTAGAAAAAATGCCCCTTTACGGTGCTGCTGAAATCAGCCAATTTTATTGCTATCAATTTTACAGCTGGGAAAACTACTTACTTCTCAAGTTATTAATCGCCAGCCTGAAAAATTGCTGATTGCCTTCAAGCCCGCTTGATGACAAGTTAGATATCATAATCAGCCAGTAAGGGCGCATGATCACTGAATCGCTGTGCTTTATAGATACTGGTTGTCACTGCTTTAGCAGCTAACGCCGGTGTGGCGACTTGATAATCTATGCGCCAACCGACATTTTTGGCCCAGGCTTGCCCCCGATTACTCCACCAGGTGTAACATTCTTCGCCAGCCTCAGGACACAGTCGCCGATAAACATCCACCCAACCCAGTTGGGTAAAAACCTGTGTCAACCACGCCCGTTCTTCTGGTAAAAATCCGGAATTTTTTTGATTGCCGCGCCAGTTTTTCAGGTCAATCTGCTGATGAGCAATGTTCCAGTCTCCGCAAATCACCACATCTCGACCACTGGCATATAAATCTGCCAAGTGGGGATAAAATCTGGCCATTACGCTATATTTGATGGTCTGCCGTTCTTCACTGCTGGACCCGGAAGGCAAATACAGGGAAATAACACTGAGATTACCCAATTGCACTTCCAAATAGCGGCCTTCACTATCGATATCGGCATGTCCCAGACCAACGATTACTTTATCGGCCGGCTGTTTGCTGTAAATACCCACACCGCTGTAGCCTTTTTTTTCGGCATAATGGAAATAGCCGCTAAAACCGGCAGGTCGCAACATTTCTGCTGTCATATCGGCTGCCTGGGCTTTCAGTTCCTGCACACAGACAAAATCTGCATTCTGATCTGCTAGCCATGTAAAAAAACCTTTAGTGCTGGCGGAACGAATACCGTTAAGATTTGCAGAAATAATACGTGTCATGCTTAAACGCGGATTGTGAATAGTGGATGGCGGCGGGCAGAGAGTGTGTCATTACTCGCCTCCGGTTGAGGATTCATTCTGCCATAAAAACCCTGGGTTTGTGCATTGCCGATTTTTTAAAATATGTATTAAGTGAATCTTACAAACTATCTACCGAGGGTTTTCAATGCTACAACACTGTGCAAATACCAGTCGACTGGTAAATTTGGTCATGCTTTTTGCGCTGTTAACCGGTTTAGCCGCCGGCAAGGTATGTGCTGATACCCCTGAAGCAGATGTGCTTATTATCGGTGCCGGTCTGTCTGGACTAAGTTCTGGCTATTATCTGAAAAAAGCCGGAAAAACCGTGCATATCCTGGAAATGAGTGCACGCTTGGGCGGACGCATTCGCACTGCGGCTTATGATAACTATACTTACGCTGAGGTGGGTCTTGAGGAGTTTTGGGAAAGCAATCCGGCTATTGAAATTTTGCATGATCTTAATGTACCGCTGGAAACTGCTTACCACGGTTTTTCAAGCTTTTATTATCAGGGTCGATTATATGCAGCAATTCAGGAAAATAATCAGGCTTTTTTAAAAACCTTTTTAACACCAACGGAATTACAAACCTACCGGCGCTGGGATGCCAATATGCACTTTCTACATCAACAACTCGCCAGACGACCGATCAGCCCTGAGCTAATGGCCTTGAAAGACCAATCTTTTGCCGATTGGTTAGCTGAAACCAGCGGATTATCCGCCAAAGCAAGGGAGTTTGTCCGTATCCAGACCGAGCCGGAATTTGGTGGCTCCTGGCAACAAATTAGTGCTCTGGATGCTATTGCGGAATGGGACTTTTTTAGTGGTGAAGGGCAGACGCCCTATCATGTGGTCGGCGGTAATCAGCTCGCAGTTGCTAAAATTGCCGACTTTATCGGCAAAGACAGCGTGCAGCTCAATCAACTGGTCACTCATGTCAAATCCGATGCAGATGGAGTTGAAGTTCTGACTATCGATCAAACGACTTATCAGCAGCATGTTTACCGAGCCAAATATCTGATCAGCGCCATCCCTTTATACAAACTCAACGAAATTCAATTCGAGCCGCCACTCAGCTTAGCGCGAAAACAGGCTATCCAGACTCAGAGTGGCGGCGCATACTTTACTGCTCACATATTATTGGATGCCCAAGCCAGCCGTTACTGGATCCAGAATGGGCAAAGTCTGTTACCTATACTTAGCGATAGTGTCTTAGGGGTAATTTATGCCGGGAAAACTCAATCCAACCAACAGGTTCTGTTAAATTTATTGATTACCGGTGCTAATGCCGAGCAATTTAACACCCGAATCACAACATTGGATGATATTAAGGCTATCTTGCTAACTGCCTTTGAAAAACAATGGCCGGGCTTTGGCCAATATCTAAAACAAATGTTTTTTTATCGATATCATCCTCGTGCCATTGCGGCCTGGCCAGTTGGCCGCTCCCGTTTTGACGAATTGTCCGATTCCTTACGGCAACCGCAAGGCCGGATTTATTTTGGCGGTGATTTTAGCGAGGATACCCATTCCAATGGCGCAACGGTATCTGCACAGCGGGTAGTTAAGGCCATTCTGCAACAAGAATCACAAGCCGAACAAAAATAGTGGTTAATCCTGATGGCGGTGGTGAATATCCGGATAATGGGGATGTTTGTGCGTGATGACCTCATGGGTATGGAAATGATCATGCGATGCGCTGCTGTCCCAGGCAAATTCGTGGTCATGTTGATGATGTGCGTCATGTATATGGCGGTGGCGATGCCCTAATGATTCATGGGTATGCTCGTGCTCATGGCGTTCAGTTAAATGCAGCCATACGCCTATTGCCATCAATCCGGCAGCTAGCCAAAATTTTGCGCTAGCTGTTTCTCCAAGCAGACTGATTGCCACGAATGCACCGATAAACGGCGCGGTGGAAAAATAGGCTCCGGTTCGGGCAGCACCCAAACCACGTAAAGCCAGCACAAAAAACACCAGACTAATACCATAGCCAAACAAGCCGAGCGTTGCAGTTTCCAGTAAAATTGGCGGCTTAGGCAAGCTATACCCTATCAACAAGGCCAGGGTACAATTAAATAAACCGGCTATCAGGCCTTTGACTGCGGCAATAAACAAAGCATCGTTAGCGGAAATGCGGCGAGTCAAATTATTGTCTATTCCCCAACAGCAGCAAGCCAATGCCACAAATAGGCAGCCCAAGCCGTTTGCGGCTAAAGTTTCAGCGTTTGGCCAAGCCAATATCACTCCGCCGCCAACGATACACAGCATCCCCATTACCACGCGCCGGTCAGTATTCTCTTGGAACACTAACCAGGCAAGCAAAGCCGTAATTACGGCTTCCAGATTCAACAACAAAGAAGCTGTGGCGGCATTAACTAACAATAAACCCAACAACAACAGTACCGGCCCCAGTATACCGCCAAATAAAATCGCACTCAGCAGCCAGGGCCATTCCTGCCAACTAAGTCCGCTGACTTGCCAACCACGATCTCTGACTAGACGAGCAACTCCCAGGCCTACACCACTGCCCAAATACAACAAGCCACCCAGCAGGATAGCCGGCATTTCTCCAACTAGTAATTTGGCCAACGGGGTGCTGACGCCAAACAGAACGGCAGCACATAAGGCATGAAAAACACTAAGTTTCATTTTTTAAGTCGATTGAGGATGGCAAGTAGAGTACTCAAGAATGGCTCCTACTCAAGCAAAATATAATTTTTTAACGGGTATTTTGCCACTCCAGCGAATGACAAAATATTGCCCTCACCCCTGAGTTTAGCGGCTAATTAATTGGCTCGTCATAAATATGCAATCTTTGATGGTTATGCTGATACTTGCTACAAAACCATACAATAAACGAGGCATATATGACGATAAACAAAACCCTAATCTCACTAGCTGTGAGTATGGCGGTCGCAGGCTCTGCAGTTGCGGCCACTAAAAACTCTGCTACAACTAGCAGCTCAACTATAAAGCATGTGTTGCTAATCTCGGTGGATGGCTTACACCAAAACGATCTTGATTGGTTTGTGCAGCAAAATCATAACTCCACTTTGGCAACCATCGTCAATAATGGTATTAAGTATACCAATGCTTCGACACCATTTCCTTCCGATTCATTTCCTGGCTTAGTCGCCCAAGCAACCGGCGGTAATCCACAATCGACCGGGATTTATTATGACGATTCGTATAGCCGGGCTTTGCTGCCTTTAGGCACCAGTGTTACTGATTGCCAAGCTAAGACTGTCGCAGCCGGCGCGGAAGTCCAGTACGCCGAAAATATCGATAAAACCACAAATGGCCTTTTATTACTCGATGCCGGGCAAGGCATTTCTGGATTATATCCGGTTCCGGCATTTACCCCTGGCGTTTTGGACCAAGTACCCACCACTATTTTGAGCTTAAAAAGTAGTCCGGCTGATATCAGAAGCACGCTGATTGATCCAACCCAACTACCAGTTGATCCAAGCACCTGTAATGTTGTTTATCCACATCAATACCTGCAAGTCAATACCATCTTTGAAGTGGCTAAAGCCCACGGCCTGAATACTGCTTGGACCGATAAACATCCGGCTTATGAGATATTGAACGGACCTTCCGGAACCGGGGTCGATGATCTGTTTGCACCTGAAATCAATAGCCAAATTGCCGATAATGCCAGCGCTGCTGATTGGACCAAAAATAATATTAATACCCAAAGATACGATAGCATCAAGGTCGTGTCGATTATTAATGAAATTAATGGTTACGATCACGCCGGCATTAAAAATCCAGGTACACCAGCGATTTTTGGCATGAACTTTCAGGCTGTATCCACGGCTCAAAAACTGAACACATCAACCACTCCTGAAAGTCCAACAGTAGCTGAGTTGGGTGGTTATACCAACAATGGTACTGTGCCGGGTCAAGTTGTGCAAAGTGCCTTAAGTTTTGTTGACAGTAGTCTTAAACAAATTTTTGACGAAATCAACAACAACCCCAGCACCCAAGCTAATACAGCCATTATTATTTCGGCAAAACACGGCCAATCCCCACAAAGCAGAAGCGATTTGACTATTATTGATGATGGAGCCCTGACCACTGCTTTGAATAACGCTTGGGCACAGAAAAACCCCAAAGCCAAGCTACCCCTGGTAGCCCATGCCATGGATGATGATGGGGTATTATTGTGGTTAAATGACAGATCGACTGCCGCTTTAAGCTTTACCAAACAGTTCTTGTTAAACTACACCACAGGTAAAACCCTATCAGGTGTTAAAGTACCTGCCGGCGTTGGTTCTGACTCTGCAGGTGTGAAAATCAGCAAACCTTTCAGTAATGCCGGCTTAAGAGCAGTATATGCCGGTGTTGATGCCCAAAAGTTAATCAATGTAAAAGCAACTGATCAGCGGGTACCCGATGTGATTGGTATTGCCAAACAAGGCTCTGTTTATGCCGGCGGTTCATTGTCAAAAGTTGCCGAGCATGGTGGTTATTCCATAAATGACCGTCATGTGCCTATTCTGGTTTGGGGACCCGGCATCAAACACGGTGTCAGCGTCAATAGCAATGTTGAAACCACACAAATTGCACCAACCATTCTCAAGTTATTAGGCTTGGATCCAAGTCAATTACAAGCGGTGCAAGCTGAAAAAACTCAGGTATTGCCACAAATCAACTAAGCGATTAGTTTATCCTCTGGTGCTTTAAGTGCCAGAGGATAAACTGCTAGTACTTATTTGCCGATCACATGTATTGATCAAGCAGATTGTCGCGTTATTATTTCGCGACACTGAGTTGCTCTGCCAAAATCTGCTATCCGGTTGCGTTAAAAACAATCCCCAGATAATTTTCCACGGCATTGACTTGCTCGGATGGAATCATATCTTTGCGAAAATTCGGCTGTGCCAGTTTGTTCAGCAGATAAGGCCTAAATTGCAGATATTTTTCCTTAAAGAATCTAAATTCTTTGGTCATTGCCTTATCCGCCGGTATTTTTCTGGCGATTGCCTGGGCAATTTTACTGTCGATTAAATCAATTTGGGCGTTAATATATTGCAAACACCGATTTGCGCATGGCTCGGAAATCTCACATAACACCATTAACATAGGCAAAATTGAAATGGATAACAGACCGGTGTCTATTGGGATTTTTGCCAATTCCTGTGGATTACTCAACAATTGCTGCTCCAATGCGGTGTAAACCTGATTGGCCCAAACAGTTTTTTCCAAAATCAATTCGGCGCGACGCTGCTGTAAAGCTGTCTGATATTCCTGGCTGACCACTTGCTGTTTTTCTATGACAACTTGATAGCCGGCTTTAGTGCCGCTCATAATACATTCTTCCCCATAATGCCGGCTTTGCAGCACCAGATGTTGCAAACTGTCTGGATAAAGTGAATCAAAAGGTACCATGCTGCAAACCACTGGTTTACGATTATGCTGGATCCGGCATTGGTTGTTCTCGGCTAAAGCCGGACATTTTTTCAACGATTCATAATCGATGGCCATAGGCATTAGCGAAACATAAAAGTCTGCAGATTTTGTCTGTTTAGCGCTAAATAACTGAGCATCAAGCGTTTCTGTTAATAAGGCACTATCGGAATTACTTAAAATCAAACCGCGCCTAGCATCAAAACTGGCTTCGGATTCCGGGGAACTGATGCGGCGCAAGGCCAGACTACCGACAAAAAGCGATTCATGATGCAGCAGCTCCGGTACACTTAACAAAGGCGGTGAATTACAGCATTTACCACATGCCGTACAATTGAACGATACCGTATCGAAGGGATTTATCGTTGTTGTCTCAGCTATTGACACTCGACCTACTCCGGTTTAAAACAAACCAAAATTTCGCTGTACCGTACGAAAACCGATATGAGAAATAGCTAGATTGGCTTCATGTGCTTCGCGTGCGGAAGGTCGGTAACGGACACAGAAATTACGGCCGCACAAATGTGAGCCGCCTTTAACCACCATAGGCCGGTCTGCTTTTTGGCTATCAACCGCAGACAAACGCTGAGCATAGGCCTGATGCGACTCCGTGTATATATCTTTGGTCTGTTCCCAAGCATTACCTATCATATCGTATAACTGAAAATCATTGCCAGGATAGCAGCCCACCGGAGCTAGGCCGGCATAGCCGTCTTCCTGGGTATTTAAATTGGGAAAATTTCCCTGCCAGAAATTTGCACGCGGTTTGCCTTGAGCATCTCTGGGTTCTTTTTCCAGTTCAGCACCTTGCCGATGAGCTTTAGCCGCATATTCCCATTCTGCTTCGGTGGGCAGATCGCGACCCAGCCATTTTGCATAAGCCAGGGCATCATTAAATGTCACCAATGTGACTGGCTGGTTTGCTGCAGCACTACTTTCCAAACCATTTGGATGCCGCCAATTGGCCGATTTGTCATAGGTCCACCAGGCATAAGGTTGTTGATTCGGGACGGTTTCATCTGGTGTTCTAAATACCACACCACCGCCTTCGCGTTCAGCTTCGGTGATGTATCCGGTTGCGGACACGAAATCACTGAACTGCGCGACAGTTACTTCGGTTTGATCTATCCAGAATCCCTTAACCTGGGTGACAATTTCATCACGTTCTTCCTCATATCCCAAAGTAGTTCCCAGTTTAAATTCGCCATTGTGTATGTACACCATACCCGCCAAGGGCTTGATGCGCCAATTGCCGGGCAATCCAGAATAATGTCTACAAAGCTCCGAATTTCCCAGTTGCGCCGGGTATATGCTGACGGAGCCAATGAATATCAATCCGTAGGCCGCGATTAGCACCGTACAGGCGAAAGCAAAGCAGGCCGAGCCTGCTTTGCCCCAGGATTTTAATCCTAATGCCATGCTAACCTCAGTAATAGCCAAGCGGTCTTAACGGCTCAACTCCTCCGGTATTATGCAGATAGTCTGTCCAGGACTGATAGAGCTGGTTAACAATATCCGGGTGGCTGGCCGAAACATCATTGGTTTCGGCTCTATCATTGACAATATTGAACAACTGCCAGTGACCATCTGCCGGACCCAATGGCGGTTCAACCCACAAAGCTTTCCATTGACCGCTACGCAGATAGGCGCGGCCGTATTGTTCCTCGCCTACAGCTTCGGTATGCAGCGGACCTGTATTGAGTCCAGCCAGTTCACTTAAATACGATTTCCCGGTAATCGGATAAGCATCGCGACCGTTATAAACCACCAGCGGCAAATTATTGACACCCACATTAGCTGACGGCGTGCTGGGCTGCGAAATGCCGGCCAGTTCCAGTAATGTTGGAGCAACATCGCGAATATGGACAAAATCTCGCAAAGTGGGGTACTGGGTGGTTTGGCCAGGCAAATGGATAATAGTTGGTGAAGAAGTACCGCCCTCAGTGGTGTAGCCTTTACTCAACCGAAATGGTGTGGCACTAACTTCGGCCCAGCGTAATCCATATTGAATATTGGTAGCAGCCGAACCGCTTGGTCTTAGGGTTTGATCTTTGCCTAGATTATTGAAGTTGCTAGCATTGATGGTATCTTGCGCCGCAGAAAGCGGCCACCCTTCGGCACCGTTGTCGGAATGAAAGACTATGTAGGTATTATCGTATTGACCAATATTCTTCAGGTGTTGAATCAGCAGACCAACGTTGTAGTCCAAATTGGAGACCATACCTGCATAAACTTCCATATAGCGGGCCTGGGTCTTTTTCTGGGCGGGTGTCAAGCTATTCCAGACTGGGTCCACCAAACCGGGGCCGTAATCTACATTAAGCAAATTTCCAGTTTCAACCGTATTAGCATTAATGTAACTGGCAGCGGCCTTGCCATTATTGGCGGTAGCCGGTGAAGCACTGGTAGCATCTGGTAGGGTTTGACTGGCCACAGTGTAATCGTTAGGCACTAAACCCAGTTGCTTTTGTCTGAGCAAACGCCGATTGCGCACCACATCATAACCTGCGTCATACCAGCCCGAATACTGACTTAACCATGGCTCCGGTACTTGTAACGGCCAGTGAGGCGAGGTAAACGTGGCAAAAGCCGCAAATGGTTTGCCGTCACCGTGGTCGGCATCAATATAGCTGATGATCTTTTGGGTGTAGACATTGGTGTCATACCAGGGCTGACCGCTGACATCGGTAGCAGGCAGCGAAACGTATTGGCCGTTTTCAGTATAAGTTTTTTGGGCAGAGGTATCATGTCCGAAATGATTACTGGCAGCACCACCAAGCAGGGTAAACGATTTTTCGAAACCCCACTGATCCGGGGTTTTGTTGATAGAGGAGTTAACCAAAGAACCCAAATGCCATTTGCCGGCAATATAAGTGTGATAACCGCCATCTCTCAGTAATTCGGCTATGCTCAAAGCGTGATTATTCAAATAACCTTCGTAACCGGGTAAACCACGGCGTTCATCGTTAGGAGCGCCCATAGTACCTTCACCGACCAAGTGATGATCGGTGCCGGAATACAGCATGGAGCGGGTGACTGCGCAAACGGTAGATACATGATGATTACTGAGAATCCGCCCGGATTTTACCAGACTGTCGATATTGGGAGTACGGATCTCGCCACCAAAAGCACTGAGATCGGAATAACCAAGGTCATCGGCAATAATGTAGAGGATATTAGGTTTGGAGCCTGCCAGCGTACCGGTGGCCTGAGCCGTGATGGGGCTGGTAGACAAGGTTAACGCAGCAACAGCCAAACCAGCAGACATGAGTGTCTTGGAAAATGGTGGTTGATGTGCGGCTTTGCTTTGTAAAATGGACATGTTGTTACCTCAATCGGAGCAATGTTGGTGGCGACCACTGATGATCGCAAATTAATTTAAGCGTGATAATGACAGGCGTTAGGCTGGGAGTCGGCGGCGGCCTAACATAGAGGACATTAGCAATAGACCGCCGCTGAACATCCAGATGGTTTCGGTTAACGGTACGGCTGTGACGGTAAAATTGGACACGACCGTAACGGCTGAACCGTAGTAGCCATCCAGGGTATTGGCATCAAAACCAAATACATCGTGAGGATTGACAATAAACTCGATACTGCCCGATTGGGTTGGTATGCTGGAATCTTGATTGGGGTCAATCAGTGTAGTGAAATTGCCGTTCAGCACATATCCGAAGGCATCAGTACCGGATTCACCCCATAAATCGTTGGTGGTATATGACCAGTCAAAGGCTATTTTTTCAAGCCCCTCTGCCGTGATGGAAAATATAGTATCGCCGGGAATACCTGCATTACCGCTGGTTAGGGTCACCGAGGCCGGAGCAGAACTTAAATCCACGCTGCCGCCGGCATTATCGTTAATAGTCCAATTGGCTACATTGTAGTAGTTGCTAAAGTCGGCAAAAGCTGGATGACATAAGCCTAAAGCCAGCACAATCACAGAAGAGCAATGAGTTAACTTAAGTTTCATTAATGATCTCGAATTTAATTGAAATTCTCTTGATCTGCCCAGCGGTTTTATCCTGAGAGGCTTAAACAGGTCAAAAGGCGGCGTGCCGGCTATTTCATTTTTTGAAAATTAAACCCCATGCACCCCGCAGATATGGCAATTGTTGTGCCAAAAAAACAATCCTGTTATTTCAATGACTCAATACGATAAAGCTAATGCTGACTGTTGAATTTAAGTCACAGCTTGTTGATAAGGTGTTGCAGAATGTGCATTTACTGAAGCGAGGAGTTTGTTGCGACCCTATCTGGATATTTGTCGGTATTTTTATATGTTACTTATTTTAAACAACTTTTTATAAACCCATAAATCCTGACGGCCATGCTAAGCCGCTCTACTTTGCTCCCAATGAGCAAAACCAATCAGATTGAGGCCAAAATTGGGAAATGGAAATTTGATCCGGCAGGAATAGCTAGATCTACACTTTGCAGCACTTCAATACTTACAAAACCGATCTATGGTGATGATGTTTAACTCGAATACATATAGCCTTAACTGCCTTGATCCAGCATCGGAATAATCAAATAATCCGACCATTTAATTTCTCCGCCGATTTGCTCTGAATTAGGTATCATTTGCAAATTCCAGCCGCCACCCAAAGCCGTAATCAACTGTACCGCAGCACTCAGCCGACTACCTTGGAGTTGTACGGCTGTTAGTTGATTTGTCAGCGCTGTGGTTTGGGCCGTTATCACATTCAGATAGCTCACCGTACCGGCCTGATATTGGTTAATGGTCAAACTTAAACCTTCATTGGCCGCCCTGACGGCTTTAAGCTGCACTTGGGCTTGTTCTTCCATAATCCTTAATGCCGCCAGATTATCTTCTACCTGCTGGAAAGCGGTTAATACTGTTTGCCGGTAGCCGGCTACGCTGGCGTCAAAATTGTCAACAGCTTGTTTATACTGAGCATTTTTGGCTCCCCCATCAAACAGGGTCAAAGCCCCCGCAGCAGGACCTAATGACCAATAGCGGTGTGACTGGCTAATCAAGGTGTCTAAAAATCCAGACTGGAATCCATTGGTAACACCGAGACTAAAAGTGGGGAAATAAGCGGCTTTGGCGACACCAATCTGGGCGTTGGCCGCCGCTACTTGACGTTCGGCGGCGGCAATATCGGGACGCCGCTCTAAAAGCTCTGAAGGCAGCTGGACAGGTATTGCCGGCGGATCAACATCCAGCGGTAAAGCTGGTAAAGCAACTTCTGCTGGTGTTTTACCCATTAATACCGCTATGGCATGTTCAAATTGGGCGCGTTGCACGCCCAAATTAATGGCCTGGGCGCGAACCGATTCAGTTTGCGCTTCGGCCAGCACTACATCGCTTTTAGCTGCCACACCAACGGTATAGCGATTTTTAGTAATTTTCAGAGTCTTGGCATAAGCACCGGCGGTTTCATCAAGCAAGGACTTTTGAGCGTCTAGCGTCTTTAACTGAAAATAAGCTGCTGCCAGAGCCGCCTGACTAGATAATTTTAAGGCCTGCATGGTCGCGGCGCTGGCTTGAGCGTTGGAGGTATTGGCCTCAATTTGTCGGCGGACACTGCCCCATAAATCCGGCTGCCAGGTCAAGGACAAAGCTGTGCCAAATAGATTTCTCAAGCCCGATACGGCCACGCTCTGGCCACTTGCTGCCACAAAACGGTTAACCGTAGTGGTAGCAGAACCTACTGGTGAAAGTGCTGCCTGCGCCGTCAGCACTAAATGTTCAGCCTGACGAAATTGTGCTTCTGCCTGCTGAATGGATTGATTGCCCTGAGTTACCTGCACTTCCAGCTCATTCAAACGCGCATCGTTAAATATTTCCCACCAATTACCTATTTGCACATTATCTCTGGGCTGGGCTGATTTCCAACCTTTGACTTCCTTAAATTCGACCGGAACCGACAAATTTGGCCGAATATAGTCTGGGCCCATCATACAGGCGTTAATTTGGCTAGCTAACAGGGTGTAAAGCAAAGGTCTGGTGATGTGAAAACTCATGAAAATCTCGACAAACTTAGGCGAATTTATCTGCATAATACAAAGTGTTGTGACAAATCCGTTTCTGTGTAAGCTAACGAAATTCATCCATATAAAGAAAGATAGACATCCAGAATGGTGTAAAGTGTCAGCCTGACTGAAATTAGGCCACCGGTTATCAAAATAACCAATATAGATTTAGTTAAATCCTCACATTTAGGCTGGTCGGCGCGATAGCCGCCTCAATAGTGCCGCTGTGATCATGATCACATTTTTTCTGACAATAGCCTGCCAGCGGAATCACACCAATAAAAATCGTAATGGTAAAATGGCTGCCAAGAGAATTATAGTCAATTGCACTTTGACACCTGCATTAGGTACTGAAATTTGATAGCTATAATCTTACGGCTTATTGGAAATCATGCTCAAGTTGGTAGTTGTGCCATAAAGACGTAACCACTTTGTACAGTGTTTCGATACCAATTTTTTGATATCTGATCGATGTATATCGAGCAGCTGGTGTTGGTATCCAAGCGAACATTCTTTCTGACTTCAATCCATTTAACGATAACAATTCGTTTCTTATTAAAAATCATAAATACCGCTAAACCATTTTTTATGGTACATAATATATGTGGGTAGACGAATGGTTCTAATACTGACGTAAATTGAAGAGGATAGAACACGTCACGCTCGATCTGTAGCTAAATACATAGCTCGGCACATGAAACGACACCATTAATTAGACAAGTAAATAATTGATATTTAAGTGAACAATTAAATAAACCGAAAATTTAAAACAGCAAGTTATCATAGATAATATTTATCCAACTGATTTCACTGTGAAAAATCCTAAAAAATCACAAATTGAATATCTGCCGACGGCGATTAATGTGTCAGCACCAACACAGACATTATATTTATCACTTTGCCAGCTTCGTCTAACGCTTGGATATTAGATCGCAGTTATATACGACTGTTTCTAATGCCATTACAAAGGAAAAATATGAAGATTCCAAAAATACATTTTATAATTTGGCTACTGCTATGGTCAGGATCGACTTGCCCAGCAAGCATACCAGCCTTACCATCAAGTTTTTGGCATAAACCCATCCCTAGCGATGTCCCTCTGGACCCCAATTCTGGTAATTATGTCACCGAATTTATCCGTCAGTTTAATTCCTTTTATGGTACGGTTTCGATAATGACGGATACCTACACTGCTCCAGTATTTATTGCTAAACCCGGCACACCCACTGTGTCTGTGCGGCAATGGAATTGCCAACATTCCACAAAATCAAATCCAGGTTTGAAAGCACAACTAAGCAAAATTCCCGTACCGAGCGACGCCGTCAGTTCACCGGATAGTGATGCGGAAATGGCCATATACGATCCAGTCCATGATAGCCTATGGGAATTCTGGAAAATGCGGCATGTTAATGGTACTTGGCAAGCCTGTTGGGGCGGTCAAATCAAAAACTTCTCTAAGTCTAATGGAATTTTCCCCTGGCCTTATGGAGCCACGGCCACGGGTTTGCCTTTGGCGGCTGGACAAATTACTGCAGAGGAGCTACAAAGCGGTCAAATCAATCATGTCATTGGCATATCACTGGTTGAACTAGCCGATAAAAGCATCTTTTCCTGGCCAGCTAATCGCTCCGATGGTAGCAACCCTAAAAATCTCCCCCATCGGATACCGGAAGGCACCCGCTTCAGGTTGGATCCCTCTATCAACTTAGATGCGTTAAAACTGACATCGGTAGCCAAAATCATTGCCAAAGCCGCTCAAATCTATGGCTTCGTTGTCTGGGATAAAAGTGGAGCGATTTCCTTACGTGCCGAAAACGTGCTGTCTTATACAGCTCTAGGCTTGGCAAATCCTTATCCTGCTTTATTTGCCGGCAAACAAAGCTGGGCGATTTTAAAAAATTTTCCTTGGGATAAATTGCAGTTCTTATCAAGGAACTATGGGAAATAAGGCATTTTAGTCAGCCGTATCGACATTCCGCTGATTCCAGCTCCGGACTTATCAGGGCATCATTCATTTCGGTGCCAGCCTGTTCAATAAGGTGTCAATAAACGTCACCTTATCATCGAAATCTTTGCAGGTATAAGTGAATCGCAATTTATCTGCACCATCGAATTTATAAGCTTGCGGCTGAGTTTGTATCATTTTAATCAATTCACCGGCATCTATCTGCGGCGTAGCGGAAAAAACAATTCGGCCACCGGCACTATGTGCTTCCAATTTTCTGATACCCAAATGTTCGGCTTGCTGTTTTAATTCGGTAACACTAAACAGGGCTTTTACCTGATCGGGAAGTAAGCCAAACCGATCTATCATTTCTATTTTCAGCAAGCGCAAATCTTCAGCCGTTTCGGCACTGGAGATACGTTTATACAATACCAACCGGGCATGAATATCCGGCAAATAACTCTCCGGTATTAAGGCTGCGGTTTGCAGGTCAACTTCCGGACCAGTTTCCAGCGGTGCATCCAACTCCGGCTGTTTGCCGGATTTCAGCGCATTGACGGCGCGTTCCAGTAACTCGGTGTATAAAGTAAAGCCGATCTCCTGGATTTGTCCACTTTGTTCATCACCCAGTAATTCCCCTGCACCGCGAATTTCCATGTCGTGAGAGGACAGCATGAAACCGGCGCCCAGTTCGCCTGAAGTTTCAAAAGCCTCCAGCCGTTTAATGGCATCACCAGTCATCAGGGCTTTGGGTGGCACTATGCAGTAGGCATAGGCGCGATGATGTGAACGACCTACCCTACCGCGCAACTGATGCAGCTGAGCCAGCCCAAGTTTATCGGCACGATTGATGATAATGGTATTGGCGCTAGGTATATCAATACCGCTCTCGATAATCGTGGTGCTAACCAAAATATTAAAGCGCTGATGATAGAAATCCAGCATGATCTGCTCCAATTCTCGCTCTGCCATTTGCCCGTGAGCAAACCGGATTCTGGCTTCCGGCACCAGAACTTGTAATTCGCGGGACATTTTGTCCATGGTTTTAACATCATTGTGCAGAAAAAACACCTGACCACCGCGTTTGATTTCGCGCTGACAAGCTTCCTGAATTTGAGATTCTATCCACTCACTGATAAAGGTTTTAATGGCATGACGGTTGGGCGGTGGTGTAGCAATAATGGAAATGTCACGCAAACCGGACATGGCCATATTCAGGGTGCGCGGAATCGGTGTAGCCGTTAAGGTGAGCATGTCTAATTCGTAACGCAACTTTTTAAAGTATTCTTTCTGGGTAACGCCAAACCGGTGCTCCTCATCAATAATCACCAGACCCAGACTTTGATATTGCATATCTTTGGACAATAGTTTATGTGTACCTATCACTACATCTACTTTGCCGGCAGCTAAATCTTCAGTAATGGCTTTTTGCTGTTTGGGCGAGACAAACCGTGACATGACTTCAACCCGAATCGGCCAGTCGGCAAACCGGTCACGAAAATTCTGATAATGCTGCAGCGCCAGCAAAGTAGTCGGTACCAATACGGCTACCTGTTTGCCGCTCTGCACGGCGATAAACGTAGCGCGCATCGCCACTTCAGTTTTGCCAAAGCCGACATCGCCGCATACCACCCTATCCATAGGTTGAGTACTTTGCATGTCGCTAATAATAGCCGCTATAGCTCTATATTGATCCGGGGTTTCTTCAAACGGAAACGCTGCTGCAAATGCCGCATAATCGGTATTATCGATCTGAAAGGCAAAACCGTGTCGAGCAGCACGTTTAGCGTGGATATCCAACAATTCTGCGGCCACGTCCCTGGCCCGCTCCATGGCTTTTTTCTTGGCCTTGCTCCAGTGATCGGTACCGAGACGATGCAGAGGGGCACTTTCAGCACTAATACCACTATAGCGGCCGATCAGATGCAATGAGGACACCGGCACATACAATTTGTCGTGATTGGCATACTCCAACATCAGAAATTCATTTTCTATGCCGCCGGCCGTAAGAGTCTGCAAGCCTAGATAACGGCCTACACCATGCTCCTGATGCACCACGGGTGAGCCTATGCTCAACTCGTTCAGGTTGTTAAACACGTTTTCCAGTTCGCGCGCCGCAGATTTGCGCTGTCTGCGGCGTTGCTGAACTTTTTCGCCGCTCAGTAAATTTTCCGGAATAATGGCCAGCGCCGGATTATCCAGCCGTAAGCCTTGATCTAGAGGGGCGGCCAGAATACAGGGCGATTGTGAACTTTGTAAGAATTCGGTCCAGTTTTGTATCGGCTTAACCGGCAGTTTGCAGATTTTCAGCCGATCTATCAGGCCTTCCCTATGCCCAGCTGTTTCGGCCACAAATAAAATCTTACCGGCAAAGGTTTCGATAAACTGGCGCAAATGTTGGGCTGGTTCTTTCAAACGGTTGTCTATATGGAGTTCCGGCAAACTCAGACAGGAAAAGCTATGGCTTGATTCGGACTGATTATCCAGAATAATCCGTTTAAAACTTCTGGTGAGCTGTTCCAGCTCTGTTGTGGTTAAAAATAGCCGGTCAGGTGCCAGCAAAGGCCGGTCGATGTCGTACTTGCGCTGCTGAAACCGTTCTTCTGTTTCGTTGCAAAAGCGCTGGGCAGTGGCGGCAAAATCGGCCGGTAACACAAACAATGCGGTTTTAGGCAAATAGGCAAACAGGGATTCGGTATGATCAACAAACAGCGGTAGATAATATTCAATTCCTGCCGGGGCAATTTGTTTTGAAACATCGACATACAGCGGGTTTTTAGGCGAAGATTCCGGGAATTGTTCGCGGAAGGCCTGACGAAAATGTTTGATGGCGGCATCCGTAAACGGAAATTCGCGGGCGGGAAACAGTTCTATTTTGGCAATTTTTTCTTTGGACATCTGGGTGTCCGGATCAAAACTGCGTATGGATTCGACTTCATCATCAAACAATTCGATGCGGAACGGCTGTTTGCTACCCATGGGAAACAAATCCAGAATTGAACCGCGCACGGCGAATTCGGCATGCTGATAAACCTGGGAAACACATTGGTAACCTACGGCTTCCAGTTTAAGTCGGCTTAGTTCCAAATTTAAAGTACTGCCTACACTGATGGCAAAACTATGAGCCAGTACATGCTCACGCGGGGCCAGTCGATGCATCAGTGTCGTCACTGAGACAATCAAGGCTCCGGAACGAGTGTCCGGCAATAAGGCCAGGGTTTTCAGGCGTTCTGAAATGATTTCCGGCAGCGGTGAGAACACATCATAGGGGAGTGTTTCCCAATCCGGGAACAGCAGAATCGGTAATGAATTGTCCAGAAAGAATGCCAGTTCATGCTCAAGGCGCAAGGCCGTTTGATGATCCGGCGTGACTATCACCCATAAATGCTGTTCCTGTTTGATTGCAGTTGCCAGCGCCAACGCATCGCCACAGCCGGTTAAGCCCGACCAGAAAATACACTGGTCAGGCTGTTGGGGAATGGCCGAGGCAGGAATCAGCGGTAAAAACATGGGTAATTATGGGTGTAAGCAAAGCTTGGCATTATAACCTCTCCAGCTCAACCGGGAAAAACCGATTGCATATCAATAATGCAATCTTGATTTTTGGTTGCTATTTCATAAACAAGAGATTTTGTATAAAAAATAATGCCTATTATGAAAAGTTTGAGGACAACTAAATTGATAACAAAATCAATTTTTCTGTAATTTCTTTAAAATATCAGCATGAAATACCTGAGCAATTTTCATGGTTGCATCAGCTGTAAAATGACCATCATCGACAAAATTTCTAGCGTTTGTACTTGGAGCAATGGTGTGCGTGCTTAAATAAGGAATATCTAATTGTTTAAGCTGGGATTCAAAGGCTAAGGCAAGATGGTTTTTATAACCTTTATCCTGAATTAGCAATACATAAGGAATTTGGCCTTTAGCTTTTACATCGGCAGCAAAGTCAGCGATAAGGGCATTGGCAACATCCAAAATCCCATCGGTATTGGTAAATCCATTTGGATTCCAGTATCTGGCCGTGGCATCGTATACATGCTTTTGGCCAATACTACGGCGCACCAATCTTGCTAAAGAGGAATAATCAAACCAATCAGACTCGAATATCCAGCTATTGTAGGTTGGAGTGGTTCTGAGCATTGCCAAATATTCGTTCCAGACAGCGGGTTTACTCCACAGGGCAATTCGCAACTCTTCCAGGGAATGAATAATGGGATCCTGAGCTGACAGATGCTCATTTTTCAAGGAATAAAGCGGGTATGTATAGGGGACCGCTCCCTCAAAATTTATTGTCGATATCGTTGGTGCCATCATATAGGGCAAGGATGATGCCAATATCCCCAACACGACTACATCGGCCCGCTGATGCTGGGAATCGATTTTGTAAAAAGCATGTGAATGCGACAAAGTCGCGGCCGGCCCCCCTTTAAGACGCAGTTCAAAACGCGGATCCAGACTGTTTAGGGCCTTGCATATATTGTAGGTAAATGATTGTCCGTATGCTGCAACCAAAATGCGGCCTGGACTGGATGGTGCCTTTGGCTGCTGATCAATGCTCTCCTCTACCAGCCAACCGGCATACGCAATTTTGGCTGTAGATTCTTGATCAGTACCAACCATTCTTCTGAATTTACTTTCAACTGAACGACCATGATCAAAAAACTTTTGCAGCTTACTTGGCTGCTCAAGCGGTGAATCCGGCATCACAAACAATGCACTTAGCGATATATCTATCAAGATCAGCCAAAGCAATGCCCACAAACAAGCGGCGAATATTCGGCGGCCAGTTAAAACCGGTAAGGCAGTGTTGTGCAATTCAGAATTGGAAATAGATGAATTGCTGACTGTCATTTGACAACCCCATTATGAACAAAAATATAAGTAAAGCATATACACCACCATGTGCAAAGGCAGGAAAACCCGCATAGAAATGTATATTTTTAGTTTTGAACTGATAGACTTCTATTGAACTTAAAATAAAAATACCTAATAAAGCACTTAAAGGCGGGATTTTCATATGCAAGGACATATCAGATAAATCACCGATTAATATTTGTGTGAATGTATTGATTTGATCGAAAGATGCAGCCCGAAACAATAACCAGCCATAACAAATAAACACGAAAAAAAACACCATTCGCGGCAAACGTAACAACAATGATCCGGCAAATTCTTTTGGCTTGCTACCGACGTATAAGCGATGAATAATCAGCATGGCGCCCTGGTAACCACCCCAAAGCAGAAAGTTCCAGGCGGCACCATGCCATAAGCCGCCAAGCACCATAGTCAACATCAAATTCCGATATGTCATGATTTCCGATCCGCGATTTCCTCCCAACGGAATATACAAATAATCCCGTAACCATGTTGACAGACTGATATGCCAACGTCGCCAAAACTCTGAAGGATTCAAGGAAAAATACGGTTGATCAAAGTTTTTTAATAATTCAATGCCAAACCAAAGTGAGACACCACAGGCTATGTCAGAATAACCTGAAAAATCGCAATATATCTGTATTGCAAATGCCACGGTTGCGGTTACGATGTCCAACCAGCCTACGTCACCAGTGGTGTTGTAAATTGAAGATACTGAACCTGCCAATCCATCAGCAATGGCCATTTTTTTTACCAGACCAAGCAGAATAAGATACGCACCCTGACAGATACTTTCAAAGCTGATGCGTCTGTCTCCCAAGATTCGCGGAATCAAATGCGAGGCACGTTCGATAGGGCCGGCAACCAATGGCGGAAAATAGGCTGCAAATAAGGCAAAATCCCTTAACCGAGAAACCGGCTGCATTTTGCCCCAATAGACATCGCAGACATAACTTAGTGTTTGAAATGTATAAAAAGAAATACCAATAGGCAGAATAATATCTAAATGCATGCTAGGCACATCAAAGCCTACACTTTTTGCACACGCCTCAGCTTCAGCAACAAAAAAATTATAATATTTAAACACGCCTAGCATGCCTAATTGACCAATCAGACTGCATCTTAAAAAGAAAAGACGTTTTGTCTTTTCCGGCATATGCTTAATCACATAAGGGTAAGCTATATTCGCCACGGCTACACCTAATGCAGATAAAGCCAAAACTTTAAGTCCAAAAGATGTTGGAGCAAGTAATCGTACCCAATCGATACTTCCTAAAGACATGCCTTGAAATCTTACCGCACGCCAATCGGGTACCAGAAAAAACAAGGCAAATCCCAGCAGATGACATGAGGGGGCGAGTCGTTGCGATATAGTCATTCGCCCATTGGCTATCATCAAACCCGTGCAGAAATCCAGAACGGTGGATAAGGAAACCAAATACAAGAATCGTATATCCCATACACCATAAAAAATATAACCGGCAATCAACAAAATCCAATTTTGGTAGCGCTTAGCCGATAGATAATAAAAAATGAGTACGATCGGCAAGAAAATGGCGAACGAAAGCGAATTAAAAATCATTTTAATAAATCAGGGGGTTTGAATTGAGAATCGGGTTTAATTTAATAATTACTAGGAACACAAAACACCGTTAACTCTCTTTCAGTTATAAAAAAACAGGTGATTAGTCGGCGTAACACTGCATAACCATCTCAAATAACTTCTGTTAGCTTGGAATACTGCGCTGCGTTTACCACATCTTACAACCGACTGTTTATTGATAGGGAAAAACTAATGCTGCGTAGTTGCAAAAATAGTTAAATGAAAACTATTAATCTCTGTTTTGGATTAAGATAAAAAACCTCTGGTATTATTTTTTCCATAGTAATAATCTTTTAATTTAAAGCAGTAAACCCAAAATTTATCGCCTAATTTTGAGTTCCACTGATCTAGACAAAGTACGAATCCAAGTGCTTGTGGTTTTACGTGGTTTTCCTCAAGCTGTCAATTTTATATTGTCGCTTGGTTAGCCACAAATCAAGCCATCAAATACCGGGCGTTCGAGCATAGAATAAAGCATGCTTTTATCGGCAAATGCGCGGTAACTGTAGCTGTGCCGCATACTTACAAAACGGGACTTCAACTGCCGCAAGGTTTCCGTATAAGGAGGGCTAATCCGGCGCTGCTACCCAGTCAAGCTGACAATAAATCAAACGCCCACCCGGCAAAACTGCTAAAATCAAGTTCTTTTCGTACCCCTTAAATGTCAGCCGCTAACAGGGCGCAAAAAGTAAATGACAAAATTCATCTTTATCACTGGTGGAGTGGTTTCTTCCTTGGGCAAAGGGATAGCGGCCTCTTCTCTGGCAGCGATTCTTGAAGATCGCGGCTTAAAAGTCACCATCACCAAACTTGATCCTTATATAAACGTCGATCCCGGCACCATGAGCCCGTTTCAGCATGGCGAAGTGTTTGTCACCGAAGACGGCGCAGAAACTGATTTGGACTTAGGTCATTATGAGCGGTTTTTAAAAACCACTATGACCAAAAAGAACAATTTTACCACCGGCCAGGTTTACGAACAGGTGTTACGTAATGAGCGGAAGGGCGATTATTTAGGCGCCACCGTACAGGTCATTCCTCATATTACCGACGAAATCAAACGGCGCATCTACGCCAGCGCCGAAGGCACTGATGTGGCACTGATCGAAGTTGGCGGCACAGTCGGCGATATTGAATCGCTGCCCTTTCTGGAAACCATCCGGCAAATGGGTGTGGAACTTGGCCGGGATCGGGCGCTGTTCATGCATCTGACCTTGGTGCCGTACATTAAATCCGCCGGGGAAATCAAAACCAAGCCCACCCAACATTCTGTGAAAGAATTGCGCAGCATTGGTATTCAGCCAGATATTCTGATCTGCCGTTCCGAAAAAACCATACCGGCCAGTGATCGTCAGAAAATCGCGCTGTTTACCAATGTCAGTGAGAAAGCTGTCATTTCTGCCGTGGATGCCGACACCATTTACCGTATGCCGCTGCTGCTGCGTGATCAAGGTCTGGATGATATCGTGGTTGATCAATTGCGTCTGGATGTGCCGCCTGCAGATTTGTCGGCCTGGGAAAAAGTGGTTGACGGCCTGATGCACCCTACCGACGAAGTCAGCATTGCTATCGTCGGCAAATATGTCGACCATACCGATGCTTACAAATCATTGAACGAAGCCTTATTGCACGCCGGCATTCAGACCCGGCACAAAGTTCAAATCAAATACATCGATTCCGAAACCATAGAAGCTGAAGGCACCAATCAGTTGAAGGATGTCGATGCCATTCTGGTACCGGGCGGCTTTGGCGAACGCGGTGTAGAAGGCAAAATTTCCACTGCACGGTTTGCCAGAGAAAACCGCATACCTTATCTGGGAATCTGTTTGGGCATGCAGTCGGCAGTGATAGAATTCGCCCGTGATGTGGTGGGTCTGGAAGGAGCACACAGCACCGAATTCCTACCCAATACCCCGCACCCGGTAATCGGTTTGATTACCGAGTGGATGGACGAAGCCGGCCAGATATTTACCCGTGACGAAGAAACCGATTTAGGCGGGTCTATGCGTCTGGGCGGACAAAAATGTCAGCTCAAACCAGAAACGCTGGCATTCCAGCTTTATCAAAAAGATGTGATTACCGAGCGTCATCGTCACCGTTACGAATTCAACAACCAGTATTTAAAGCAACTGGAGGCGGCTGGTATGCGTTTTTCCGGCAAATCGCTGGATGGCCGTCTGGTGGAAATTATCGAACTGCCCGACCATCCCTGGTTTCTGGCTTGCCAGTTCCATCCGGAATTCACCTCGACACCGCGTAACGGACATCCTTTGTTCGCCGGTTTTGTCAGTGCCGCCGCACAACATAAAAAGAAAGGTTAAGCATGAAATTATGTCATTTTGAAGCCGGCCTGGATCAGCCCCTGTTCCTGATCGCCGGTACCTGTGTGATCGAAAGCGAGCAAATGACGTTGGACACCGCCGGCAAGCTCCAGGAAATTACCAGTGCGCTGAATATTAACTTTATTTATAAATCCTCTTTTGATAAGGCCAACCGCTCTTCAATGAGCAGTTTTCGCGGCCTGGGTCTGGAAAAAGGTCTGGAAATTCTGGAAAAGGTCAAACAGCAAATCAAGGTGCCGGTGCTGACCGATGTTCATGAAGATACCCCGTTAAATGAGGTTGCCGCCGTTGTCGATGTCTTGCAAACACCGGCATTTTTGTGCAGACAAACCAATTTTATTCAAAGCGTCGCCGCACTAGGCAAACCGGTTAATATCAAAAAAGGCCAGTTTCTGGCGCCCTGGGATATGGTCAATGTGGTGACCAAAGCCAAAGCAACCGGAAATCAACAAATTATGGTTTGCGAACGCGGCGTATCCTTTGGTTATAATAATCTGGTATCTGATATGCGGGCACTGGCGGTGATGCGTGATACCGGTTGTCCGGTGGTGTTTGACGCCACCCATTCTGTGCAACTGCCCGGCGGCCAGGGTAATTGTTCCGGCGGCCAGCGCGAACATGTGCCGGTATTGGCCAGAGCGGCTGTGGCGGCGGGTATTGCCGGACTCTTTATGGAAACCCATCCTAATCCTGCTGAAGCATTGAGTGACGGCCCCAACTCCTGGCCTTTACACCGTATCCAAGAATTGCTTGAAACATTAGTAACAATAGACCGGGCTGTTAAATCCGCCAGCCTGATTGAAACCACGCTTTAAATACACATATAGGTTAGCAAATGGCAAGAATAGTAGATGTAAAAGCGAGAGAAGTGCTTGATTCACGTGGTAATCCGACGGTAGAAGCTGAAGTTTATCTGGCTTCCGGCATTGTCGGTACAGCGATGGTGCCATCTGGTGCCTCTACTGGTGAACGCGAAGCAATTGAATTGCGCGATGGCGACAAAGCCCGTTATCTGGGCAAAGGCGTGCTGAACGCTGTCAAATTCGTCAACACTGAAATCCGCGATGCTATTATTGGTATGGATGCCAGTAAGCAAGCCGTACTTGACCAAAAACTCATCGACCTGGACGGCACCCCCAGCAAAAGCCGGCTCGGCGCCAATGCCATTTTGGGTGTGTCTCTGGCTGCTGCCCGTGCCGCCGCTGAAGAAGCCGATGTGCCTTTATACCGTTATCTAAACACCAGCGGCGAATTTATTTTGCCTGTGCCGATGATGAACATTATCAACGGCGGTTCACATGCCGACAACAGTGTAGACTTGCAGGAATTCATGATTCTGCCGGTTGGCGCTCCTTCGTTTCGCGAAGCCATCCGTTATGGCGCAGAAGTATTCCATAACCTGAAAAAAGTTTTGACTTCCCGCGGTCTGGCTACTACTGTTGGTGACGAAGGCGGTTTTGCACCGAATCTGTCTTCCAATGAAGAAGCCATTGAAGTGATTCTGGAAGCCATCGAAAAAGCTGGTTACAAAGCCGGTGAAGACATCTATCTGGGTATGGATGCTGCCAGCTCTGAATATTATAAAGATGGCCTCTATGTGTTGTCTGCCGAGGGCAAAAGCTATAACTCCGAAGAAATGACTGATTTCTTTGTAAAATGGGTGGAAAAATACCCCATTATCTCTATTGAAGACGGTCTTGACCAAAACGACTGGACCGGCTGGAAATATCATACCGAACAACTGGGCGACAAAGTACAGTTGGTGGGCGATGATTTGTTCGTAACCAACCCAGCCATTCTGAAGGAAGGTATCGAAAAAGGTATTGCTAACTCCATTCTGATCAAGGTTAACCAAATCGGCACTCTGACTGAAACCCTGGAAGCGATCAATATTGCTAAAGCAGCAGGTTACAGCGCGGTGGTTTCCCATCGCTCCGGTGAAACCGAAGACACCACTATTGCCGATCTGGCAGTGGCTACCGGTACCGGCCAGATCAAAACCGGCTCATTAAGCCGTTCTGACCGGGTTGCCAAATACAACCGTCTGCTGAAAATCGAAGACGAGCTGGGCGACAAAGCCATTTATGCCGGACGCAGTGCATTTAAACTGTTTTCCTGATCTGTTTTAGATTAATACCCGCCGGGTCAGGCCTCAGTGCCTGGCCCGGCATTTTTCCGGTATCGTCTGGAGCATAACCATTAAACTGCTCATTCTCATCCTTATTTGCTTGATTATGCACTTCCAATATCGTTTATGGCTGGGAGATGCGAGTCTTGCACGCCTGCAGGAATCCCGGCAGCGTTTGGAACAACTCAGCAAAGACGTACAGGAAAAAAAGGAAAGAAACAATTCTCTACTGGCCGAGGTCAATGACTTACGCAAGGGTCAGGAAACAATAGAAGAACGTGCCCGTTACGACTTGGGAATGATCAAGGAAACCGAAACTTTCTTTCAAGTGCTAGAGTAACACATGAATTCAACACAGGCCTGTTGGGCAGTGGTACCAGCTGCTGGTGTCGGCAAGCGCATGCAAGCTGACCGCCCCAAACAATATTTAGTGCTGGCGGACAAAACTGTCATCGAACACACCCTCAACCGCCTAATCCAATCTGCGGCATTTCAGGCAATTGCCGTTGCCATTTCCTCAGAAGACCCGTACTGGCCGGAACTGGCGATAGCCAGCCATCCCCAGGTTATTACCGCGCCCGGCGGTAAGGAACGCGCCGATTCGGTATTGTCTGCCCTAAAAGCCTTGCAAGGTAAAGCTGATGAGCAGGATTGGGTGCTGGTACATGATGCTGCCCGCCCCTGTTTAACCAGTGCTGACATCCATCTGTTGATCAACAGCCTGACAAACGACGCAGTCGGCGGGATTTTGGCTTTGTCTTCCCACGATACGCTGAAGCACGTAGAAGGTAATACCATTTCCGCCAGCGTGGATCGTAAACACATTTGGCGGGCTTTGACCCCGCAGATGTTTCGTTATGGCATGCTGCGCGATGCTCTGCAGCAAACCGAAGGCAATCCGGCCATTACAGACGAGGCCAGCGCGCTGGAATTATTGGGTTATCAACCCAAGATAGTCGAAGGCCGGCCCGATAATCTAAAAATTACCCGCCCTGAAGATCTGGCGCTGGCACAATTCTATATGGAGCAACAAGATGATTAGAGTCGGTCAAGGCTACGATGTCCACCGTTTTAACAATGGCGATTACATTATCCTGGGTGGCGTAAAAATCCCTTACGAACAAGGTCTGGAAGCCCATTCTGATGGTGATGTGGTATTACACGCGTTGAGTGATGCCTTGTTGGGCGCTGCGGCGCTAGGCGATATCGGCAAACACTTTCCAGATACTGACCCGGAATTTAAAGGTGCCGACAGCCGGGTATTATTGCGCCATGTCTACGCTATCGTGCAGAAAAAAGGTTATCACCTGATCAATGCCGACATCACCATTATTGCTCAGGCGCCGAAAATGGCTCCGCATATTACTGCCATGTGCGCCCATATCGCTGAGGATTTGCACGTTGATATCGAGTTTATCAATGTAAAAGCCACTACTACCGAACAACTGGGTTTTGAAGGCCGTAAAGAAGGTATTGCCGTTCAGGCTGTCGTCCTGATTGAGAATTAGGCGATGCCAACCGCATTTAGTCTGGACTGGCCGTACGCATTTGGTGGCCCCTGCGGCAATGGACTGATCAAAATCCAGCCCGACGATTTTTTTGTTGCCGAAATCCTGGGATTTGTGCCGGAAGGCAGCGGTGAACATGTGTTTTTACACGTTGAAAAAATCGGCGAGAATACTGAATACATTGCCCGGTTGCTGGCGCGACATGCTCAGGTTCGTCAGCGTGATGTCAGCTTTGCCGGATTAAAAGACCGCCATGCGCGAACCCGGCAATGGTTTAGCGTATGGTTACCTGGTAAAGCCGATCCGGACTGGGCCGCACTGGAATCGCCGCAACTGCAAATTTTGCAAACCGTGCGCCACGCTCGTAAACTGAAACGCGGCGTATTGGCCGGCAATCGGTTTGAACTGGTGATACGCAACTGGCAAGGCGACCAGGAAACCGCTATCCAGCGACTCAACGCCATTCAACAATTTGGTTTTCCCAATTATTTTGGTGAACAACGCTTTGGCCGCCACGGCCATAATCTGCACAGAGCCCTGGAGTTGTTTCAGGGAACGAAATTCAAACGCGAGCAGCACAGTATTTATTTATCTGCAGCACGTTCTTATTTGTTTAATTTAATTCTGGCGGAACGGGTTACTTCACAAAGCTGGCGGCAAGGCATGCCAGGCGATGTGTTTAATCTTAATCACAGTCACAGCTTTTTTAAAGCCGACAATCTGGACGCCAGTTTGATTGAGCGGCTAGGCAGCGGGGATATTCATCCCACCGGCGCCTTATGGGGCAAAGGCGACAGTGGCGCTCAGGGCGAGGTGCAGGCGCTGGAACATGCCATTATATCGGCCCAAACTGAACTGGCCGCTGGCCTGATTAAGGCTGGCCTGGAAACTGACCGCCGACCTTTGCGGGTTATCCCGGAAAAGCTGTGTTGGTCGTTTGAGCCGGATCAGATACTAAAGCTGGCATTCGAATTACCTGCCGGCAGCTATGCCACGGCGTTGATACGTGAGCTTATTAAAACGGATCAGGTAGACGATGGCTAATGGGCGGGTTTAAGCTGAATACACTAGCGATTTTGCGCTTCCGGCCAGCGATATACCAGAGAATCCAGTAAATTTGACGATTATGATGTCCACTATTTCTGACACCAAGCACTGTCTATGCGGATCGGATTTGAGTTATGCCGATTGCTGCCAACGCTATCATAGCGGCGCAGCGCAGGCCCCTAGTGCTGAAGCTTTGATGCGTTCCCGGTTTAGTGCCTATGCCATGCGCAATGTCGATTATTTACTGGTCAGTTGGGATGTGGCCAAACGCCCGGCCGAGATTGATTTTTCCAAAGAAACCGCACAATGGCAGCATTTACAGATTATCAATTGTAAAAAGGGTGGTATTCAGGACAGTAAAGGCATCGTGGAATTTAAGGCATTTTATACTCAGGATGGTGATGAGTTTTTTATGCATGAAATCAGCCGCTTTGTCAAAAACGGCCAGCGCTGGCTGTATCTGGATGGCATCGTCAAATCGGTCAGCAAAGTTGGTTTGCAAAACCAGACTGGCCGTAACGCAGCATGTGCTTGCGGCAGCGGTTTGAAATTTAAGCGGTGTTGCGGCAAATAGTGCTTCCCACCCTATAGCTGATATTAAATGGCAGCGCCTGATTCAGCACAAAATTCTCAGGTGTTATACCCGCTTTCGCGTTGCCGCATCGAGACTAGGGGTTGCCCGACATTACTTTGGGAAGTGCTAAAGGATGTGCCGACTCTGAAGGTGCATGGTTCGCGATTGATGCGTATCACTGCGTTCAGCGCATCCTACGCCGTATCCGTCAAAATAAGATTGGTACACTACTAGGAGAATAAATTGATGTTTAACGGCCAAGGCCCACAGATCATGGGCATTCTTAACGTCACGCCAGATAGTTTTTCCGATGGCGGCAGATATTGTAGCCTGACTGCGGCACTGAACCAGGCGGAAAACATGATAGCTGAAGGTGCCGATCTGATTGATGTGGGTGGCGAATCCACTCGGCCTGGCTCCAGTCCGGTACCTGCGGAAGAGCAAATACGCCGGGTTATTCCGGTGATTACCGCCCTGCGTACCTTGCATCCCAATATCAGCATTAGTATAGACACCACCCTGAGTACGGTAGCCGACGCAGCCATTCTGGCTGGGGCCAGAATTATTAATGATGTCAGTGCTGGCTTGGGCGATGCGCGAATGCTGGAATTTGCGGCTGCCAGCCGCACCCCGATCATTTTGATGCACGCTCAGGGAACGCCGCAAACCATGCAGGATAATCCCTATTATGCGGATGTGGTGGTTGAGGTGAAAAGTACTTTGCAACTGCGGGTTACTGCCGCTTTGTCAGCCGGAGTAAAACCGGAAAATATTTTGCTCGATCCGGGTATTGGTTTTGGTAAACGCCGGCAGGACAATATTGATCTGTTGGCGCATCTGGCGCAATTTGTGGCATTGGGGTTTCCGGTACTGCTGGGGACGAGTCGCAAACGCTTTATGGGTAATTTGCTAAAGTTAACCGATCCCGGCGAATTGGTAACGGCTACGGCAGTAACCACAGCATTGGGGGTAATGGCCGGCGTGCAGATGTTTAGAGTGCATGATGTCAAAGCCAACCGTCAGGCTGCCGATGTGGCCTGGGCCATCAAGCAGGCACAATAACTTGACTTTACACCCGCGCTTGCAGATGCTGGCGCAGCAATTAGCTACGACGCCCTTGCAACGGATTGATGATGCCGAATTTCGGCAGCGCCAAGTTGAATTATGGATAAAACGCGATGATTTACTGCATACGGTGATATCCGGTAATAAATGGCGCAAATTAAAATATATTTTGGATGATGTCTTGCACAGCGGCTCCGACAGCATTGTCAGCATGGGCGGCTGTTATTCCAATCATTTACATGCCCTGGCATTTGCCGGGCAGGCGCTGGGCCTGAACACGGCGGCATTGGTGCGCGGTGAAGAGCCGGCACAGTTTAACCCGACTTTGGCTGATTTACGTGGCTGGGGCATGAGCTTACGCTTTATCTCACGCGATGCTTACCGACAGTTGCGGCATTACAAAACACCCGATAGTCTGCCGGGCCTGACGGCGGGTGAATACTGGCTGCCGGAAGGCGGTGCCTGTGGTTTGGCGCTGCAGGGCGTGGCCGAGATTATCCGGGAAATAGATATGTCTTATGATGTGCTGGCAGTAGCCTGCGGCACGGGCACCACTTTGGCAGGGCTGATTAGTCAGGCACCGGTAAGCAGCCGGGTGTTGGGAGTGGCGGCGCTAAAAAATGCCGGTTTTCTGGTAGCGGATGTGCAAGCCATGCTGGCCGAACAGGGAATTTACCGGGATAGCTGGCAGGTGTTGTTGGATTATCATTTTGGCGGCTTTGGTAAAACCAGCCCGGATTTACTGGCTTTTATGCGCCAATTTCAGGCCGAACATGACATAGCACTGGAGCCGATCTATACTGGTAAACTGTTGTTTGCCCTGTATGATTTATTGAAACAAGGCTATTTTTCGGCCGGACAGCGTATAGTGGTATTACATACCGGGGGCTTGCAGGGTTGGCGAATATAATCACAAAGTAGGCGCACTCCGGTTACAAACTGAATTAACAAGAAACAACCATACAGTATGATAAAAGTTGCAATGATAGGCTGCGGCAAGCTTGGCCTGCCGACCGCAGAACTGATGGCTAAACACTATGATGTTGTTGGTTATGATTTAGTGGCCGACCCCCAGTCGAAAATCACCATGAAAGTCAGTATTGCCGAAGCAATGCTGGAGCGCGATATTATTTTTGTGGCGGTGCCTACCGCACATGAACCGGAATACGGCGGTGAAAAGCCGATTGCCGAATTGCCGGCCCGAGATTTTAATTATGCTGTTGTTAAAGATGTATTAACCACGATTAGTTTATATGCCACCGATAGCCAATTGATTGTCTTAATCAGTACGGTATTGCCGGGCACTATCCGTCAGCAATTACGCCCGTTACTGACTAAAGGCCGGTTTATCTACAATCCCTATGTTGCCGCCATGGGTTCCATCAAACAGGACATGACCAATCCTGAGTGTTTGATTATCGGCACGGAAAATGGTGATATGAGTGAAGATGCTGCGACCATTGTTGATTTTTATCTGCCTATTTGCGGGAATCAATGCCCAATAAATATCGGCACCTGGGATGAAGCCGAAGCCATCAAGGTGTTTTATAACACCTATATTTCGGCAAAAATCAGCCTGGTAAATATGATTCAGGATGTTGCTGAACGCAATGGCAATATTAATGTTGATGTGGTGACGGATGCGCTGATTTCAGCTACTCAAAGGATAACCAGCGCCAAATATTTAACTGCTGGGCTGGGTGATGCCGGGCCTTGTCATCCTCGAGATAATATTGCCCTTAGGCATTTGTCGGAACGGCTTGATTTGGGCTATGATTTATTTCAAGCCATCATGGTCAGCCGGGAAAGTCAGGCTGAGAACTTGGCGAAACGTTTGGTTGGCATTGCCAATGAACGCCAGTTACCGGTAGTAATACACGGTAAAACTTATAAACCACATATTCCTTATACTCACGGCAGCTATAGTCTACTGGTGGGACATTTTGTTGCTGCAGCCGGCGTGACAGTTTTTTACGTGGATCCACTGACTGATGATGCCCTGGCAGAAACCATACCCGCCGTTTATTTGATGGCGCATAATGCTGCTGTTAGTTACGCCGGCACTGATCTTTCCAGTAAACCAGAGGAGTTTTACTGCCCGATTCCGGCTGGTTCGGTTATTCTTGACCCTTGGCGCAGCATTTTGGCCCACCCTGGCTGTGAGGTGATTCATTACGGTAATACCCGCGGCAGACACTGATGGTTTAAACAGGACAACGGCAATGGCTGGTGATAAATAGCATGCTGAATTTTTTTAATAAACCAGTTGCCGACCGGCACTTATTCATTCTGGAGTTTAATTTAAGCTCGCTATCCGGCCATTACTTTAATCAACTGCTCGGTTTTAAGTACGCCGCGGCAGAATACGGCATAAAACCCTACATCTTGTTAAATCAGGATGCCGATCCCGTCCTGGCTGAACAACTGGATGCATTTAGGGTAATTAGCTGGCAGCCAGTGGATATTAATCTGCTGGATTATCAATTTGATATTTTTGCGGCCGGCGATAAGCAATTGCAACCGGTTTGGGAAAAGCTTGAAGAACTGCAGATATCCAGCCAAGATATGCTACTGGTTTTATCCGAGAACCCGGTTTTTATTTACAGCCTGGGTGCCTGGTTTGGACGTATTGCGGCGGTCGCACGTCCAACAGTTTTTATGCGCTTTGTCAGTGCCGCCAATTATCTGGATTTAAAAACCCTGGATTACCATGAACAGAGCTGGATGTATCGATTTGCCGGCCAGGATCTGGCCTTGCGGCCCGGTCAGGAAAAAGTATTTTTTCTGGCCAATAATCACCGGGCGCTGACCGATTTGGGCCGCTTATGCTCGCGGCGGATTTTTTATATGCCGCTGCCAAAATATTATGGTGATGCGTTTCCGGCTCACAGGCTGAATATTACCGCACCGGTGGTTTATATTCATCTGAATATTCGTGCCGGGGCTTTGATTGCTGAGATTGTGTCGGTAATAACTGCCATACTGGCCAACTGGAATAATATAAAATTTAAGCTAAAAACCTGTATCGCTTTAAACCGGGGGGTGACCGAGCAGTTAAACCCATATCTGCAGGAAAATTTACTGGAATGGCTGCCGGAACAGCAATCCCATGAAGAATATATGCAGGCGATTGCACAAAGCGACATTATGATTTTGCCTTATCAGGCGCAGGAATATCAAATCCATCATTCCGGGGTATTTGCCGAAGGCGCAGCGCTGGGTAAAGTGATGATATACCCGGCTGAAACCTGGATGGCTGAACAGGTAGCAGCCGGCCATGCCGCCGGGGTGAGCTTTGCGGCTGCCGGCCAGGATGACATCAGATCGACTTTGCTGACGGTGTTGACACAATTGCCGACTTTGGCCGAACAGGCTTATCATCGTGCCGAGCGGTTTAGAACAGAACATAGCTGCCAACGCAATCTGTATTTAATGACTGACTATGCGAGACATGAACAAGATATGCGCTTGGTTTATGTTTTGGGCAATGTGATTCATTTTAATAAACGTGCTACTTCCAGAGGCTATATGGCTGAAGGCTGGGGTGAAACGGAAACCGGTGGCGTGTGGACGGTAAGCAGCGCAGCCAAATTAAGACTGAACCTTGGCCAAAAACCAGAGACAGCGCTGTTATTGCAGCTTTTATATACCCCTTTTGTATATGGCGACATTCAGCAGGGTGTTATGATTAGTATTAATGGTCATGATCTGCAGGACTGGGATTATTTTACCAGTATGCAAACTTATCCGCTGCGGTTAAGCTATAGGCTACCCATTAAGCCTATTTGATGGTAGTGAATTGTGTATCGAAATCCAAATCAAAAGCCCAACGGCACCTCAGCAGTTGGGGTTATCTACTGATGGCCGCTTATTGGGGGTAATGTTGCATGAGCTGGTGGTTACTGAAATTTAGCGGCCCATAGCGGATAATTAAAGTTAACTTGCAAACCTATTGTAAAAATTGCTCAACAAAATCCAAATTTCTAGCCTAGCCGAACTTAAACATCGCGCGGTCAACTAACACTGTTACTAACCTTTTTCTTTCTGTTATGAACTGGCTATATCTAAGCATTGCAATTATTTCTGAAGTTATTGCGACATCGGCATTAAAGGCGACGAATGGCTTTTCGAATTTAGTCCCGTCTCTCATCGTAGTTTTTGGTTATGGTCTGGCTTTCTTTTTTTTATCACTAACGCTCAAAACTATTCCAGTGGGCATTGCCTATGCTGTTTGGTCGGGTGCCGGTATCGTGCTGGTTTCTTTGGTTGGGTGGCTAGTCTATGGTCAACGGCTGGATATTGGGGCTATTGTGGGCATGGCGCTTATCGTAGTCGGGGTTATTGTGTTGAATGTTTTTTCTAAAGCGGTGGGGCATTGACCGATAGGCTGGACACTTTTGCTGGAATTTGTCAGCCGGGTTCCGACAGAATTATCCTGATGGTCTCAAGTGTCATGAACAATGTGATTGGCTGAATTGGTGATGACACGAAGCCACGAGACAGATAAAACTGTTTGGCCGGTTCGGAAAGTGCTTGCACCAATAGCGCAAATAAGTCGGCTTCTCCTGACACACTGAGTGCCCCTCAGCATTACATCACGTAACAGCACCTGTCCAAGACTGTGGTTGTGCGACTGCGAGTCTAGCCAGCAGCAAAATGGGCAAGGGATTAGGCATATTGCGACGCATGTTGTTTACCTGAAAGTGTGCAACTATATGCAGTGTCATCAACTGTAAGCCCGTAAAACCAATCTCAATTCCGCGTTGCTAAATTGAGACAACATGGAATCGCTACTAAAACCATTTTGGAATCAGATCATGATTGAAATCCATCCCGCCCAACGCCGAGGCACTGCCAATTTTGACTGGCTGTTCTCTCGACACACATTTTCTTTTGGCCAGTATTATGATCCGCAGCAAAACGGCTTTTCTGATTTGCGGGTGATTAACGAGGATATTGTCCAATCTGGTAAAGGCTTTGGCACTCACCCGCACCGGGATATGGAAATATTTACTTATGTGATAGACGGCGCCCTGGAACATAAAGATTCTATGGGTACTGGTTCGGTGATCGAAACCGGTGATGTGCAGTTGATGAGTGCCGGCAGTGGTATTACCCATAGTGAATTTAACCATTCCGAGCAAGAGTTGGTGCATTTTCTGCAAATTTGGCTGATTCCAGATCAAAAAGGCATTCAGCCAAGTTATCAACAAAGTCACTTTAGTGCGGCAGAAAAGCAAGGGCAACTGCGTCTGGTTATTTCGCCTGATGGTAGAGACGGTTCTTTGTCTATACATCAGGATGTACAGGTATATGCTGGCTGTTTTGACGGGGATGAACAGACGCAATTAGTATTGGCCGACAAGCGTTACGTTTTTGTACACATGGTACGCGGCAGTTTGACAGTTAGCGGCACGGTGCTAAATGCCGGTGATGGCGCACGCATACGCGACGAAAATCTGATTAGTTTTGGCCAAGGCCAGAATGCTGAGGTTTTGGTGTTTGACTTGCGCCCTTTTGAACTCGCCGGCGCTTAAGTAGTTGCGTCGAATTCTGATAAATTTAAGCTGTTGTTTTAAATTGGGCTGATTCCGTGAAGATATCCGCCAAGCGCCTGACGCCTGGCCCGGCACAGTCTGGATTAGCCAGAATCAGGTAGAGCGGTGCTTCACGGATGTGGCCTTCCCGCAAGGGTAAAGGTTTTAACAGGCCAGTTTCCAATTCCTGACTGATATGTGCTTCGGGTAGCCAGGCAAAGCCATAGCCCATACACACGGCCTTTATTGAGGTTGCCACCTGGCTAACTGTCCAGCGTTGATCAACTTCTATGGTTAGGGTACGTTTATCACGCTTGGCACCGGAATCGCGAATCACCACATGGCGCTGGGCTTGTAAGTCGCGATAGCTTAATGGGCGCCCCTGATGATGCAGGGGGTGATCGGCATGGGCAACGGCCAGCAGGCGGATACGTGTTAACACATTCCCCAAAAAACCCGGCGGGAGCTGCGGCGAAATGACTAAATCAACATTGCCGCTAAGCAAGGCATCCGAGGTGCCGCCCAGCACAGACTCAATCAATTCCACCCGAGTGCCGGGACTTTCCTGACCAAAACGATCCAGACAGCTTAATAGCAGGTCAGTGGGAAATAAAATTTCAGCGGCTATGGTAATGATTGCTTCCCAGCCAGCTGAGAGCTTATGTGCGGCGCGTTCTAAATCATTGGCTTCGTTGACTAACGCGAGTGCCCGTCTATACAGCATTTGTCCCGTGGGAGTAAGTACCGCCTTACGCCCTTGAATTTCAAAGGCTTTGACATTGAGCAGTGATTCGATTTTTTGGACGGCATAACTGACAGCCGATTGGCTTTTACAGAGCTTTTCTGCTGCCTGGGCGTAGCCGCCGGCATCCACGACGGCAATTAAGGATTGCCATTGTTCCAGGGTAATATAGGGAGCCATAAAAAATCCTATCCAATAAACTGATTATTTTTAGCCAATTATTATGCTTTTTTATCTGATTAATAAGAAGTTAAATATACACACCTTCACTGACTTAAGGAACAAAGCCATGACTACTCTCTTACAACTTAATTCCAGCCTATTCTTAGCCGACGGTCAGTCCAGTCAGCTTGCCAATGAATTTGTCGCCACCTGGCACGCAGTAAATCCCAATGGCCTGATTAAGCTGCGTGATCTGGCCAAGGAACCCTTGCCACATCTGGATGCCCAACGGGTTACCGCATTTTTTACTCCGGCTGAAGCCAGAACGCCTGAACAGCAAACTTTTGTGGCTGAATCTGATGCGCTTATCGAGGAGATTAAACAAGCTGACATTATTGTGCTTGGCTTACCCATGTACAACTTTGGCATTCCTTCGACACTGAAAGCCTATTTTGACCAGATAGCGCGCGCTGGGGTAACTTTTAATTATACGGCGAATGGCCCAGTAGGGTTGCTTACCAGAAAAAAGGTTTATGTTTTTGCCACTCGCGGCGGGATTTATGCCGGTACCGCGCTGGATAGCCAAACGGCTTATGTACGTGATTTTCTGAATTTTCTGGGCATCAGCGATGTCGAGTTTGTTTATGCGGAAGGTTTGAACAAAAGCGGCGATGTCAAAGAAAAAGCCTTAGCCAGCGCCAAGCAACGTCTGGCAGAACTGGCGGATTGACTTAGGCACCAGTCATTTTACAGGAGCAGCAATGAACCATAATCATTACACCACGACTGCAATTTGCCTGCATTGGTTGATGGCCTTATTGCTGATTGGCTTATTTGCGGTGGGCATTTATATGCATGATCTAGCGCTATCTCCCTGGAAGTTGCAAATCTATGCCTGGCATAAATGGGCGGGTGTAACCGCTTTTTTGCTGGTGGTTTTACGTTTGCTATGGCGGTTTAGCCATCGTCCACCGGCGTTACCTGGCAGATCATCAGCCTTCATGCGTCGGTTGGCCCAGATTAGTCACGCTACGCTATACCTGTTAATGGTAGCCATCCCTGTGTCCGGTTGGCTGATGAGTTCGGCAAAGGGATTTCAGACGGTTTATTTTGGCATTTTGCCGATACCGGATTTGTTGAGTAAGGATAAGTCTCTGGCTGAATTGCTGGAAACCGTACATCAAAGTCTGAACTTTTTGCTGATTGGACTAGTGATGGCTCATGCAGGTGCCTCCGTTAAGCATCATTGGCTGGACAAGGATGAGGTGCTGGTGCGGATGTTGTTTCAACACAAATCTTAACCTGGGAGAGCTACTGATGAAAATCCATATGCTACCGCTGTTGCTTACCGGCCTTGCCCTAAGCCCATTAGCTGAGGCCAGCGAATTTAACCGTATCCTGACTGACCGTAGCACTGTGAGTTTTGTCTATAAGCAAATGGGAGTGCCGATGGCAGGACGTTTACAAAAGTTTGCGGCACAGCTCAGTTTTGACCCGGATCAGTTATCAACCGCTAAAGCCGTATTTGATATGGATCTAACCAGTATTGATGCGGGTAGTGACGAAGCCAATGCTGAAATCAGCAATAAGGACTGGTTCAACACGCCCACGTTTTCCCAAGCCAAATTTGTATCCACAGACATCAAGACCTTGGCTGGAAACCGTTATGAAGTGCGCGGCAAAATGACAATTAAAGGCAAAACCCAAAATGTAACGGCCAATTTTACCTGTACCACGCAACACAATACCGCTGTTTTTGACGGTAGGTTCACGCTGAATCGGGCCGACTTTGCTATTGGCGAGGGAGCCTGGGCCGACTTTGACGTTATTGCCAACGAAGTTTTAATTCAGTTTCATTTTCTGGCTTAGGCTGGAAAATAACGTTTTATTTTGTACCTATTCACTGCAAAGAATACGCCCTTATTGAAGTCGTGCAATCAAGGGATTCATAGCCTACATCCTCGATTCCGCGTTGCTGCATCGAGGCTACCCTGAGTTTTACCTGTTTTTGCTAACCCAACCCTAATCTTAGGAGATTTACCATGAAACGTATGACATTTTTAGCTTTAATTGCCACATTTTCAGGCACTACTCTGGCTGCTCCAGACACCTATGTGATTGATAACAGCCATACTTTACCGCGTTTTTCTTACAGCCATTTTGGTTACTCTAATCAGGAGAGCCGCTTTGACAAAACCTCCGGCAAAATTGTACTGGATCGCCAGGCGAAAACCGGTGCTGTTGAAGTCAGCGTTGATACCACCTCGGTGGATACTGGCTCCACTTTATTTAACGAACACATTCAAGGTGAAGATTTTCTGGATACCGCCAAGTATCCCACCATGACTTTCTCTTCGAGCAAGCTGAAATTCGAAGGTGAAAAATTGGTGGCAGTTGAAGGTACGCTGACGTTGAAAGGTGTCAGCAAACCAGTGGAACTGACCGTGACATCTTTCCATTGTATGCCGCACCCTATGCTTAAAAAAGATGCCTGCGGCGCTAATGCAACGACTGTTGTGAAACGTACCGATTTTAATATGGGCAAATATGCGCCGCATGTGGGTGATGAAGTAACAATTACCATTCCAGTTGAAGCCGTTAAAGAATAAGTTGTAACTGAGTCTACGGCAACAGGCAGGTTTGTTGCCGTCTGCAAAATCAGGAGTGAGACATGAGCACACGTATACTGCAACAAATCATTCCAGCCATTGCCACATCGGATGGCGACGGCGTTAAGTTGCATCGGAGCCTTGGCCAAACCCAAACATTGAGGCTAGATCCTTTTTTAATGCTGGATGAGTTTTCGTCAAGCAATGCTGATGATTATATTGCCGGTTTTCCCGACCATCCGCATCGCGGCTTTGAGACAGTGACTTATATGCTGGACGGTCATATGCTGCATCAGGATCATCTGGGTAATCAGGGGAATTTGCAAAGTGGCGGTGCCCAGTGGATGAGTGCGGGGCGCGGTATTATTCATTCTGAAATGCCGCAGCAGGAAAGTGGCCGGATGCGTGGCTTTCAGCTTTGGGTTAATTTGCCAGCCAAGGAGAAAATGAAACCGGCCAGTTACCAGGATGTGCAGCCGGCAGAAATTCCGTTACTAAGCTTGGCTGAGGGCGGTGAAGTAAAAATTATTGCGGGTATTGCCGAGATAGATGGCCAAAGTATTAAAGGGCCGATTCAAGGTATCAGTGCCGATGTGCTTTATCTGGATGTACGACTGCCGGCAGGAGGCTTTTTTGCCCATGCGCTGATTGCAGAGCACAATGCTTTTGTTTACCCCTATGAGGGTAAGGTGATGATTGGGCCTATCACTAACAGGCGTACCCTGAAAGCTGAAAATACCGGTGTACTTGCCAGTGGCGATCGGGTGGAAATCCTGGCCGGCGACCAGGGATCCGCATTTTTATTATTGGCCGGCCGGCCATTACGCGAGCCGATTGCTCAATACGGGCCGTTTGTGATGAATACCCGGGAAGAGATAGAACAGGCTATGGCCGACTATCGTAATGGCGAGTTGGTATAAGCGCTTAGCGGCATAATATTCCACTAATTAATTGTTATGGGGAATTGCTGCACGTTGAACTAGAGGTGCACCAGCTTGACGAGCTTGCCAAAGATCGTAGGCAGCGCTTGTTCAGCAATCCAGATATCGGCGCTACCGCCATTTTCAACGCCTAACCAGCTTTCTATTCTTAATGCCATTTGCGGCGACATGGCCGCCTTGCCATTTAATACCCTTGATAACGATGCACAAGTAACGCCAAGCTGTTTTGCTGCTTCTGTGATGGTTAGCCCTAAAGTTGGTAACACTCTTCCCGTAAGGTTTCGCCCGGATAAGGCGGCTCGTAAATTTGTGACATGTTGAAGCTCCTAGTGGTAATCAAGATAATCGACCAAAACAACATCTTCACCAGCAAATTTAAAAATAATCCGCCAGTTACCATTAACGACTATCGAATAATAACCAAGCAAATTACCGGAGAGTTGATGCAGGCGCCAGCCAGGCAAATTGACGTCATTGACACTCTTGGCTATATCGAGCCTGGTTAATGTTTTAAGGCATGATCTGAATTTATACCAGCCGCTTATTTCCCGATACAGAAAGCACAGTAAGTATATAAATCAATTTCTTGTGCTATATGAGGGGTAATACAGGGGTAAATAATCAAGTTTTACAGCTTGGCTTAGGTGCGTTAATGTGGAATCGCGGCCCGCTGTACCGACAGCGATCCGGCTAGACTGGCCTGCCGTAAATCATGAAATGACGAACAACAATGGACATGTGACAATAAAAAACCCGCCTAAGCGGGTTTCTAAGAATGCTTGATTAGGCTATTGCCGTTTGATTTCCGAGATCGTAAATTGTTGTATCAAAGGGCTTAAGTCCTTTTTTTGCTTTGTTAAGCATTCTGCGTTCGTTGAGCAAGTGAAAATTCAATGCCATTTTAATTACGAATGCGAAAGGGAACAAGACTGGTGACGTAAGTCCAAGATGGGCAAGCATCACAAAATGCATTTCATTATGTAACGCAAGTATCTTTTTTTTCTGATTTAAGTTTAGGTTTTGCATGCACTTTTCGAAATGCGTGTCATATTGGTCTTGAATGTTTTTATTATGTTTTTTCTGTACCCAGATAGCTAACAGCAAATCTGTCAACGTGAGGCGATGCGCAAACCGAAGAGAGCCGTTGATTATGGTTCTAGTCAAAATGTAAGCAGGATCATCAAAGGAAATTTTGCCGTCTTCAGCGAACGCAAATAATTTGTCTCTTAAGAGAAAAAGTCGATAACGTAAAACATCTATGCGATAGTCATAGTGTAGCCAGACAAAAAAACACCAGATTGCTGCCAATAACATGTAGAAGATTATGGTATGTGTGATCATGGTTCACCTGTCTTTTGGGTGTGTTGAGCCATCACCTAGTAGTCCACTAGTGGAGCGATTCGGGTCTATCATCTTTTCGTATTTCTCTTTGTAACCAGCTAGATTTTCAATGGTATTTTTGCGTAATGTACGCTGATTGAAACCGTAACTTATTGCTGTTGCACATAAAACCGCTGATAAAGCTGCTATCCAATATGGCCAATTAGCACACGCTTCATCTGGGTTAAAAATGGCACTAGCTTTTAAATCAATTGTTGCATCTGTAGTTTTCCCGCTTAAATAGCCAATAGCTGTTGTTCCTTGTACAGCGATAAAAGCCAATGCACCCCATTTAATCGCAGGAGAGATGATTTTGCTGACATTGTCCCAAAAACAATTGGCTTTTACTCTATTTAATTCATTTTTTAAGCTGCTTAACTCTGCTTCTAACTGTTCTACCTTACTGTGTTTCGTCATGCTAAAGGCTATTTTAGTTCAATAGTAGTTCTATATTATTTATTTATTTATTGTTATTTGCGACTTGCATCATGGAAACCAGCTTAAACAGATAGTCAATAAGCACTGGTGCGCAGCAGATTACAGGTTTTCTAACTTTATTGTCACTTTCTTTATCTGTTAGTGTCAAGTTATGCAAATGGAAGATAAGCGGAGTAGTCATTATTGCATGCAAATAAAGTATACATTATTTTACACCACCAGCCACCCCCGCAAACCCGCAATCTATCGTGTAAATAAAAGTTAATTTGACATTTTATTTACACATGATAAGCTTAGTCTAAGACTTTATTTTACACTTAGCGGGGCAAGATCATGAAAGGTCAACACATTGGATACATCCGGGTAAGCTCAACTTCTCAAAACACAGAACGCCAATTGGCAGACGTGCAACTAGACCGCACCTTTATCGACAAAGCCAGCGGCAAAGACGCAAACCGGCCAGAACTCACCAACTGCCTTAACCATTTAAGAGAAGGTGACATTTTACATGTCCACAGCATCGACCGGTTAGCCAGGAACTTAAAAGACCTGCAAACCTTAATCGAAGCGTTAACCCTAAAAGGCGTAACCGTTAAATTCTACAAAGAGCATTTAACCTTTGAGGCCGCCAACACCTCACCCATGCAAACCCTTATGCTGCAAATGCTGGGCGCGTTTGCAGAATTTGAAAGAACCCTGATTAAAGAAAGACAACGGGAAGGCATAGAAGTCGCCAAAGCCCAAGGCAAAAAGCTGGGCGCACCGGCTAAACTGACAGCCGACCAGGTAGCGGCCATCAAAGCCCGAATTGAACAGGGCCAAGATAAAAGCAAAGTAGCCAAAGAATACGGGATTAGCAGACCAACTTTATACAAGCTGATTGCTGCATAACCGGCTTAATGCACAACTACACCGCTTTATTTGCTATATTTCTAATAGCTGGACGAAAGGCGAGCAGTGTCACCCTTTCGGTTAATCTCAATAGTGTCCGTCCTCGTATTGTCTCCAGCCTCAGATTGACCAATACCAAGCCACCAAACGCACAAAGGCTGCGTTAACTTGATAACACCAGGCTAACCCTGGAACAATCAAGCCAAGCGGCCTTTTTCGGCTAATCGGCAACCACGGCTAATTGATCAAATCAGCCCATGCTCAGCAAACGAAAAATAACCCCGTTTGCTGACAATAAAATGATCTAACACCCGAATATCAACCAGCGCCAAAGCCTTAACCAGCTTTTCGGTGATGTATTTGTCTTCATTACTGGGCGATAAAATACCGCTGGGGTGATTATGAGCAAAGATCAGGGCTGCTGCATTTAACTGTAAAGCCCGTTTCAGTACTTCGCGCGGATAAACAGACGCGCCATCTATCGTACCCCTGAATAGCTGTTCAGCATTAATGATACGGTGCTGGTTATCCAGGAACAGACAAACAAATACTTCATGTTCTAAATCACGGTAATGGGCTTGCAGCCAGGTGGCGGTAAAATTTGGACTGGTCAGCGCCACGCCTTGGCTGATTTGCCTATTCAACAGCACCTTGGCCGCCTTAATGATTTGCGCTTCAGTCAGGGCTGCTCTAGCACGATACCTGCCGCGTTCATCACAAACAAAATGCGGGATCTTAATTATGCTGCCTGAATCGGCTGAGTGATTGCTAACCGCTCTCATTGCACACCCCCGACGCGACTGGCGCGAATAGACTTAACCAGGGCGGCCAGTGCTTCACACTCGCTTTGTAGGCAAACCAAGGCGCTGCCGGTCAATTCATTGCGTTCAATCTCTTTGGCCGTCATACCATAGCAGAACGCCAACCCGGCAAAGGATTGATGCAGATTATTAAGAATGCTTTGATTATGCTCGATTTGAGCGGGATTATTGGTGCTGTTCATGGCAGTTACTCCGATGCTGAAATATAAACCACCACCCGTGATTCTCACGTCATGGGTGACGGGATTGCAAGGGGTGAGAATACCGCGCATCGGTGCGGCCAGCCTTGCGACTGCCCAAACAACCCCGCCATAACAGAAAGCAATTAACGCCACGCAAAATAGCGGGCATAAAAAAGCCACTGGCAAAAGTGGCGATTATTCGCCGGTGCAAACGGGTTCTCACGCCCGGCCTTGCTGCTGCAAGACGGTTTGATTGTGGCACTATGCAAGTAGGGTGTCAACAGAGAAAACCAACAATTCGCCGCCGGCTGATCAATCAAAACAAAAAAGCCTTTACCGAAGCAAAGGCTTTTAATCCGGTGGCGAGACGCAACAATCGCGATGGCCACAACGTCAGATCGGCAATAAGGATAGTTAATCCCGATAATCTTGTCAAACACACCCCGCGCCCCTATTTTCCACGCCATGAGTAGCGGGCAAAGCCCGATTGGTAACGCCTAAACCAGTGCTTTTATACTCAAAACCCGACAATTTATGCATAACCTATTGAAAAAATTTTCAAAATGTCATGATTTGTCATGTTTTGTCGGGTGTCCGGCAAGGCCAAAACAAAACCAAAACACCGGCCAGGCATCCAGCGCCCATCCATTCACAAAAATGGGTTTTCCCATTTCATTAATTTTGCCCATGACCGGCCATCTTGAGAACGCTACCTTATAAAATATTTATACCCCCCCATGTGTGAAAACTTGGGGAGTTGGGGAGATAGGCCGCTAGGCCAGTAATGACACGGCCTACAGCCTCCCCAACACTTGGGGAGCTCCCCAAATAAAATAGGCTATTTTTAGGGGAGACGGCAAAAATCCGCCTAATTCTTGAATACTGGCCTTTTGACTGCCTCCCCTAAATTTTTGGGGATTTCCCCAACTATAAAAAACTTTTGGGGAGGCTGTAAGCCTTGGTATCTATAGGCTTAAGTAGTATTTCCCCAAATTCCCCAAAAATTTATATATACCCTATAACTGTTTTTCAGCATTGAGCGGTTAAACTCACAAAAAACCGGCCTTCAAAGCGGCTGACAGCTATCCTATGGCGTAAATTTCGGGGGGTGCGGGGATTAACCAGACTCAATTAATTCAGCAGACAGCACCATCACACGAACAGAACGCCCGGCAACTGTGCGCTTAACGGCTGTACGCGGTTTTTTAGACTTGGTATCCGGTTCAGTTTTCAATATCAAGCCTTTTTCCTGCATCCGCCGCCATAAGCTAGGCTGACTTATTAGAAAGGTTTCACCTTGACCTCTGGCGAACTGTTGCACGACCTTAAAAACGCATTCCGGTTGTAGCCAGACTTCAGCTGGCCCGGCTGAACTGATTTCAGAATACCACCCAATCAAATCACCTTTAGGGCTGAGTATTTTATCCCCTGTAACATCGGTACCCGCATCACGCCAACCCCATGAAAATGGCCGCTCATTCGGTGGCCCTTGGTTTAATCTATCGGCTATATGGGCCTCACCACTACTTAACGCGGCCTGTAATAGCTTTAAGAATCGCTCGGTTTCGTCTTGTTCGGTCTGGTACTCTGTTTGCTCGGTAAAGGCCTGTTTTAAGCTGGTTTCAATCGCCAGTAACAGGCTATTGCTTTGCACTGATGTTACCGCTTCAACATCCGTTAAGAACTCCAGAAAAGTATCAATCCCGGCCATCAGGTTGGCATAAATTTCAGGGGCGCGTGGGTGACTGGCAGCAAAGCCTTCACGAATAGCCAGGCTGCGTAACTGCTGTATCATTTCCGGGAAACTGCGCTTTAGATCATCCAGGCGCGGCGCTAACCATTGCAGATAGGCAGACATTAGACCTGTAAATTGTTCTAACGCTGCAGCCCGCTGTAATTCGGATAAAACCGCGTTATCAACATCCATTCGGTTTAATTCAAGAATCAGCAAGCGGCCAAGCAAGGATTGACCACGCGGTAAGTCTTCCGCTGTAATCAGCATCATAGAACGATTAAAAGGCGCGGCCTTGGCCTGCATATTAGAATCCCGCCGCCCACGCCCGGCCTGATTGCCAGTGTTTCTAATCAACCGTTCCGCCATAGCGTGCAGTTTGGCCGCTTCGGCTTGGCTGACACTGGGCTTAAAATCGTCTACCGTAAAAACGCCATCTTTGGCTTGATGAGCTTTCATTTCACAATCGTTGACGGAATCCGACCAGTTACCGGGAAAACCCCGGTTAGCATCAAAATTGCCAAAAAAGGCTTGGACAATGGCGGCCAGCGCCGATTTGCGCGAACCGGTTAAACCATGCAGCCAGATAGCAAAAGCAGTGGGGTGGCATTCACCCAACGGGGCACGAACCGCAGCGGCCAGCAATGCCGCGCCTATATGTGGTTTTGTCGGGCAGACTTTCAACAACATTAAGGCATTATTCACTGCTTGTTTAAGTCCATCACCAGCCAAAGGCGCGGGTAACTGGTAATTGCCCATCTGGCCCCGGCCAAGATCAACGGTAAAGCCATCCGTCAGACCGGTGGCGGATATAGCCCCCGTACCAGTCAAATACAGCCAGTGTTCGTCTATTTCTTTCCAGCCGCCGTGCTTATAAACGGTGGTTACTGGAATATCACCATCAAGCCTAGAATACATTTGAATACATACCCTGATATTGTCCATTTTTTGAGAACCCGCCAATACCAGTGCCTTCATTCCCCAGGCGTCCGTAATCCAGGTGGTTTGCCTGGAAGAGAAGCTTTTAGTCGATACTTCAACGCGTCTTAACAGTTGACCATTTTCACGCACCCCCTCAATAATCAAGATGCTTTCTTCACTTAAACCATCATCAGTCAGTCTTTCTTCAATCACTTTACATGAAAAATCACAAAGTTTAATTTTTTCAAAACCGCCATCATTCTTTGATTTCAAATGATAAAAACAATTATCAATGATTTGATAATTGCCAAATTGTCGCCCTTCATTCTTGCTTTTCCCGCCCCCCTGGCCACTACCACCTCCAACATTACCGGCTTTTTTGGTCGGTGGTTTATTGGCGGAATCAATCAATTTCAATACAGGCTTAGTGTCCTTATCCGACATGGCCCACCTCGCGTAAATACAGCGCATAGTCGTTAAAATCCCCCACAATCGGGGGAACGGCCACACTGCCGCCAACGTCAGCCGCCGCTTCGGTGGCTTTGGTCAGGCCAGGATTACCGGCTGATTGATCATTATCAGCACAAAACACAATCTCAGCCGCCGGTAACTTAGCCCGCACAATCCGCCCCACGGCCATCAGGTTATTGGCCGTAAACGCCAGGTAAACCCGATAACCGCTTTCTTCATGCAAAGTGGCCCCGGTAGCGTAGCCTTCACAAATCAGCACCTTGTCAGTTTTTGCCCCCAGCCACCAAAACAAGCCAGCTAGACCTCCACTAGGCAAAAAGTCTTTATCACGATCTAAAACCGGGTGCTTATCCGGAAAAATCGCCTGCAAACTACTCAGCGTACCTGTTTCGCAAAACATCGGTACCAACAAACAACCCTCAATTAATAACGTGTTATGCCTGCCGTCATCGGTTTTAATCACCCGCTTCCAGCAGCCCAACCGCAAACCATAAGGCTTAACTTGCTTACGCGCCAGGTAAGGATGATCAACTGGCGCGGGAGCAGCCGCCGACCAGATGGCTTGCGCCCGCCGACTAGCCTTTTCCAACTGCTCTAACTGTTCCGCCGTCCGCCGGCGCTGTTCCGCTTTAATACGCGCCCGCTCGGCGGCTTGTACCGGGGTAGATTTATCAATTGTGTTATTAACGAAAAAGCTCTGTTTCTGGCCGCTTTTGTGATTCCAAACGATACCGCCTTGCCGATCAGGAAAAACCTTAATCCGGCCATCGTTACGGCCCCGGTGATCGTCCACCAAATCAGCCACATGAAAACGGCCATCACTAGGCACAGCCTTATATTCAACGCCAATGGCCAGGCAGGCCACCCGGCAAGCGTCATCAATGCTTTGCCGGGTCATAATTCACCCCTACTAAGATTTTTCAAGGTATCAGGCGATAAAAACTTATTAATATCAGACTGGATGTCTTGAATAATTGGTAACAAAACATCCCAATCATCAATTTCTAATTGATTCAATGTTCCAAACCGCCCCATGATCTGCTTATGTTGGTTAACAAAACAAGAAGCCCTGATGCTATCAACCCTAATAATAAGGTCGTCTGCAAATTGGTTAATGACTTCCTGTTCTTTGCTATGCGGCCAATTGCGAAGACTCATAATATTGACCAAAACACCATTAATAATTGGTAACAATGACTCCCATTGCTCGCGACCATATTCGTTTACACTGATACAACCAATTATTTGATTAACCTTACTAATTTTTGCAGATAACGCCGTTAACAGATCAAACTCTTTCAATTTTCGGCGAGCTATTAATGAATTGCTGCTTAACTTCCGAAAATTCCCAGGCTTGTAGTTATGAATAGATTTATATTTAAATCGCCAGCCGTTAGTAACGAGTTCATCAATTAATAAATCATCAATTTCTAACCATCCACCATCAAGGAATTTAGCTAATAATTCACGTTGTGCCGAACTTGTAATTTTGCGCCGCATTACACACCCCTGCTAATATCGTGTAACAGCTTTATATCCATCCTTTTTAAGCGTACCTTGCGATCAGTCAAAACATAATTCCACCAACACGCCAAGTTACTAAAAACAGTTTTAGAAGAATACACCCGACCATTCGGCGCAATACAAACATAGCTGCTTTCAAAAACGCCAATAGGGGTAATTGGCTTAATCTCAGTTTCGTGGACTTGCCAACCGACTATGTGATATTTTTTCAAAGTCATAATGTCCGACCTCTTAAAACTATCAAGCTCTTTCTGGCTAACTTTTAAGGCGTACCAACCTTCACGTGCAGATGTAATTCTCATTACACACCGCCCGCGACATGATTAGCCGCTTCCTTATTGATTTCATCGATTGATTTAATACGACGCTGAAGCAACCATCTTTCCAACTCAGCCCGATCAAAATACAACATCTTGCCGCGTGGTTTATAGTGGGGGATTTCTTGGGTAGAAGTTAGCTTGTAAAGATAACTAACAGCCAACCCTGTAAAGGCTGCTGCTTCATCAATATTTAAAGCATTTTTATTGCTGAGAACAGCCGTTATAAGTACATCCAGACGGCTTAATATGTCATCAAGCGTAATAGGTTTCTTTATTTCTGCCATTTTTTTACTACCTTGCTATTGTTAGCGGTTGTTAAAGCTGGCAGGAATATTAATCACATAAAACTGATTTGTGTAGGTGTAACTGTTCCAGGGGATGGGGTTGTTGGGAGGTGGTTAGGTTATAAATAAACAATTAATTTCAAATAGTTAGCAGGTGGTTATGTTATTTTTGATAGCTATGTTAATTTTTTAAGGTGTGGAAGGTGCGCCGCCGGCTTTATCTGGATTCAGCATAGTAGCAATACGGTTTTTCGCTTCATCTGATAATATGTCTAATGATTTAGGATAAGAATCTTCTAACCATCGTTCAATTAACTTTTTTCTACTACCTTGGTTTGGTCTATCTGGATTGCACTTTAAAACAGCCTCCCATGCATCAATAGCGATCTTCAATTCTTTACTATGCATAGGGTGACTTGTATCAAGATATGATGGCGTAACAACCCTATTATTATGTATTGGTATATCTAAATTATCCCTCAAAAAATTCTTAACTCCCAAGGCGTCAATTATTTCTATCGCATATTCCTTATTAACAGAATAATCGAGCTTTTCCTTATATCTGTTAAAACTATCATCAGCCTCATATATTCTAAAGTTTGGTGTATAAGGAAACGGATTTTCTTTTTCAAGCTTTTTTTTATTTAAAAAATTAAGTATATCCGAATACATTCTATTTAATAAATGCGTAGAATTCGTGCAAGCATGATTTTTGTTTTCTGGCTCTAAATCGCAAGCTAAATATGTTAACTCAAGATAGGTATAAGTCTCCCGATTTTTCCAAATAGGATTAATTGCCATTCAACACCCCTTCAAAGTGCCAGCCCTCAAAATAGAAACCAAGCCAGCCGGCTGAAGGTATCCGGCTTTCACCCCGTCGGGCTAGACTTGGTTAAACTGATTTATAAGCCTATGTCCGGTATCCGATGCATAGCTTCTTTTCTAACGCTGTCGATAATATCCGCGTAGATTTGCGTAGTTTTTACCTCACTATGCCCCAACAATTTAGATACAGTGTAAATATCCACGCCATTACTAAGCAGGCTTACCGCGAACGTATGCCGTCCGGTGTGAAAGGTAACGTGTTTGCTTATCCCTGCCGCCATAGCCCAACGTAATAATTCAACATTCATGTAGTCAGAATATTTCAAGCCCTGAAAAGCCCGGCCTTCCTTTTCCGGTTCGCCCAGTAAATTGTAAGCCTGCTGAGTAATATCTAAATATTGCAAGTTCCTGGTTTTTTTATGATTAAAGGTTATCCGGTACACCCCATCAAATTGGCTAACTTCATCCCATTCCAGTTTATTTATATCGCTCCAGCGTAAACCGGTCAGGCAGGAAAATAGAAAGGCCCGTTTCAGCACATCATACCGACAATCAGTTTTAACCAGGTTCCGCACCTCTTCAATAGTCAGGTAGACCCGTTCTGCCTGTTCGGCCTTAATACCTTTAACTTGCGCCAATGGGTTACGGGTAATCATGCCTTTTGCATAGGCCGCATTGATAACAGCCCTAACCTTATTGAAATAAGATGAAGCGCTGCCTTTGCTAATCAGATTACCGCTTTTGGTTTTGGCTTGAGTATCAAAGAACTTCCGCACCCCTTCCAACCATTCCGGAGTGACTTGTTCAAACGTGAGGCTTTCATCTGGGTGATGACGCTTTAATTGAATAAGGCAACACTGCCACACGCTGTAATTGCTACTGCTTTCATTGGTTTTTTTGGTTTCCATAATCTGATTATAAAAACTAAAAAAACTAGCTTTTAACTTGGTTTCATTGGTAAAACCATACTGACCACTGGCCGCCTCTGTAATCCTCTTAGCTTTGATAGCTTCGACCAGTTGCAAGGTTTCTTTATTGTGCAGCTTTTCAACCTTGCTTTTAGGGTTGACGTATAAAAATTGGTCTAATTGTTCACGCTTTCTATCGTGTACCAGCTTACCATCTTTAAGGTGGCTACCGTACCAGTACACAAGCCGAATGCTTTGCTTGTCGCCCTCGGAGTTGATGCGTTTTTCGATGGTCACTTTCACGAATTTTACCCCTTTTTACCCCTTGAAATGCTTAAGGGGTAATATAGGGGTAAAAAATGGTAAAGTAAAGTCAAAAATCAGAAAACAAAAAGGGTTAAATTTCTTTAACCCTTTGTATTATTTGCCTTTGATTGCCGGTTTCTTTCCCTTGTTTTACCACTTTACTTTCCGATACAAAAACTGCCAAAAATCTCACCTAACAGGTCATCGGCGCTGAATTCACCGGTGATTTCGGCGAGACTGAGCTGGGCCTGACGGAGATCTTCGGCGACCAGTTCCGGGGCGTGGCTGTCCAGTTGGGCAGCGGCGCTTTGCAGGACGGCGGCGGCCTGATCAAGCGCCTGAATATGGCGGCGGCGGGCGGTGAATACGCTGTCGCTGGTTTCGGTATAACCCGCGCTGTGTTTGAGATGCTGTTTTAATAAATCCATGCCGATGCCGGTTTTGACGGACAGGTAGATTTCCCAACCCTGGGGTGTTTGGCTGATTCTGGCGGTTTCGCCCAGCAAATCGATTTTGTTGAAGATTTTGGTGAGATGGATATCGGCTGGAATGCTGTCGAGTATGGCGGCGGTTTCCGGTCGGGTGCTGTCTATCAGCACCAGCACCTGATCGGCTTTACGGATTTCTTGATGGGCGCGGCGGATGCCTTCCTGTTCGACCGGGTTTTCGCTTTCGCGCAGTCCGGCGGTGTCAATGATGTGGAGCGGCATGCCATCCAGTTGGATGCGTTCGCGCAGTACATCACGGGTGGTGCCGGCAATATCGGTGACAATGGCGGCTTCGTGGCCGGCCAAGGCGTTGAGCAGACTGGATTTGCCTGCATTGGGCTCACCGGCCAGCACCACATTCATGCCGTCGTGCAGTAAGCGGCCTTGCCGGGCGGTGGCGTAAATGGCCAGCACTCTTTGATGCAGACCGGCTATTTTGGCGGCGACGAGACCATCGTGAAGAAAGTCGATTTCTTCATCAACAAAGTCGATGGCGGCTTCGATATACACGCGCAGTTCGATTAATTCATCGACCAGTTCGTTAATTTTTGCGGAAAATTCGCCCTGCATGGAGCGTTGTGCGGAGCGTACCGCTTGCTCGGTGCTGCTGCTGATTAGATCGGCTATGGCTTCGGCCTGGGCTAAATCCAGTTTGTTGTTAAGAAAGGCGCGCTGGCTGAATTCGCCGGGTTGGGCCAGACGTGCTCCCAAGGCCAAAACCCGGCGTAACAGCATGTCTAACACGACTCTGCCGCCGTGGCCGTGCAATTCCAGGCTGTCTTCGCCGGTAAATGAGGCGGGGCCGGGAAAGTAAAGCATTAAGCCGCTATCAAGACTGCTGCCGTCTGCCTCCAGAAACTGCACAAAATAGGCGTAGCGGGGTTTTGGGATTTTACGGCTAAGTTGTTTGGCAATAGGCCCGGCTGCCGGGCCTGAGATACGGATGATGCCGACACCGCCGTTACCCGGCGGTGTGGCGATAGCGGCTATGGTGTCGCCACTAGTGAGCATGGCTTAATGAGCGTGGTTGTCTGCTTCCAGGATGTGTTTGGTGATGTACCACTGCTGGATGATGGACAGACTGTTGTTGCAAATCCAGTACAGTACCAATCCTGAGGGGAAAAACAGGAAGAACACGGTGAAAATGATAGGGAACATTTTCATGACTTTGGCTTGCAGCGGATCAATAGGGGCCGGATTCAGACTTTGCTGAATTTTCATGGTGATGCCATACACAATCGGCAACAGATAGAACGGGTCTTGGGCGGACAAATCCTGAATCCACAGGGCAAAATCAGCCTGACGCAATTCTACGGTTTCGATTAATACCCAGTACAGGGAAATAAACACCGGAATCTGTACCATGATGGGCAAGCAGCCACCCAGTGGGTTAACTTTTTCGCGCTTGTACATGGACATCATTTCGGTGTTGAATTTCTGTCTGTCATCGGCATAGCGTTCTTGCAGTTCTTTCAGGCGCGGCTGTATTTTGCGCATTTTAGCCATAGACTGGTAGCTGGCTTTGGAAAGTTTGAAGAACAGTAATTTGATGAAGAAGGTCACACCCAGGATGGCCAGTCCCCAATTGTTGATATAGCTGTGCAATTGGTTCAACAACCAATAAATTGGTTTGGCAATGATGGTTAACCAGCTGTAGTCGACGGTCAATTCCAGGCCTGGTGCGGTGGCTTCCAGAACCGGCTGGATTTTTGGGCCGGCAAACAGTTCGGCACGAAATACGCCTTCGCTATTGGGCTGAACGGTGGTATCCGGTGAATATGAGCCTATTACATAACGAAAATCGTTAAGTGCTTTAGTATAAAAATGATTTTCCTGGTCAACAGGCGGTATCCAGGCGCTGGCGAAATAATGCTGGATCATGCCGCTCCAACCACCTGCAGCTGTAATGTTGACGTTATCACCCATATCGGCATATTTGACTTTTTTGAATTTGTCTTTGTCGGTATAGATTACGCCGCCGGAATAGGTTCTGATGAAGTTGTTGCCGCTTTTATCGCTATGCTCTATTCTCAACAGTTGATCGTACTGTCTGCCTGACCAGGGTTTGGCTGACTGGTTGACGATTTTTTGTTCCAGGCCAATTGCATAACTACCGCGTTTAAGGGTAAAGGTTTTGGTTACCTTGAGGCCTTGTTGATCTGTCCAGGTCAGGGGAATACTGATTTGATCCTGACCTTCGGCTAATACATATTCTGTTTTTTCTGCATTAAATTGAGCGTGATGATCCGGCGCTACAGCAGAGCTTTCGCTGGCAACCAGACCGCTTTGAGCTAAAAACAGGTTTTCCGGGCTATTGTCGAACAGGCGAATCGGGGAAAGGTTCTTCACCGGTGCTGCCAAACCGATCAGGGCATAGGCTTTGTTGACGATGGTGTTTTCTTTTTCGTGCGGGTATTTCAACAAATCCAGATTGCGTAATGTGCCGCCATTGGTGTCGATTTCCAACGCAAATACGTCAGTTTTGACGCTGATGATTTTGTCCTGGCTATGTGCGGCCGGCACTGGCACGTTGCTGTTTTGTTGACCGGTAAGCGACTGGGCTTGATTTGGGCTTGCCGTTGTAGACTCGGTACTGCTAACGACTGGGGTGTCGGAGATAATAGCTTGCGGTTTTGGGCCATAATCAATTTGCCATGACTCCCAAAGCATATAGGAGATCATCAACATCGCCATGACAAGTACAAATCTAATGTTATCCATTGTTATTTACTCAATTTTTCTGGAACAGGGTCAATGCCGCCCTCGTGAAAAGGGTGGCATTTCAATAATCGGCGAATAGTGAGATAGGAGCCATTGGCGGCACCATGTAACTGGATAGCCTCCAAGCCATAACTTGAACAACTGGGATAAAATCGGCACGTTGGTCCCAGTAAAGGACTTATGAAGTATTTGTATGCCTTAATTAGAGCTATCAGCAGGATACGCATCGTTCAACCAATTTAAGCCAATGCTTTTCCAATGACTTTCTCAATACCAACAAGGGTGCGCTTGCAGCATCTCCTCGCGCCAATACAACTATATCTATGCCGACGATATGCTGCCGTTGCAATCTAAAGCTTTCTCTGGCAGTTCTTTTTATGCGATTCCTTGCGACTGCTTTTTTTATTGTTTTTTTTGCTATCGCCAGCCCTAACCGAGAGTACGACAAATCGTTCCGGATTGCTAAAACCGTGAAATATTTGTCTGTAGACTTTACAGGATTGGTAAATACATTTTTAAAATCAGCGGGTGTCCCTAGTCGAAACTGAACCGGAAAGCCGTAATCTTCCGCCGACAATTAAACTGTCAAGGAAGCGCGGCCTTTGGCTCTGCGCGCGTTGATAACTCTGCGGCCACCTACTGTTGCCATTCTGGCACGAAAACCGTGGGTTCTGGCGCGTTTAAGTTTGCTTGGTTGGTATGTTCTTTTCATTTGTAGAAAACCTGTTTAAGAAACGAATAAAAAAGACTGGGAATAATACGTTATGCTGAGCCGTTCTGTCAATTTGATGTCGTTATCGGCAACCAGCATCGCCATTCCACAGCGGATTAAAAGCATAGTCTACCAGACAAATATGTCTTTTTAGTGGTTCTCTAAATTAGAGCAATGTGAATGGGGCTATTGACACTGTCGATTATTATTCATACGATGGGTGGCTGAATAATGTAAAACTGAACGCTGCCGAAATTTCCAAAACTCCCATGATAGCTAATGATTTAACGACAGCTTCGGCAATCATCGATTTTGACTCCATTAAAAACTTAACTGCAACGGAAGCTCTAGCCGTTGATCAGTTGATTCTTGACGAACTTAGTTCGGATGTAGTGCTGATCAACCAGATCGGCCACTATATTATCGGGAATGGCGGCAAGAGATTACGACCCATGTTGCTGCTGCTGGCAGCCAAAGCACTAGGTCAGGTTGAGGATCATCACCTGATTATGGCGGCTGTGATTGAGTTCATTCACACCGCGACTTTGTTGCATGATGACGTGGTCGACGAATCGGTGTTACGCCGAGGCAAAGAATCTGCCAACGCCGTATGGGGCAATGCCGCCAGCGTTTTGGTTGGGGATTACCTATACTCCAGCGCCTTCGAGATGATGGTACGCACCAACAAAATGCGGGTAATGGAGATATTGTCCAAAACCACTACCGCCATCGCAGAAGGCGAGGTTTTGCAGTTGCTGAACTGCAATAATCCCGATACTACCGAAGCCAAATATTTGGAAGTGATTGCCCGTAAAACGGCTATTTTATTCAGTACCGCTACCCGACTGGCTGCGGTGATTTCCGGCACCGATACGGTTGTTGAAGAGGCTTTGGCGATTTATGGCCAACAATTAGGCGTGGCTTTTCAGCTGATTGATGATGCACTGGACTACAAGGCCAGTACGGAAGAGCTGGGTAAAAATCTGGGCGACGACTTGGCTGAAGGCAAACCCACCCTGCCCTTGATTTACGCCATACAGCACGGCACTGAGCAACAGGCGCAAATTGTGATTGATGCTATCCGGCATGGCTCCCGCGCAGCCTTTAATGAGGTGTATGCTGTGGTGAAAGCAACCCAGGCGATTGAATATACTGAAAAATGCGCAGAACAGGCAGCGGCAAAAGCGATTGAGTCGCTACAGGTATTGCCTGACTCGGACTATAAAAGTGCGCTGGAAATGCTGGCGCGTTTTTCGGTTCAGCGCGATCATTAACAAAACCTGAAAGCCTGGATAGCAGCCACCAAGCAACTTCGAGCTATTAAGGCTAGATCCAGGTTACCAATATACCGGCTATTTTGAGACGTAACTACTGTTGGCAAACAGGGACATAAACCGATTTCCGGTATTTTCCTTTTTGAGCCGACTGTTGGTCAAGGCCACTTTTACTTCATTTTGCAGTTGGGTGTCGGCATACACTTGCTGTTTACGCACTGGCGCTTGCAGCGCTTTTTGCAAATATTCTTCTGCTTCTCTTTCCCTGTCCTGTTCCAGCAAAAAATCCGCATAAAAATAATTGGCATCTATGCCATGCGGATTAATTTCCAAGCTGGTTTTCAACAATTTCTCAGCCATTTGATTGTCGCCAAACGAAACCGGCCAGGCAGGCAGCTTATAATAGAGTACGCCCAA